>CAZPCV010000001.1:0-30903 GCA_964585245.1 uncultured Gammaproteobacteria bacterium
GCCAAATATGCTTCGGTCGGAATATCAATTTTACCATGTGATTTCATGCGGGCTTTACCCTTCTTTTGTTTTTGGAGCAATTTCATTTTGCGTGTGTAGTCACCACCACTCATTTTGGCCAAGACATCTTTGCGCAGTGCCGACAATCGTTCGGAGGCGATCACTTTACCGCCAATAGCGGCCTGGATTTTTAATTCAAATTGCTGCTTGGGGAGAGAATCTTTCAGTGATTCCGCGATTTTTTTGCCGGTAGCATAGGCCTGGTCGCGCCACACAAGTGTAGACAGGGCTTCGACCGGCTCTTCGGCAACCAGCACGTCTAATTTTACGACTTCGGTCGTGGTATAGCGATCAAATTCATAGTTCATTGAGGCATACCCAGAAGTCACGGTTTTTAGTTTATCATAGAAATCAGTGATGAGCGACGCGAGGGGAATTTTGTAATGCAACAGGGCACGCTGATCGGTGCCGGTGCTGAGGTATTCGGTCGTAATATACTCGCCTTTACGTTCGGTGACGAGGCCCATCACGCTGCCCACCTGATCCTTGGGAGTGATGATATCGAGCGTCATGATCGGCTCTTCGATATGTTCCAGTCGCGCGGCATCGGGCATTTCTTGGGGGCTTTTGATGAAGTAATTATCGCCGGCAGTGGTAAACACATGATACGCAACGCTTGGCACCGTAATAATAATTTCCAGATTATGTTCGCGTTTCAGACGTTCCTGAAAGATATCGAGGTGCAGCATGCCCAAAAATCCGCAGCGAAAACCGAAACCAAGGGCTTGCGAATGTTCGGGTTCGTAAATCAGCGCCGAATCACTGAGCTTCAGTTTATCGATGGCGTCACGCAGGTCTTCGTAGCCGTCGCCTTCGTGTGGAAAAATACCGGCAAAGACCATCGGCTTCACTTCTTTATAGCCCGGCAGCGGCTCTGTAGCGAGGCCGCTCGTTTTGTCGTTCGCCAGGCGGGTAATCGTGTCACCCACCCGACAGTCGCGGACTTCTTTGAGGCCGGTGACGATATACCCGATTTCGCCGTTTTTAAGTTCGGTAGTCGGCGTCATTTTGGGTCGATAATAACCGATTTCCAGCACTTCCGCCGGGGTGTGCGTGGACATGAGGAATAGTTTGTCGCCCTTTTTAAAACTGCCGTCTACGACGCGTACCGCCGCAACCACGCCTTTGAATTCATTGAAAGCCGAGTCAAAAATAATGGCGCGAGGTACGGCTGTAGCCTGATCCTGCGGGGGAGGAATACGCACTACAATCGCTTCTAGAATATCAGGTACGCCCAAGCCGGTTTTGCCCGAGGCGAGAATGATATCCTCATCTTTGCAGCCCAGGAGGTGAATTAGTTCTTGCTTAGTTTTTTCCACATTGGCGATCGGCATGTCTACTTTGTTGATCACTGGAATAATCGTAAGGTTTTGCTCGAGGGCCAGATACAGGTTGCCGATGGTTTGCGCTTGTACGCCTTGGGTAGCGTCAACGAGAAGAATTGCGCCTTCCACGGCCGCGAGCGAACGAGAAACTTCGTAGTTAAAATCTACATGGCCGGGGGTGTCGATCAAATTTAAAATAAAGTGTTCGTTGGGAGTAGTGACTTTGGAGGTGAAATCCATGCGAACCGGAGTCAGTTTGATTGTGATACCGCGTTCACGTTCGAGATCCATGGAATCAAGCAATTGATTTTTCATGTCACGTTTCGAGACGGTGCCGGTTACTTCCAAAAAACGATCGGCCAGGGTGGATTTACCATGATCAATATGGGCGATAATACAGAAGTTGCGAATGATAGAGGTGGACATAGTTTTAAATTCAAGCACCTTGGTAGCGCTTACATTTTTTCAGCTTCATCAAGGCCGATGGGAACATTCTTTATTCTAAGCCAGCGCTTCTTTAAGGCCGCACCTAGATTCATAAGTTCTTCTACTTTTAAGACCCAACAGATGGCGATATAAACCAAGATACCTAGGCTACCAGAAATAAGGCCGTGGAGCAAGATTCCCCAGAAACGATTCAAATCCAAGACTTCCGAGAGAGGGTATTTCACTAATTGCACAGTCAGTGTCATGGCGAGGCCAGCAACGGTGAGACGAAAGACTGTTTGTAGCAACGCGATCTCATTTAATGATTTAATTTTTTTTCGTAAACATAGATACAGACCGAACGCATTAATAAAAGCACCGCTTGAGGTGGCAAGAGCGAGACCCGCTACACCAAGGGGTTTATGTAGTAGAAGTGCAGCAATAATTGTGCATAATTCACTAATGATGGCTACCACGAGTGGCGTAACCGTATCAGAAAAAGCATAGAAACTGCGGGCGAGGAGTGGAGTGATCGCCTGGGCAAACAGACTAAGAGCAAAAAATGCCAGCGTATCGGCGGTCGCGATGGTGGCATTCCAGTCGAATTCGCCGCTCCCCAGGATTACGCGCACAATTTGGGCCCGCAAGAGCAGCATGATTAACGAGAAGGGGATGATAAGGAAAATAATGTGACGCAACGTTTCGGTGAGGCGGGTGCGAAAGAGAGCTAGGTCGTTTTGGGCGATGGCAATTGATAGCGAAGGGAATACAGCGAGAGCAAAGGGGATCCCGATAAGCCCAAGCGGCACACTCTGCAAATTATTGGCATAGTTATAAACCGCGACGCTGCCAATCGGTAAGAGCGAAGCGAGCATGGTAATGGCTACGGCGTTGAGTTGGCTAATGGCCAAACCGATCGTACGTGGAACCATTAGTTTACCGATCTGGTGCGTATCTTTGTCTCGCCAATTAAGCTGTGGTCGCCACCGAAAACCAGCGGCATAGGCGCCATAGACTTGTAGACTACAATGTAATAAAGCACCGAGTACGACACCATAGGCTAGGCCATTAGTTCCGAATAGAGGCACTAGTACTGTCGCGCCCAGGATAATACCCAAGTTATAAAAAATGGGAGCGATAGAAAACAAAACAAAACGCCGCAGTGATTGCAGGATGCCGCCCATAATCATGGAAATACTCAAAAAGAGCGGTGACAAAAATATGATACGGGTGAATTGTATGACCAGAGCTTGGCGCTCACCCGTGAAGCCCGGGGCAATAATGCGGGCAGCGGTCGGCGCGAACAGCATCCCAACCCCTGCCAGTATGAGTAAAGCGATTACTACTATATTCAAGACGTTGTTGGCTAGTTTCCACGCACTGGTTTGGGTTGCGTCTTTTTCCCAAAGTTTGGTGAAGGTTGGTATAAAGCCGGCGGTAAGCGCTCCGACTACCAACAAGTTGTAAATTAAATCAGGAATTTTAAAGGCAGCGAAATACGCGTCGATTACTGGCCCGGTACTATACAGCTTGGCAAAAATATGATCGCGGGCAATCCCGGCCGAACGGCTAAACAAACCGGCACTACTGATGATAAAGGCAGCAGCGGTAATGGATTGGCTAGAAGAGTTGAATACTTTTTTAAGCACACAGTCGTGTTACGGGGTAGAAATAGGCAGGTTAAGTGTCAGGATAGCGTAGTCAGTTCCAGATTTTCCCTCTGCAGATTGGGCCAACAAAGAGCCGTTTATTCCGGTAGTATTAGAAAATGTAAATTGTTTTAACCCAGAACCGGTAGTTTCCTGGATGATTTTATAATTTTTTTTGCGCAGTTCTACTTTGTAATAGTTAATGACGAAATTAGGTTCGGCGCCCATATTTTTCCATTCGATTTGGATGGTATCTTGATGGTTTGTTACCGGAGTAGCCATTAGTTTCCAGGTTTCCGACAGGCTGGAGCTGGTTTTGTTGTCGTTAGAGCTGCCATTTATAGCTAAAAATAATTGTGACAAAATTAATTTAGGGAAGAAAGCGGCGATTTCGACAGCGCGGTTTTTGTATCCGCCCGAAATAAATGTAACGCGTTCGATGGCATCGCGGTCGTATACCGGAATTTCGGCGGGGAAATTGTTTGGAATAGTTGATAGTACCTCTGGTCCTTGTCCGATGGCCAAACGAAATGCGATAATACTGCCGACGATGAATATGACAATGGCAAAACAACCGGTAAACAGAATGCGCCGGAAACCAAAATGATTCTTGGTTAATTCACCAATCGGCGGTTCGACAATTTCTACTTCATCGAGCAGCGGGTCACGAGCCATAAGGAATGAATTAGTAAGGTGAATTTTAACAGTTTTTTTATTTTTTGGATAGGGAGCGGGGTTTATCTTTTTATCCTCCTTTGTGGCTTTTTTGGTTTTATGTTTTAATAAGGATCTATTTTTGTTTGTTCTATGCGTATTACTTTTTTAGGCGCGGCCGGAGAGGTGACTGGATCTTCTAGCTTGGTAGAAACCGGTCAGGACCGGATTTTGATTGATTGCGGCATGTTTCAGGGGGGGCCCGAGCAGGAGCAGTCAAATTATGAACCGTTGCCGTTTGCTCCGGCCACTTTAACTCATGTCCTTGTCACTCATGCACACCTAGATCATGTAGGTCGGTTGCCGCTGCTTGTAAAGCAAGGGTATCGAGGATTTTTTTATGCTACTCCGCCGACCGCTGCTTTGGCTGGCCTTATTTTGAATGATGCTCGCGGAGTCATGGAATACGAAGAAAAAAATACTGGCCGTCCGCCTTTGTATACGGAAGAAGATATTGCGGTCGTCCTAAGTCGGTTTAAAAACGTGGATTACGATACGCCTACACGTTTGAAGAGTGCTGCGGATTTGGCCGGAGAAATAGAAATAACATTTCATGATGCGGGGCATATCTTTGGCTCGGCCTTCATCGAGCTCAAGTCAGAAAATAAAAAAATTGTTTTTTCGGGCGATATTGGGAATGTACAAGTGCCGATTTTACGCGATACGGCGCCGTTGCCCAGCGGGCTGGATTTATTGGTGTGCGAATCTACCTATGGACACCGCCGGCACGAAGCCGTGACCGAACGCCGCGCACTGATTAAAGAGCTAGTTTCAGCGGCAATTAAACGGGGCGGAGTGCTTATGATTCCGTCATTTTCGTTGGAACGTACACAGGAATTAATTTACGAGCTGAATGACTTGATGGAGCGTCATCATTCATTACCAAAAATCCCGATTTTTTTAGATAGTCCACTCGCAATTGACGCGCTAAAAGTGTATCGCCAGTATCCGCGGTATTACGATGTCGAAGCCAAACATTTGATTTCGATCGGTGACGACCTGTTTCAATTCCCTGGTTTAATTTTTACCTATTCGCGCGAAGAATCCAAGCGCATCAACCAAACACCCGGGCCAAAAATAATTATCGCTGGTGCCGGTATGATGAACGGCGGACGGATCGTGCATCATGCTCTGCGGTATTTATCTGATGAGCGTAATACCCTGCTTATCATCGGGTACCAATCTTACGGTACGCTCGGTCGCCGCATCCTGGATGGCGAATCGCCGGTCATTATCAAAGGCGAGCGCATTCCGGTACGCTGCCAGGTAAAAGCAACGGGGGCGTTATCAGCGCACGGCGACCAAGACAAGTTGGCGGGTTGGATCAAGGAGGCTGCCGTTAAACCGCGTCAGATTATTTTAAATCATGGTGAACCAGAGACGAGCCAGGTTTTGGCTGAACGGTTCATGGGTGATTTTCAGGTACCGGTTTCATTAGCTGCTAAAGGACGAGTAGTCGAGATTTAAAAAAAAATTATTTTCGGACTTTACTCAGGTGTATCCCTTGACGGCATAATCATAATATAGTAACATAGCCATTTTAAGACTTAATCCACCTAATATGGCCTACCAAGACCGCTACGGACTACGAGAATTACAATCAGAATTCCCGAATGATGCCGCCTGTTTAGAGTACCTGTTTACCGCTTCCCATAACCGCCTCTGTTCGTGCGGTGGTACATTCAATCCATTGTTTAAAATGGTTAATGACAAGTTTACTGGCCGCCGCAAGTATCAATGTTCAAAGTGCCGTTATCAGATCGCCCCCATGAACGGTACAATGTTTGAAAAAACCAGTACTCCTTTAACCCTCTGGTTCCACGCTATTTTTATCTTCTCGAACGCTAAAAGTGGCGTATCCGCTAAAGAGATACAACGCCAATTAAACGTAACGTACAAATGCGCCTATCGGATAATGAAACTAATCCGTGAGGCCTTAAAACAAGACAAAGACAAGCTAGACGGTGATGTAGAGATGGACGAAGGATTTTTAGGGGGAAAGGGTGATGGTGGGAAGTATAACGAAAATTACAAAGCGGTAATGGCTAATAAAGCAAAAGTAATCGCCGCCGTACAACGAGGCGGTAAAATGAAAGCCGAAAAAGTGCCGGACTTATCCGCGATGAGTATTTGGCAATTCTTAGAAGATCATGTAGCGAAAACCAGCCAGCTATTCACGGATAGCAGCAATCGGTATAATAACGCTGTTCTAGCCCAAGGAATAAGCCGTAGCAAGGTTAACCACTCGAAGAAGCAGTATGTTAAAGGCACGGCTCACGTCAACAATGTAGAGCGGTTCTGGGGGCACGTTAAGAAATGCCTAAAAGGCACCTTTAAGTCTGTTTCAAAGGAGCAGCTACAGTCTTATCTGGACGTTTTCGTCTGGCATTATAACAATCGAGGCAAGGACAATGATCGGCGTCGGTTTGAGGTTTTACTCGATGCAATATTACACGCTTAAGTATGCTCAAAAAATTACGCTTACTATTTTTTTCCATAGGTGAGTGTATTAAAAAGAAACGGCAGGAAATCAGTAAAAAAATGACCGATCGACATTGGTTATTGCTTACGTCTGCTAAAAGTAGCATCGCCGGTATTGTTCTAAGCTTTTTTCTCTTCTCTGTTTCTGGATCAGCAAATCAAGCAAGTTCAAACTATTTTTCAAAAAACGTAGAATCTGTGAGGTTTCAAGTAGCTCATGCCGCTAATTTTAGCGGCTATAATGGCACTAGTTTAGATTTTGGTTTAAAATCTTATTATATTGTTATGGGAATTCCTGTAAATTCTACTACATCAAAGAATTTTAGGGAAACCGCTGGGGCCGGGCTATTTCAATACTACACAAGTACCACCGCTAGTTCCACTGAAAAGATAGAAGCAAAATTAACCGTATTACTAGCTAAGAAGTTGATTTGGGAATTTTTGGAAAAGGCTTTATTTTGGCTTTTGTTTTTAAGCCAAATAATAAATGTTTCTGTTTCTACTAAACTACAATTTTTAGATCACACCAAAGAATCGTGCCATTGCCATGGCAGTGAAAAGGAGACTGACGAAAAGAAGTAGTCGTACAGTTGCCTTTAATTCTCGATACGTTATTCTTTTATTCATAATTAAATATTTAATCATTCTTTAGAGTGAACGCCTCCTTCGGCCTGCTTGCGATTGCTACGCAGGTGACTACTGACTGCTTAAACAGTTACGGGAGGTCGTCGAACCCGTTTAGGCAATTCATATAATCCTATGAAAAGTCTGAAACCAGGTGAGCTTGCTCCTTTTTCTGCTCAATTTGCCGTGTTAGGTAAGCGAGGTGGAAAAACAGGAGTTGAGATAACTGGTGTGAAGGGAAAACCTCTTCCGCCAACTCAATTCAAAGGCATGTCTTATATTCCGGTCGATAAGACCAAGCATAAGAAATAATCTTTGACGAGCATGGAGGCGTTCGCTTAAAGGAATGATTTGTAATGAGCAATCCCCTTAAAAGGGCGATTTTTTTATTAAATCGGCGTTATGCCTTGAAGGGAGACTTGTGGACTTTACCAGGTGTATCCCTTGACGGCATAATCATAATATAGTAACATAGCCATATTAAGACCTAATCCCCCTAATATGGCCTACCAAGATCGCTACGGACTACGAGAATTACAAGCAGATTTTCCGAATGACTCCGCCTGTTTAGAGTACCTTTTTAACGCTTCCCATAACCGCCTCTGTTCGTGTGGTGGTACATTCAATCCGCTGTTTAAAATGCTTAATGGTAAGTTTACTGGCCGCCGCAAGTATCAATGTTCAAAGTGCCGTTATCAGATCGCCCCAATGAACGGCACCATGTTTGAAAAAACCAGTACCCCTTTAACCCTCTGGTTCCACGCTATCTTTATCTTCTCCAATGCTAAGAGCGGTGTTTCCGCTAAAGAGATACAACGCCAATTAAACGTAACCTACAAATGTGCCTATCGGATAATGAAACTAATCCGTGAGGCTTTAAAGCAAGATAAAGACAAGCTAGATGGTGACGTAGAAATGGACGAAGGATTTTTAGGAGGTAAGGGTGACGGTGGGAAGTATAACGAAAACTACAAAGCAGTCATGGCTAATAAAGCAAAAGTAATCGCCGCCGTGCAACGTGGTGGTAAGATGAAAGCCGAAAAAGTACCCGACTTATCAGCTATGAGTATTTGGCAATTCCTAGAAGACCATGTAGCGAAAACCAGCCAGCTGTTCACGGATAGTAGCAATCGGTATAATAACGCTGTTCTAGCCCAAGGAATAAGCCGTAGCAAGGTTAACCACTCGAAGAAGCAGTATGTTAAAGGCACGGCTCACGTCAACAATGTAGAGCGGTTCTGGGGGCACGTTAAGAAATGCCTAAAAGGCACCTTTAAGTCTGTTTCAAAGGAGCAGCTACAGTCTTATCTGGACGTTTTCGTCTGGCATTATAACAATCGAGGCAAGGACAATGATCGGCGTCGGTTTGAGGTTTTGTTGAAGACTTTAGTACCTGGGAGAGGGTAGAGTGGAAAGGTGAATTTTTAGTTTGTTTTTCGGGCATACAAATCGCTTGACACGTTTTTTGAAGTCATGGTATCATGCTCTCATGAAGAGAAAATAAAATCAATTGCTACTCTCATGCGACACGAGAATAGCGGGCGGACAAGTCACGGTAATATCCGTGTTTTAGGGTGACACCCCGATCGATCGGCAACGGTCTATCGGCAAGTGTCGCAACAAGCCGGTAGTCCAACCCTAATAAGGAAGGTCTATCGGGTGTCCGCCCTAAGATGCGGATTTTTTTTATCTAATCCAGCTTTTAACATCAAAGGCTAACGGGCCAGAGGTAAACTTGCCAGGACAATTGTTTATTCCAACTTCATGCAAGCGCTTGCATATACAAGATGGACAAAGCAACCCTGCCAGGTTACCTGCCGGTGAAATTGCTCGCCACGCCCAATTTGGTATCACCAAATCTGGGAAACCGTGTTGTTCACCATAAGGCCGTTTGCATTCGTAGCATTTTGGGGCTCTCTTCATAAGTAAAGGTCGAAAACTTCATTTAGGAAATGTAGCTTAAAAATAAATCTATGTCCAAAAAAGCACCGTGGCACTCAAGTAAATCTGAGGTATATCACGATAATACGGAGTGCAACACAGGAAACAACATCGAACGAGAGAACATGGAACGAGGAACCGGCGGAGGCCGTAAGTGTGAAGAATGTAAAGACTGCTAAAACTTGTCGTGGATCCGCAAGGATAATAGAACGCCACTTAACCGTGGCGTTTTGTTTTTGCCAGTATTATGCCTTGAAGGGAGACTTGTGGACTTTACTTATCCACACCTAATCATGGTGTGGATTTTTTTATTTAATCTTAGCCAAAGTATTACCGTGTAACGATTTGGGGAATTTTGTTGACGAGTGCAGATGAGTGGTATAGAATGGTGTCTAGTGGTATAAAGTGGTATTTAATTAGTGGGCAGCAATGCTTGTATTGTTCACTTCTTACTTCCCTTAGCTCGCGAGATGTCGTTGTCTTGAACTCTAATCTTGTTTACTTAAAAGCGGTGCGGCATTTCGTGATTATTACCAACTATGTTTATCGGCGAATACAATCACACACTAGACGACAAAGGCCGGATTGCCATCCCCATTAAATTTCGGTTGGCCCTAAAAAAAGGGGCAGTCGTAACACGCGGATTAGATCATTGTTTGTTCGTCTATACCGCGGCCGAGTGGAACAAGCTCGCCGAGAAATTAGTCAATTTGCCGATCAGCCAGGCTGATAGCCGTGCCTTTGCCCGTCTCATGCTCGCTGGTGCGATGGAAATTGAAGTTGATAAACAGGGCCGCGCGATGGTGCCGGATTACCTAAGGCAGTTCGCTCATTTACAGAAAAATGTGATTGTTGCCGGTTTGTATAATCGGCTCGAAATTTGGGATGCCGAAATGTGGCAGCGGTATAAGCAGCAGACAGAGGCAGAAAGTAATACTATCGCCGAGAGAATGGGGCAATTAGGCGTATAACCAGATGAGTATGTCACGACATGAGCCGGTATTATTGAACGAAGTGATAACAGGTCTTGCACTTAACGCCGGAGATGTAGTTGTTGATGGTACGCTGGGCGATGGCGGGCATAGCGAAGCGCTCCTAAAAGTGATCGGGCCAAGTGGAAAGTTGTTAGCGATTGATGCGGATCCGGAATCGCTGCTTCGGGCCAAACAATATTTATATTCTTTTCAAACTCAAGTCACCTTTGTCCGAGATAATTTTGTTAATCTCAGTAACATTGCGATCGCACATCAATTTACTGCGGTTAAGGGAATTTTATTGGATTTAGGCTGGTCTAGCCCGCAGTTTGCAGAACGCGGCCGGGGCTTCAGTTTTGAACTTGATGAGCCGCTCGATATGAGATTTAGCGGCCAGTCTCCTGGCAGTGCTGAAACAGCGGCTGAAATTCTGAATACACATTCGGTTAGCGAATTGAGTAGAATTTTTCAAGTGTATGGCGAAGAAAAGTTCGCGCAACCGATCGCTGAAGCGATTGTAGAAAAGCGCCAGGCAGCGCCGTTGGTTCGGACAACAGAGTTGGTAGAAATAATTTTGAATGTATACCGGGCAAAATTACATAGCACCAAAGAAATACCGTGGATAGGTGGAATTCATCCTGCTACCAAAGTGTTTCAGGCGCTCCGCATCGCCGTCAATCATGAGTTAGAAGTGATCGAGCAGGTATTGCCGCAAGCGCTCGAATTACTTGCCCCCAAAGGGCGATTGGCTGTTATCACCTTTCATTCGCTCGAAGACAGAATAGTGAAACATTGGTTCAAAAAACCAGGAATCGCGGAACAAGTACATATACTAACCAAAAAACCAGTAATCGCCAGTGAAGCCGAGCTGGCGCAGAATCCGCGCTCCAGGAGCGCCAAGCTACGAATTATAGAAAAAAAATGATAGTAATTATATGCGCTTAAAACGACGATTAGAATATCAAGCTCGTCACTTCCTTTATTTTTTACACACGATTGAATTGCCGGTATGGCTATTGTCCCCGCGCTTGAAACGCAGCTTATTGTTTACTGTTGTAGTGCTCGGTGTCGGCTACCTGTTTCAGATGAGCTCTTTGTCTACCAGTGGGTATGTGATACAAGATTATGAAAAACAGATCGCAGAATTGAAGGTGGAGCAACAAAAATTAGAAGTGGCCATTGCTGCCGGGCGTTCGATGGCCAGTATCCAGGCACGATTGCCACAATTACATTTAACCCCGATTGCGAGTATCGAACATCGTGAGCTCACGACCCAGACTGCCATGGCACGTTAAGAGTCTGGCGCGGGAATAAAAGTATGTTATACTAAGAGCCAATCATAATTGATTGGTTTTTTATGTGGTTTTTTTTCACTGCTCTTGTAATTTCTGTGGCTGCAACAGCGGTCGTCCGCTATGTTGCGCGCGCTTTAGAAATAGTTGATTGGCCAGATGGCGAACGGAAATTGCACTCTTCACCCATACCGTTACTTGGGGGTGTTGCCATTTTTTTGGCGTTTTGGTCGGTAGTGGCCTATGCCATGTTTTTCACCGATCGGCTGGCTCCGCATATTGTCCCTCGGCAATTGTGGGGATTATTTTTTGCCAGTCTTATTTTAATGGTTATGGGCAGCGTTGATGATGTTCGTTCTTTTTCACCTCGGATTCGGCTTATGATAACCGCAATAGCGGTATTGATCGCTCTGTTGGGAGGTGTTAGTTTATCGCAAATTACTAATCCATTCGGCGGGGCGCTGTTGTTGGATTTTTGGAAGATACATCTGGGGACGTTGGGTACCTGGGTGGTGGTAGGGGATAGCTTAGTATTTTGTTGGCTCATGGGGATGATGTTTACGACCAAGATACTTGATGGATTGGACGGTTTGGCAGCGGGAATTGTGACCATTGGTTTATTCGTGATTTATTTTTTGACTCTCACCAAGAAATTTTATCAGCCGGATGTGGGGCTGCTCGCTCTCATCGCGGCCGGAGCAGTTTTAGGTTTTTTATGTTTCAATTTTCATCCGGCCAAGATTTTTTTGGGCGAAGGAGGGAGTTTGTTACTTGGATTTTTGTTGGGTGTGCTGGCGGTAATTTCAGGGGGGAAAATTGCCACGGCGTTACTCGTTATGGCCGTACCGATTTTGGATTTGGCGCGGGTAATGTATGTGCGCTGGCGGCATGGACGCTCGGTGTTTCAGGGTGATCGTGAGCATTTGCATTTTCGTTTGCGCGACGCCGGATTTTCGGAGCGCGGGGCGGTCTTATTTTTGTATGCCGTGGCAGCTGTGTTTGGGGCTACGACGTTATTTTTGCAAAGTAAATTTAAATTAATTACCTTGGTGGGGATTGCGATAGCGATGGGATTGTTTGGTATCTGGCTGGGTCGAGCCCCGAAACGGCATCAATGAGTAGGTTGATTTTTTACCGGTGATGAGCCGGGTTATAAAAAATATATGATTACATCAGAGCATACATCTGTGAAGCGTTGGCACCTGCTTTTTCTTATTGGCATTATTATTATTTCGGTGGGAGTGAAATTATATTCTCTTCACTGGCCTACGGGGTTAATAAATATTAACGGACAGCAATTACGAGTGCTGGTGGCTGATACGGATCGGCATCTTTTTCAGGGCTTGAGCAATCGCAATAGTTTGGGCGACTATGATGGTATGTTGTTTATTTTTAACCGGCGTGAACAGCATACTATGGTAATGCGTGATATGCGTTTTGCGCTCGACATGATTTGGATTGATGGTGAGGTAATTGTTGATATTGCACCAGAATTAGCGCCCGAACCCGGCCGTAGCGAAGCAGAGCTTACTCCGTACCCGGGCCGGGCCCCTTCGACCATGGTATTAGAGATTCCGTCTGGATTTGTGGCTAAGCATAGCCTAAAAATTGGTGATCGCGTCTCGGTGGCCTATTAATCGGCAGGCTGTTAAGGCAAATAACTGGCTTTGGGAACAAGTACTCAATAATACACAGGATTTAATTGACAAATGAGCGGCTTTAGGCTATACTCCTCTCTGTTAGTCTTTTTAAACAGTTTTTATGCAGGCAGTTATTGCAACTGGTGGTAAACAATATTGGGTTAAAACCGGAGATGTTATTAAAGTTGAAAAATTGACTGGTGAAGCGGGTGAAACGATCAGCTTCAATGAAGTCTTGTTACAAGCGGCCGAAGATGGCAGTGATTTGAAAGTCGGCACGCCTACGTTAATGGGCACTTCAATTTCTGCGACTATCGTAAAGCAGGGTAAAAATCGCACCGTGCGAGTCGAGAAATTTAAACGAAAAGTCCGGTATCACAAAGTGCACGGTCAACGTCAGCGGTATACGGAAGTGAAGATTGGCTAATACTGAAATGCATTTTAAATCCCCGTCACTAACGGGGATTTTTTATTAAGATAATTTGTGTGTTGTCACTTTTTTGTCCACACAAAAAAGTAACCAAAAAAAGTGCCGAACCGATACTTCACTTCGCCACTGCCAACGATGCGTCGTCACTTGGGCCCTAAACTCGCCTGTGGGCTCAAACAATAGGGCCCATCCGCGAAGAACGTGACTCCTTATCGTGGCCAGATGGCGTCGTTGCGTATGTGTTCGGGGGTGAGTGTTGGTGAGAGTGCTTAGGTAAAGAAACCACCGGGGTGAAGGCGTGGTTTTCGTTTTGAGAGGTGAATCTATTTGTCCGTGCGGCCGCGGAGGGCGTTCGCAAGCGTGATCTCGTCGGCGTATTGTAGATCGCTGCCCATAGGGAGGCCGCGGGCTAGGCGGGTGATTTTTAGACCGGGCTGATATTTTTTAATTTCTTGTTCCAGATAGAGCCGGGTCGTTTCGCCGGGTAAGTCGGGGTTAAGGGCGATGATAATTTCACTAAGTGGAGTAGCGGTATCTTTGATTCGTTCGAGTAGTTCTGGGATTTTCGTCGCTTTTAATTCTTCTGGATCGGCGTTCGCGATGGTGCCGCGCAGCACGTGATAGCGGCCGGTGAATTGTTTGGTTTTTTCCAGGGCGACTAATTCCGGCGGGTTGGCTACTACACAGACCAGCGATTGATTGCGTGCCGGATTAGCACAGATAGGGCAGGGGTTATGATCGCTGAAATCAAAACAAATTTCACAACTTTTGACTTTGTCTACTAACTCTTTCAAGGCTAATAACAATTCAGTCGTTTCTTTTTTGCCGGATTTGAGCCAGTGAAATAAAAATTTTTCGGCCGTATGCTGCCCGACAGATGGGAGTTTCTTTAGTTGTTTGAGTACATTATTGATTGAGGGGGAGTACATACCAGCGATAAGCGGATTAAGTACTAAGCTCTAAGCAGGTGATTGTTTAAACGTGCGGGTACTTACTTTGCTTGCTCTGCTTAGTACTTAGTACTGGTTAGTTCATTCCCGGCAAATTAAATCCGCCCATTGTTTGCATTTTGGTGGCAATGGTACGCTGCATTTTTTTCAGCGCGTCAGCATGGGCCTCTTTGAGGCCGCTAACTAGCTTGTCTTTTTTGTCTGGACTAAGGATTTCGTCGTCGAAGGCCAGGCCACTGATTTGCAAGTTGCCGTCCATGGTCAAAACGATTTTGTCTCCGGCGGCTTTTACGGTTACGCTTTCACCGGCGAGTAAATCCTGCAGTTTTTTACCTTGATCGCGCAAATCTTTGAATTCTTTGAGTTTGCTGAATACTGACATAGAATTTTAAATATTAATTTTTATTGAATTATTTTAATATTCTGGGTTGTTTGCCTGTTTGGTAAAAGCGGATTTAGGCTTTAGTGCTATCGGTGGCGCATCGCCACCATCTGTGTTCGGCGCTACATAATTGGTATCCAAATTGCGGAATGAGGCCATGGCGTCGTTAAATGCCATTTTTACAAGACCGGTTGGGCCGTTACGATGTTTGGCGATATGAATTTCGGCTAGATTGCGTTCGTCGGGGGGGATTTCTTCGAGGCGGTAATTGCGGTCCGCGGCTTTGCGATAAATAAATAATACCACGTCCGCATCTTGTTCGATAGAGCCGGATTCGCGCAAATGAGATAGTTTTGGAATAGCCGGTTTACTTTGTTCGACAACACGCGACAGCTGAGAGAGTGCAACCACCGGAATATTGAGTTCACGCGCAATTCCTTTGAGGCCACGGGTAATTTCGGCAATTTCTTGGGTACGATTATCACTTTCGCTATGCGATTCCATGAGCTGCAAGTAATCGATCACGATCATGCCTAGGCCGTGCTCGGCTTGCAAGCGGCGAGCTTTGGTGCGGATCTGCATGATGTTCACATTTGGCGAATCATCAATAAAAATAGGGGCTTCGGACAGTGTGCCGATGGCGTGCCCGATGCGGGGGAAATCATCGTCTTCGGGTCGTTCCGACAAGCGGCCGGTACGCATTTTCCACAGGTCAATATTGGCTTCGGAACAGAGCATGCGATCTACCAGTTGTTCCTTACTCATTTCGAGTGAAAAAAGACCTACCGGTACTTTTTGGCGCGTGGCCATGTGGCGCACGATATCGAGTACGAACGAGGTTTTACCTACACTAGGGCGGGCGGCTACGATGACTAAATCAGATTTTTGTAAACCAGCCAGTACATTGTCGAGGCCGGTAAAACCGGTGGGAACGCCCCGCAACTGACCTTTGTTGCGGTGTAATTCGTCGATACGGTCGAAGGCGTCGGCCAATACGCCACGGATGGGGGTAAAGCCTTGTTTAAAATAAATCTGTGAGACACCAAATAAATGTTGTTGAGCTTGGTCGAGGAGCGATTCAATATCTTCTAATTCCTCTTGGTACGAGAGGCGGCTAATTTCGTGTGAAGCGACTAATAAGCGGCGGCGGGTGGCTTTGCGGTGTACGATTTGTGCGTAGTGAACTACATTCGAAGCAGTCGGCACCGCATTTGTCAGTGCGGCTAAATAGGAGCGCCCGCCAATATTCTCGAGCACCTTTTTTTCTTCCAGGCGGTTACTTAGGGTCAAGAGGTCGAGCGGTTCGTTTTTTTCGTATAATTCAATGATGCCTTCAAAGATGGTTGCATGGGCATCTTTATAGAAATCGCTTGGCGTGACGATATCCGCGATTTTAAGCATTGCTTCCGGATCAATTAAAATTGAGCCTAAGAGCGACATTTCAGCTTCTAGGCTTTGGGGAGGGATTTTATCAATGGTGTCGATTGAGCCAGACATAGTTTTAGCGCCTTGTGCATCTATCAATACTAGGGAACTAAGATAGTAGCTTACGAAAGCAGATTCTACAAGCCAGGTGTGTGGAGAAAATGTGGGCAACGGCACCCTTCAAACGCCAGCTTGTTTTTTGGGCTATAGAATAGTATCCTTTATATAACAAATAAATTTAAAACATGCGTCAAATTCTCATAAAACAGTTGTTTTTTGTTTTTTTAGTTAGTATTGGTATATATGCCGATCTGGTGTGGCACCTACCGTCATTTGTTGGGGGTGGTTTATTGGTGTTATTTTTGTGGTTGAACGGCCGACAGGCCAGCGAAGTGATGGTGCGAATGTTTGGTTTTGAACAAAATTGGATGACACAGATACTTGGAGGTTTTTTGGTGCTTAGCGTGCTCGGATCGGTGGCAGGCATAGTGATAGTATTTGGCCGCTTAACTTCTTTCGCGATTGTTACTTCCCTTGTCTTGACCGGATTACTATTTTCTATTTTATACTTTTATAGAGGCAGTTCTACCGTTGTAGCTGAAAAAAATCAGGGAGACGATGAAAAATTGCTTGTTTTTTCGCGGATTGAGCGATACAAAATTTTGATAGTAGTGGCGTATGCGATACTAATTGTAGTTGGTTTTGTCACTTTGTATGTTTCGCGCAGCCAGGCGACACTGGCTACTCCCTGGCAGACAATCGGTTGGCAGTATTGGGTAATTTTTTTCTTGGCCACTTTTTTTCTTGGCTTACTGATTTACACCCGATTGTCTCATAGCTTTATTTTGTTGTTGTGTATTATCCATAGTTTGTTGTGGCATAGTTTTTTGCCGCTCACGCACGATTTGATGTACGGGGCCGATGGCTGGCGCCATATGGGCAACGAGGCAGTGATCATGGCCGAAGAGCCAGTACTAAAAGCCGTAGTAAACAGTGAGCCGTTGTCGTTCGTGCAAAAACTTGATCCGGGCATATTTTCGTATAGTCAGTTTTGGGCTACGCTTGCCATAGTGGCGCGGTTGGGTCACGTACCTTTAATTTTTTTGTATGCCTGGTGGCTGCCACTGGTATCGGCCATACTTATGCCGCTGTTGTTGAATCGGTTGGGCGCCGTACTGGATTTTTCGCCGCGACACCGTTTGCTTGTAGTATGGCTGGGGTTCTTGCCGTTTGCTTTGTCGAGTGCCGGAGCTTTTACCTTGCCGGTGAACTATGGTTTATTGATTTTTTTACTGAGCGTGATTCTGATTCTGGAAAGAATTAAAAATCCTCGGCCAGGACAGCGAGGGGTGTTGCTTGCGATGGGGTTACTCATGTTATTTGGGTATAGTTTATATTTTATTTTATTTTGGCTGGCCTGGGCGCTCGCATCGGCTATTAGTTGGCGGATGAAAAACCAACATCTACAACATGTTAAAGATGTGGGTTGTATTGTGGCGGGCGGTTTATTTTTACCGTTTTTAGAAGTGGTAGCCCGTTACAGCCATTTTATATCCGGCGCCCTGATGTTCAAGGGGGTTCGGCAGTTGATCGGTAATTTTTTATCACTGTATTTGGCATCTGGGCCACGGCCCCATGATATTGCAGCAGGAAATATTATTTTTAATCAGGTGCCGAGTTATGCGTTTGTCGGTAATTGGCTCATCGTTTCTCGGTGGTGGCTGGTGGCGGTAGTGGTTGGATTTTGGATAACTGTAGCGGCAGGATTGTGGCAGATTTTTAAACAGCAATCTTTAGTGTTAAAAGTATGGGCAGCACTTAGTGAGTGCCTGTTGCTGGGGTATGTGGTGGGGCGGTACTTGTTGGCGGGAGAACAGGTATTAACGCGGCGTTTGGACGCTATTTTGGCTGTTTGTTTGGTAGTGCTATTTGCTCTTGGGTGGATAGAAATTACCCGGCAGAAAAGTGATTTTAATTATAAAAAATTAAGGCAGATTATTTTGATCTTGGTGGTTAGTGCGGCTATCACGGCTTCATATACTTTGGGGCCCGATACTAACACAGCGAGTGTGGATGAGTATACAGCCATGCAGGCGGTGTGGGCACAGGATCAGAATGAGTCATGGCATTGCGTAATTGCCGACACGTATCCGCTGCTAGCCCTCGAAGCTATTTCAGCCCGACAGGTCATCGGCGGAGGGTTCCCGATTAATCAGTATTTTGGCCAAGCCGAATTAACGACCGTGTTGAAACAAATCCAAACAGAGCCCGAAAAAGGCTGGCCACAGTCGGTGTGGCAGGCGACCGGAGCTGATCATTGTTTTGTCGTAGTATCAAATCCCGCCCAACACGTGCAGGAATTTTTTAAACAAAGCGAAGCGGACGTTGTTTTTTCGAGAGGTATTAATCCTGCTTTTCCTTCGTTGGTAGTTTGGCGGTATACTAAACCTCAGTAGTCAAGGCGGTTAGAAATTAATATTTTTTTATGAACTGTATTTTTTGTAAAATTATCAATAAAGAAATTCCTAATTATACAGTGTATGAAGACGATGCGGTCTTGGCTTTTCTAGATATTTTCCCCTGCAGTAAAGGGCATACAGTAGTAATTCCCAAGCAACACCACGAAACCCTGTCGGAAATGAGTGCGGAAACGTTTCAACAGCTGATGGCAGGGCTACACATGGCCATGGGGCGCGTGCAGGAGCGCCTAAAACCAGACGGGATGAGTATTGGTATTAATAATGGCAAAGCGGCGGGGCAGGCCGTGCCGCATGTGCACTGGCATATAATCCCGCGTTACGATGGCGATGGGGGTGGGTCGATGCATTCTATTGTTAAAAATAGCGCAGCTAAAGAAGGAGTAAAAGAGATTGCGCATTTGTTCGATTAAGTAGCTTCAGAATTGAAGGGTGTATGTTTAAAAAAATTGTTAGTTTTTGTGAAATAACCCTTTTTTCTAGTGTTTTAGCTGCTGTTTTGCTTGCTAATGTAGTGGTGCCATTAGCCATCTTGTTTGTTCCAGGGTTTGGGCATTTCAAAAATTGTCTGGCTCCACGCCCAAGACATTTTTGTTATGAAATTGATAGTACCGTTTATCGGTTATTAATAGATAAAGTTGGTTACGCATTGCTTTTCTTAACCATCTTCTCACTTGTGGTAGTGATTATATCTCGCCCGCCTTGGCGACAAGCGAGTTTTCCTCCGCTCTCTTTTTCTAAACAAAAAATTGCGAATAGTTTTAAAAAATACGGAGTTAAAGGGGTAAAAAGAGGAGTGTTTTTTTTGGGCATGCTTATTGTTTTAAGCATTCCTTTGACCTTAGATTTTATTTTTAAAAATGTTGTACCGCAAGTCCAGGTTAGTCGCGAGCCAAACGCTGTTAAAAATTTTAGCGAAACACTGGCGCCGGTTTCTCGATATTATTTGGTAGCGCGAGTTATTGATGGTGATACGTTTGAGCTCGACAATGGCGAAAAGGTGCGGTTAATTGGAGTTGATGCGCCAGAAAGCGTTGACCCTAGGCGAACGATAGAATGTTTTGGCACAGAAGCTTCGCAACATTTAGCTACTTTATTGACAGGAAAAAACGTTCGTCTGGAAAAAGACGTATCAGAAACAGATCGGTATAATCGACTTTTGCGGTATGTTTATTTGGAGGATGGGACTTTTGTAAATTTGTCGATTGTACAATCTGGTTATGCGGTAGCCGCCACCTATCCACCTGATATAAAATATAGTTCTCGATTTGTTGAGGCTGAGCAGCATGCCAGAATAAACAAAAACGGCTTGTGGGCAAAGTGTAAACAATCATGATAATCTAATCTTTATTATCTAAAATTCGCGATTTTACCTTGAGGTTAGTATTCTAAATTCTATTTTCAAAAAAATACATTATAATATGTCTACGCTTATTTTTGATATTGAAACGGTCGGTGAGGACTATGCTGCGCTTGATGAAACCACTCAGCATCTATTGACCCACTGGCTTGATAAAAGTTCCAAAAGCGATGAAGAGTATGAAAATGGTCTCGAAGATATCAAAAATGGCTTGGGGTTTTCTCCGCTCACCGGTCAAATTGTCGCGATCGGTGTGCTTGATTCGGAACGTAATAAAGGCGTAGTCTATTATCAGGATCCAGGCAAAATACAGCCTGAATTTGAAGAAGAGGGAATAGTGTTCAAACAGCGTACCGAAAAAGAAATGTTGGAGCAGTTTTGGCAAGGAGCACTCCAGTACGATGATTTTGTTACGTTTAACGGCCGTGGATTCGATGCGCCCTTCCTTATGATCCGCTCCGCCATTCACAAGATTAAACCGACCAAAAATTTATTATCCAATCGGTATTTGGGATTACAGCGCGGTTGTCGGCATATTGATTTGTGCGATCAACTCAGTTTTTATGGGGCGGTCTTTAAACGCAGCAGTTTACATCTTGCCAGTCGAGCGTTTGGTATTGCCAGTCCAAAATCTGGCGGGGTAACGGGGGATGACGTGGCGGGTTTGTTTAAAGCTGGCAGAGGCTTGGATATCGCGAAATATAACGTGGGGGATCTACGAGCAACAAATGAACTTTATCAGTATTGGCAGAAATATTTGAATATTAATTAGGGTGATTGTATTTTGTCTGTAATTAGCCTATACTAAGTGGTATATGAGCGAAGCCGGAGACCAGAAACCACTAATGATCGGCGGAATTAAAGTTGATCCTAATATCAACTTTTTTGGCTTGACTAATTATCGTAATCAAAACCGTCGTTTTGGCATTAAAACCGATGATCGCCGGCGCCACATGTATATTGTCGGTAAAACAGGTATGGGCAAAACGACCATTCTCGAAAACATGGTCCTGAATGATATTTATGGTGGTCACGGGGTAGGGCTGGTTGACCCGCATGGTGATTTTGCCGAAAAAGTGATTGATTTTATCCCGGCACACCGCATTAATGATGTGGTGTATTTTAATCCGTCGGATATCGATTATCCGATTGGATTTAATATTCTTGAAACTGTTAACCCCGAACAGAAGCATTTGGTAGCATCGGGCCTCATGGGCGTGTTCAAGAAGATCTGGCCGGATGTCTGGAGCGCCCGCATGGAATATATTTTGAATAATACTATTTTAGCGTTGCTTGATTTCCCGGGCACCACTCTACTCGGTATCAACCGCATGTTGGCCGACGAAGAATATCGTAAGCGAGTGGTTGCTAACACTAAAGACCCGGTTATTAAAGCGTACTGGCAAACGGAATTTGCCAATTATACCGAAAAGTTTCGTAGTGAAGCCGTGTCGCCGATTCAAAATAAAATCGGACAATTTTTGTCGGCTTCGGTAATCCGAAATATTGTGGCACAGGTAAAATCGCGTATTAATATTCGAGAGATAATGGATACCAAAAAAATTCTGATCATGAACTTGTCAAAAGGGCGCATTGGCGAAGATAATTCCCGTTTGTTGGGGGGTATGCTCATTACCCGTATTCAGCTGGCCGCTATGGAGCGCGTTGATATTCCCGAAAAAGAGCGCAAAGATTTCTTTTTGTATGTGGATGAGTTCCAAAATTTCGCTACCGAGAGTTTTGCTAATATTTTGTCCGAGGCTCGTAAATATCGTTTGGATCTGATCATGGCGCATCAATATATGGAGCAGCTGGATGAAATGGTATTGGCTGCCGTTATCGGTAACGTAGGTACTATGGTGACGTTTCGCGTAGGATCAAGCGACGCCGAAATTTTGGCTAAAGAATTCGCTCCGACTTTTGTCGAAGAAGATTTGGTTAATTTACCCAAGTATCATACCTATTTAAAACTCATGATCGATGGGGTAGCTTCGCGTCCGTTCAGCGCATTGACCTTGCCGCCGATCGGTAGCTCTACCGCCAGTACCGAAAAAGTGGTTCGGGTTTCACGCGAACGCTATGCCGTGAATCGGGACAAAATTGAAGATAAAATCGCGCGCTGGAGCGGAATGGTGGTGATGAGCGACGAAGAAGCGCGGGCTCTAGAAATGGATGAAGACGAAGTGACCTTCAAAGACCCAAACAAGCCCGCTAGTGGGGCGAAGCCAGTCGCTGACAGTAAGCCTGGGGTACCTGCTCCGGCTCCTACGCTTGTATCGCTTCAAAGAACTACCCGCCCCAGTGCGCCCGCTCCCACTCCGGCTCGGTCTATGCCTGCTACTCCATCTGCCCCGAATATGAATAGAGCTGTTCCGCCTATGAGCATAGAAAAAAATCAATATCCACAACCGGCTCGTTCTGCGCCGACTACTATTCAGCGGACAGCTTTGTCTAACAATCGTCCTGCAGAAAGTCGTCCGGTTACCCATAGTTCACAAAATCAGCGCAGTGGCGCGCAGTCGGGGAATAAAAGTGCTGCTCTAGCAACTAACAGTCTTAGTCAGAATTCAAATCAGAACTCAAACCAGCGCAATCGCAATAAAAAGAAAAATCGTCCCGCTACTCCATCTCAAGCTGCTTCGGTACAACTAGTTGATGTGGAACAAAAGGGAATTTCTTTGTCCGCCATATTACCCAAAGCCCCGGTATCTCAACCTTCTTTACCCCAAACTCCCAAGACTACCGAGCAGATACTGCCGGCCAATTCTACCAAAGAAGAGTCTCAGGATGTGGTCAGAGAGCCTCCGGCATTGGATATCTTTACTCCTACCGAGACTGCACAGAGCCCGCGTGTAGAAGAGAGCGCTTCTCAATCGCTTAAACCCGCGGTGATGGCAGAGCCGATAATAACTCCAGCAGCAGTACCTGTTCCACAGAAACCGATTTTAACACCATCTTCAAATCCACTCGTCGATCGTCCGCAGCCTGTCCCGACAGGCACTGGAGTGGTGCAGGGTAGTCCTCCCACTTCACCCCCTACGCCTCCGACAGTGCTGAAACAAGGTACGATTGTGACGTTCGATGATACTATTCTTGATTAATTACCTTTAGATTTTTGATTGGTATGCGCTATTCCGCTTTATTTGGTAAAACTAGTAAAACCGTGGCTGCCGATGCAGACAGCCGTAATGCCCAATTATTGACCCAGGGAGGATTTATCAGCAAACAAATGGCCGGTGTCTACAACTATTTGCCGCTCGGCCTAAGAGTGCTTAGTAAAATTCAGAATATTATTCGAGAAGAATTAAATCGGATTGGGGCGCAGGAAATTCTAATGCCGGCACTGACTCAGACCGACAGTTACGTGAAAACCGGACGCGATGCGATGGATGTTTTGTTTCATACTCTAGGGGCAGGCGAAACCAAAATGGTGCTCAATCCCACTCATGAAGAAATTGTGACGCCGCTCGTACAGAAATACGTTTTTTCGTATCATGATTTGCCGCTCGCCGTTTATCAGATTCAAAATAAATTCCGTAACGAACCGCGGGCTAAGTCGGGATTGTTGCGCGGGCGCGAATTTAACATGAAAGATTTATATTCGTTTCATACCTCTGTGGCTGATCTCGAAGCGTATTATGAAAAGGTCCAGGGCGCGTATCAGGCGATTTATACCCGCCTCGGTTTGGGCGAGCGGACGGTATTGACGTACGCATCCGGTGGTGAATTTAGCCGATATTCCCATGAGTTTCAGACTATTTCCGAGATCGGTGAAGATACGATTTTTTTATGTGAAAAATGTCGAATCGCCGTCAATCGCGAAATTATCGATGAACACAATTATTGTCCACAGTGCAATAATGTTGATTTGGTTGAGAAAAGGGCGATTGAGGTGGGTAATATCTTCAAATTACATCAGCGTTTTTCCAGCGCGTTTGAATTCAGTTTTGCCGATGCCGAAGACAAAAAACAGCTGGTGGAAATGGGTTGTTATGGTATTGGACCATCACGTATCCTCGGAACCATCGTAGAATTATGCAATGATGAGAAGGGGATTGTCTGGCCACGCTCGGTCGCTCCTTACCAGGTGCACTTAGTGGTCCTGGGGGTAGATGGCGAAGTTCTCGCAGCTGCGGAAAAATTGTATGCGGAACTAATCGAGCGCAAAATTGAAGTACTGTACGATGATCGGCTCGATGTTTCGGCTGGGACTAAATTTGCTGATGCGGATTTGATCGGAATTCCGGCACGGTTGGTTGTTTCCAAGAAAACGCTGGCAAAGCAGGCCGTAGAAATGAAATTGCGTAATGAGTCCGAGGCCAAATTGGTTCCGTTTGCTGACGTCATTTCGGTACTATAGTCTTTTAGACTAACTGCTAACTTCCCCTCTATGACAGAGGGGATTTTAATTATCTACAATCGGTGCAAGAATTGTTTTTTTCTCTAATTCCAGCTACACTATATAGCATTATGTCATATTCGGTCACTAAAAATGCATCATTTTTAACGGGAGCTTCTATTATACAGAAAGCCATCTCGTTTGTTTATTTTTCGCTGGTGGCGCGTTTTTTGGGGGTGGAACAAACCGGGGCTTATTTTTTTGCTATCACGTTTACCACTATTTTTAGTGTGTTGGCTGATGCGGGTTTAGGGCCAGTACTGACGCGTGAGGTGGCGAAAGATCCTAAACGAATGTATGAATTAGTACCTACGGTATTACGCACCAAAATTATTTTAGGTATAGCTACCTACGGTTGCGTGTTTCTGGCGGTAAATATATTAAACTACTCACCGTTGGTCCGGAATCTGGTATATGTGTCGGGAATTACCATGGTATTCGATAATTTGCAAACCGTTTTTTATAGTATTTTGCGAGCGCATAAAAATTTGTTTTATGAAGCGATGGGGGTGATTGGGACCCAATTGCTGACGCTCGTCATTGGTACGCTGGCGTTAATCAACCATTGGCCGCTAGTATGGTTGATTCTCGCATATGCTATCCCTAGTTTTTGTAATCTGTTCTATGTAGCGGCTATTGTGCATAAGCGGTTTCGCATAGCTTTTTTCCAAGAGTTTAACCAGTCCGTTTTTAAATTATTAATTAAATTGGCGTGGCCGTTTGCGGTTGCTAGTTTTATCGGTCGGCTGTATTCATACACCGACACTGTTTTAATTTCAAAATTATTAAGTCCCCAGAATTTGGGTTGGTGGGGATTGGCTAATAAAATTGTGACAGCTTTTCAATTTGTCCCGATCGCACTGACCGCCAGCGTTTATCCCAGTATGAGCACTTGGTTTGTTAGCGACGTAAAAAAAGTCGCTGAATTATTTGAAAAATCCTGGCGGTATTTATTTTTTATATTGCTACCGATAGTGGCGGGTATTATTGTGTTGGCGCCGCCTATTATTGCTGCGGTGTATGGCCCTGATTTTTTGCCTTCGGTGCCAGTATTGCGAGTATTATTAGCTGGAATTTTATTTGCGTTTTTAAGTTTGGTGACTGGAGCGACGTTAAATGCCACCGGTAATCAGTTAACGCAGACGGCGCTTCTGGGAGGAAGTTTGGTGTTTAATATCGTGCTTAATATTGTGTTAATCCCGCGCTTCGGCATTATCGGAGCAGCTGGCGCTGAATTAGTAAGTAATGCCGGGTTGTGGCTGGTCGGATTATATCTGGTAAAGAAGAAAATTAACATTAGTCTCTCGACCATCGGGCGCTATTTTAACCAGTTGTTCTGGCCGGCTGTTATTATGGGTATGGTAGTATATTGGTTAAGCAGCAGAATCAATTTTTATTTTACGATTCCGGTCGGAGCTCTGGTATACTGTATTCTTATTTTTTGTACCGGGGCCGTAAAGACACGAGATTTGAAAGAGCAATGGGCAAAAATAGTATGAAATTATTAATTATCACCCTCGAGTATCCACCGCAAACCGGAGGCATCGCCTCGTATGTGGTTAATTTTGCCGATCATTTGCTGCCAAATGAAGTAATGGTGTATGCACCATCTATTCCAGGCGCTCAATCAAGCGATGATCGCCGTATCTGGAAAACGGTACGCTTGAAACCGTATGCGTGGTTTATCTGGCCGCATTGGGTACGATTATTGTGGCAGGTTAATAGGATTTGCCGACAAGAACGGATCACGATGATTCACGTGCACCAGGTTCTGCCGGTTGGCTATGTTGCCTGGCTGATCCAAAAATGGCGTGGCATTCCGTATACGGTGTTTTTGCATGGCACTGATGTAACGCTTGCTACCAAAAATAGTTTTAAGCGTCGCCTTCTTACGACCGTGTTGCGGGGGGCCGAGCGAGTAGTGGCTAATAGCCAATTTTTAGCTAATAAATTGAAAAATAAAATAAACGTCACCACAGCTTTGGAAATACTCTATCCGAGCCCGGCTGATTATTTTTTTCAGACGGAGCCAGCTGATAAATTAAGCAAGCTACGCTCACAATTAGCGTTAAATGGAAAAAAGGTCATCATTACGGTGGCGCGTTTGGCAGAGGGTAAAGGCTATCCGCATCTGATTCATATCTTGCCAAAATTATTAGAGAAAATTCCTAATTTGATTTGGATAGTCGTTGGAGACGGACCTAAAAAGACTGAGTTCATGGGGCTTATCAGTAAAAATTCGTTACAGAATATTGTTCGTTTTATGGGCTCGTTACCGTCCGAAGAATTACCTGTCTATTATCAATTGGCCGACGCGTTTGTGTTGTTGACCCATCCTGATGAACAAGCAGAAGAAGGATTTGGCACGGTATTCCTGGAGGCTGCGGCGTCGGGCTTGCCGGTCGTGGCTGGGCGAGCAGGTGGGGTAGAAGAAGCGGTCGAACATTTGGTAACTGGGCTTGTGGTTGATGTTAATCAAGAAACGATGCCAATCGGCGCGATTACTGAATTATTAACCAATCAGGATTATGCAAAGAAGCTAGGTCTCGCTGGGAAGCAGCGAGCTGAAGAACGTTTTACCTGGCAAAAACAATTAGAAATTTTTTGGGGTTTTACTGAATAACTAGATATGCGTGCGAATATCAGCGTTATTATTCCAGTATATAATCATGCTGCCACTATACTGCGCTCTGTGGAAACACTTGTTGGTCAAACTGTAGCCCCGACAGAAATAATTATCGTGGATGATGGCAGCACTGATAATTTAGATTCAGTCGCCAGTAGCCTTCTGTCTTTAACTCAGGCGGCCGCCATTCCGCTTAAAATTATTCGGCAGGAAAATAAAGGTGCAGCCGCCGCCCGTAACCGAGGCTTCAAAGACAGTCGGGGAGAGTATGTAATTTTTTGGGACGCCGATACAATTGCCAAACCACAGTTACTAGAGAAAATGCTGGCTGCTTTGCAGCAGAATCCAGGCTCTAGTTATGCGTATTCACAATTTAAGTTCGGCTGGAAGACAATGCGCTCCCACCCTTTTGATCCCGAAGTTTTGAAAAAGATTAATTTTGTAGATACGACTTCCCTGGTTCGTCGGGCTGATTTTTGTGGATTTGATGAGAAATTAAAACGTTTTCAGGATTGGGATCTGTGGCTTAGTCTCTTGGCGCAAGGAAAAATGGGCGTCTTCATTCCCGAAGTATTATTTACTAAGGTTACGAGCGGTCGGCAGGGGATGAGTAGCTGGGTGCCGCGCCTAATGTTTAAAGTGCCGTGGAAAAATAAACGCGTGCAGGCACATGAAGCAGCTAAACGTATTGTTTTAGAGAAGCATGGCCTAGTTTAATTTCTGAGGCGCAGTAAAAATATTTCGAATTACTTCGTCAACGGGAATTTCGTTAATCAGAATATCGTCCACCGGAAAATCCCTTAACAATGAGATGGCTGTTTCTTTCGTATCTTTTTTGGCGACTTCTAGCACTACCCTCTCAGAAGAGAATTCTTTAATTTTTCCGAGTGACGCCAGTGAAGCTTCGGTGACCGGGTTCGTAAAGGTGACTTCCAGAATTTTCTGCCCAACATACTGATCTAGCAGATGACTAAGCGCGCCGTCATAGATCAGGTTGCCATGATTAATAATAATGACGCGTTCACACAGCGCTTCGACATCTTCCATGTAATGCGAGGTCAGAATAATCGTAATTTTTTTCTCGCGATTATATTTTTTTAGGAATTCGCGGATATTTTTTTGGGATACTACATCAAGGCCGATAGTGGGTTCGTCTAAAAACAACACTTTAGGAGAATGCAGGAGCGCGGCGGCCAATTCACATTTCATGCGCTGCCCCAGGGATAATTTTCGTACGGGTATATTTACGATATCCCCAATATCCAAGACTGCCAAGAGTTCCTTAAGAGTAGTCTGAAATTGTGCTTCTGGCACCTCGTAAATTTCTTTGTTGAGGATAAAGCTCTCCATGGCTGGCAGATCCCACCATAATTGATTTTTTTGTCCCATTACCAGGGCGAACTGTTTTTGAAAGGCCGATGGACGTTTGAAGGGGGTGTAGCCAAGTACCGAAGCCTCGCCGCTTGTTGGGTGAATAATACCAGATAACATTTTTAAAGTAGTGGTTTTACCAGCTCCATTGGGGCCGAGAAAGCCCACAAATTCACCTTCATTAATAGTAAAATTGACCGCTTTCACAGCCTGGGCAAATAGTTTTTCGCGATGGAACAAGCTTTTGAGTGAATTCAGCATGCCGGCTTCTTTTTGGTAATATTCGTAGGTTTTGCTCAGATTTTTGACGCTAATGATAGGCAAGGTCATAACCGTGGTTGCTTTAATAGTTAACTTGAGGCGCTGGAATAGCGGCGGAGTGCAAAATTCCAGAACGAGACACTGATTAAAAATAATACTGCCGCGAATAGTAACGCATACCCTATATACCAGCTCGAAATTTTGCCCAAGAGAGTAGCTGTCGGTACATAGGCGAACAGTCCAATTGGAATAGCGGTGAGAGTAATAATTTTCAAGGTTTTGGGTAATATTTCGAGCGGGTAACGGCCCGAAAAAGAAAAGGTGCCCAACGCTTCATTAATATTTTCGATGCGCAGGAACCAGAAGCTGAAAATATTAAAAAATAAGGAATAACTATATTGAATTGATAAACCGATGAGTAATAAGACACAGCACATTATAACGCTAGAGAGGGATACTGAAAAATCAAAATGAATAATTAGCCAAGCTAAAATAAACAATTGCACCAGGAAACGATAGGCCGACCGAGCCAGAATTTTTTGGGTGGAAACCAAAAAGAGTGTATTTACTGGTTTGGTGAGATAAAAATCAAGATCGCCTTGGGTGGTAAGAGTAGAAAAATTATAAAAGTTTTCCCGAAACAACGTGATGAATAGTTCATCCATAAGTACCCATAGCACCGTTAACAAATAAACCTCCGGTTTGGTCCATCCCGCAATTGCGCTGGTATGATTGAAAATAACCTCGATGATCGAAAAAAGAATGGTTATCCAAACTACATTCGTTGCTAATTTGAGCCAGGTATCGAGGCGGTACTGTGACTCATACGACAACGCGTTGCCCAAAAAGATTCGATATAGGTTAAGGTATTTTTTAATCATATACCGGAGCCATCATAATGACGTAGACCTCGTTTCCAAATAGCCAATATAAACGCTAAAATTACAATCATCCACACAGTGATAATGATAAAGCTGTGAGTGATTTCAGCCGGGCTTAGCTGGTGTAAATAAATTTGGGCCGGGAAATAAACGACATATTTAAAGGGTAGCCAGACAGCTATTGATTGTACTAGTACAGGGAAAAAGCTGAGCGGGGCAATTTCACCGCTAAATAGCATCTGCAGCAAGGTGGCGGCTTGGTTTAGTGCGCTGTTTTCACTGAGCCAAAAAGCAGTAATACCAATGAGTGTTTGTAGTGCCTGCGAGATCAGAAAGCCGGAAAAGAGTGCTGCTCCAAATAATAACCACGTAGTTGGGTCGTGTGGAATAACCAGCCAGTGTGGCGAAAAGAGCGCAATCGCGAAGGTAAAAAGAAGAGCGCTGCACAACCCAAAGACACGATAGGTCAGCTCGTGAATTACATGGTAAAAAAGATAGTGGATCGGCTGTAGCAGAGCTAAATTTAAGTCTCCCCGCACGATATCGCGTTTAATAACCTCTCCGATGTGCGAAGTAACTACCACATTTATAAAGGCAACTATTACGTAGTAGGTAACTATGTCAGCTTTAGAAAATCCAGCTACATATTGTTCGCTCCCATATAAAGAGAGCCAAATGAATGGAAAAATAACAAACATGGCCATATCACGCACAATCCAGATCGCAATCCGGGCCCGGTAGGTGAGCAGTCGTTGAAGCCAATTGCTAAATAATTGTCGGTATTTTCTTAACATGGGGCTGTCTTAACAGAGCTGGTAGGGGTGGAAGCAGTAGTGGACAAAATGATGGTAAGCCAGATAATACCGAGTACGTGAAAAATGATGGGGGCGGTAAGCGTGCTAATGACCAGTGCCCCTAGTGTAGCGCGGACCCAGTAGGCAGTAGGAAGCGAGCGGCAAACGCTATAGATAAGTAGAGTGGCCCAGGCAATTAAGCCGATAAGGCCCAGCTCATCTACAATTTCTAGCCAGCCCCAGTCAAATTGGGGGGTGGTAATTTGCTGTTTAGCTCCCGGGCTGTACACCGTTACAGTATCGCCTAAACCATGACCAATGACCGGGGCCTGAGTAATTTTCTCGATGATTTTTGGCAAAAGAAGCGTGCGGCTCAGTGAACTTTCTTCAAGAGTCGGCGATACAATACTTTGTAAACGTA
>CAZPCV010000001.1:31003-41027 GCA_964585245.1 uncultured Gammaproteobacteria bacterium
GTGCGGCTCAGTGAACTTTCTTCAAGAGTCGGCGATACAATACTTTGTAAACGTATGCCAAATAACTCCAGTCCTAAGCTCTGCCCACGGCTTGCGATAGTATGAAGAGCGGTGAACAAGAAGAAGAATAGAGTTAATGAGCCAATGGAATATATAAGTGCTTTTTGCCAATTACGCCGGATAGACAGAATGAAGAGGCCTCCGACCAACGCTAGAATATATATACGCGTTAAATTTAGTGAAAGTATCAACAAACACGTTGCTGCCAAAGCCATTGCACCTGTTTTGTAGGATTTATTTAAGGTAATACTTTTTTTGTCTAATAGCTTATCAATCAGTGTTAAAAAAATCGGTATAAGTAATAGCTGTTCGTTTAATACGATACGATAAAAATTAAAAGGCAAAGCAGTAATTTTGCCGTTGGCAACATCGCGGAACCAATGATAGTAAGCATCCTGTAGTTCAAAGTGATGGAGAGAAAACCCCGCCAGCGTAAAGAGCATAAATAGAGCGCTACCCAGGATAGCGGCAGCGAGACAGTTTTCAATAAATGTAGAAAAAGTATTGTTGGCTTCTCTGGGCGCTAGTGTTGAAGCGAGCAGATGGCGTAGCGGAAAATAGTATAAAAAAAATAAATATGGAACAGTGTCCGCCCAGATAAAAGGTAGTGGATGGTGTGACAGTAGTCCGTGTAGAGCGCTTAGAGCCGCTATTCCGAGAACGGCTCCAATGAGAAGGCTGATTTTTTGGTTTTGTTTAATTAACCTAATCCAGGTTCGGGGAGACTCATGCCAGAAGAAAAATATTCCTAGCGATACGAGCAGCAAGCTGGTGCGTAGCGATAGTCCGCCTACACTCAGGAAATTTCCAGCTCCACCCAGAATAATTTCTGCGGCTATGAGATGCCAGGCTAACTGATCTTTTCTAAGTAAAAGATAAAAGGTGATTAGTAGTATGGCACTGGCCACTAACGTATTTATAATTGAAGCGGTATGAAGCGGGGTAGCGGGCGGAAAAAAAAATGAACCGACACGCAGTCCTAAATAAACGAATAGTAACATTTTGTAGTTATACCAACGAGAGGAAGTGGGTGTGAGCATACTAGTGCCCTAGGATAGCGTTGTGAATAGTTTTATTTCCGGCCAAAAATGCCGCGGTGGGCAATGCTTTTTTCCCTTCCAGTTGTAATTCATGTATCAGTAGAGTTCCCTCACGCGTTCCGATTAAGAGTTGGTTATCATGTATGATCGCCTGGCCCGGAACACTTTTTGGAGAAGCGGCAGCGGGGCTGATTTTTAGTAATTTTAATCTTTTTCCTTGCCAAAGGGTCCAGAGGCCGGGCCAGGGAGTGAGGCCGCGGTATTGATTATAAATATTTTGAGCAGAGTGTTGCCAGTCGATTTTTCCATCGTCTCTCGTCACCGTAGTACAAAAAGTAGCGGCTTCATGTAGTTGCGGGGTGGGGGTAATTTTTCCTTCGGTCCATGCGGTAACAGTTTCAATTAGTAAACGTGAAGCCAGTGGGGCGATTTTATTGGACAACGTTTCATTGGTGTCGTCGGCAGCAATGGCAATTTTTTGTTGAGAGAGAATTGGCCCGTGATCCATTTTTTCATCCATCTGCATTATCGTGATGCCGGTTTCCATCTCGCCATTAAGTAACGCACTCCTAATCGGGGAAGCGCCACGGTATTTAGGCAAAAGAGAAGGATGAACATTTATAGTGCCAAAGCGCGGTTGATTTATGATGGAGGCAGGGATAATCAAGCCGTAATGAAAGACGATAAAAATATCCGAAGCAGGCAATGTGGGGAGTTCAGTCGGATTTTTTAGGGAAGAGGGCTGAAAGAGAGGGATGTTGTGCGTTAGAGCAAGTTCTTTTACCGGTGCCGGAGCAAACGTGTGCTGTCGACCGGCGGGGCGATCAGGCTGGGTGACGATAGCTTCTACTCTAAATTGTTCGTACGCAATAAGCGACTGTAAAATCTCAGCCGCAAATTGATCAGTACCAAAAAAAGTAAGAGAGATAGCCATGGGAGCTGGCGAGATTATGGGTTGTAAATTAAATACGACTAGGATTTTTTTCGAACCGATGCAAGTCTTTGGCTTTTTCGATAAACAAAATACCATTCAGATGATCGGATTCATGTTGAATAATCCGGGCAAAGAAGTCAGAGGCGTTAAATTCCAGAGGTCTGCCTTTACTGTCGAGTGCCTTGACCTTTAAATTCGTATATCGTTTGACTTTGCCGTAGATCCCCGGCACCGATAGACAGCCTTCTTCATCCCAATTGGTATGACGCGTAGCTTTGGTCCAGGTAGGATTAATTAGACATAAATCCTGATTCGGATTGAGATCGTTAAAATTTTTGGCAATGACGCAGAGCTGCATTGATTCTCCTACTTGGACGGCGGCTAACCCAACGCCATCTTTGGCGTACATGGTTTCTATCATATCCTTGATAAATTTTTGTATTTTCGGCGTGTTGATTTGTTCGGGAGTCAGATCTGCGCTGCGGCGGTGCAATATTTCGTTGGGTTCAAAGACTATATCGTACACCATATAGGTGGAGTGGTTAGTAGGGTAAGAATGATTATTATGGGCTTAATAAATCCAGCGGATTAAGGTCAGTTTTCCACTCTGCGGGGACAAACGCCAGACATTTTTTGGCTGTCTGTTTGTAGGTCGCGAGCTTAAGTTTTATTAGTATAATATACCCAAAGCCCTTCTTGCTACGCTCTGGGTAGCAGGGGGTTGGCGGCATTACTATAGCGTCTTCTTTTAGCTCCGTCAACGCATTTAATTGTTTAAATAAACGATCAGCTTCACGAGTGGCGGCTGCTCGATCAGCGTGTTCAAAACTGAGTTTTAACAAGAACCAATAGGGCGGATATTTAAACCGTCGGCGTTGCTTCAATTCCTCACTATACCAGACACTGGGCGCAGCCAGTTGCGTGAATATCGCCTGGTCGGGATGGCGGGTTTGGAGCAGGCATCGGGCAGTGGGTGGAATCAGATAGCGGGCAGTTTGGAGGTAATACCACAACCGTTCGGTTATTTTGAATTCAGGGATAAACAAGAGTGAATCTGGATCAACAAAAACGACTAATCGTACTTTAGCCCAGGGAATACCTGAGGCAGTAAGAGTGGTAGTGACTAGCCATAGCGGGGCAGTAGTAGGGGGAAGTTTGTTTTTGGTATCAGCATCGAGTCGAATCAGGGTGGCTTTCTGTGATGAGGCAAGAGGCTTCAATAATCGTTCCACTTTTTCGGTACCAGTTCCGGAAAACTTGATCAAAGCGCCACGACAGTTGGGGCAGGTACTGGGTAAGGGTTGCTTAGTTTTGCAGAAACGGCACTCCAATACTCTCGCAGCCTCATGTGAAATAAGTGGGCGGTCGCATTCGCGGCAGCGCCAGATAAACCGACAGTCCTGACAGGTTATGTATGAAGCTGAGCCTCGACGATTTACGATACAAATAGCCATTTCATTCTCCTTGATTTCGCCCAGTGCTTCCGTAGCTTGTTCAGAGAGGGGTGAACGATTGCCACGGTATTGTTCATCGTTAAGATTTATAATTTCAATAGGGTGGTTAGTTTTTGTAGCCTTCTCAAAAAGCGGTTCGGCCAGATTATGTTCGTAAAGACCTTGTTTAGAAAAATAATAGGTTTCGAGCGACGGTACGCTTCCGCAGAGCGTCAGGTGGGCTTTGTGTTGCCAGGCAAGCATACGCGCCGCATCACGAGTTTCGATGCGCGGAGCTGCGTCAAAGCTTTTGTAATTAGGGTTAGCTTCGTCGAGTACGAAAATATGAGTCAGCACACTCCACGGCAAAAATAAAGCCGAACGCGTGCCAATGACCAAGAGCGGCTCGCCTCGCCACAGGCGAAGCCAGATAGAAAAGAGCTCTTTTGGTTTGGTAGAACTGTCAAAAAGTACGGCGGTAGTTTTTAAATCAGCAGGTATACTTTTTTTTACAGCGTTTAGTTGATCTATCTCTGGCACTAGAATAAGTTGCTGGCCGCTATTTTTTATTAATTCTGCCTGTAAAAAAGCATCCAGTTCATTTGTTGATTGATGATGAAAAAAATTAATTTTTGCCGAATTTTTAGAAGAAGTGGGGAACGGGTAAGTGTTGCTGGCAGTCGTGAAAGCGGCTACCTTGCTTTTTTGCAGAGGGAATAAAGTGTTTTTAATGAGCCAGCCGAGCGAAGTTTGGTATAATAGGCTAATTTCTTGGAGAAAAAATAATTGGGGTGCAGTTAAAGCCGGAGCTGGATTGATTATGCTTTTTATTTTTTTAAGTACTTGCTGCGGGGGTAGAGAGGGGGCTGTGGCAGTTGTTTTAATTACTACCCCATATTGCAGGCTTTTTCCAAAAGGCACCGTCACTAATTGACCGATAGTAATTAAATTTTTTAATTCAACCGGAATAAGATACGTAAGCGTAGAGAATTGTCTGGGCAGTCGCCGGGCCAGAACTATGTCAGCAAACATACGATCACGATCAGGAATATACAAACTCCTCTCTTTTATAAAGTAAAGCTGGCGGTAAGGTAGCCGACTCCAAACGGGCTTTCATAACAGTAGGAGTGATATTGATAGTTCACACCACGCAACACTCCGCTCAGCATCAAAAACGCCCGGAAACCGCATTCAGCGGCGGCGCTGATCATGGCGGGGTCGATTTGTAACAGGCCGGTCGTATTTTGTAAGGCAAAGAGGTTTTGGATTTTTTGGTCGAACTCTGCTCCCAGAGGATTGAAGCCGGCTGGCGCATCGGTGGTGAGAGCGTGTGAGAGGTCGCCTGACGCAATTACCGCTACCCGTTTGTTGCAATTCATGATTTGTTCTTTAATCAGCCCGCCAAATTCTAAATGGGTCTTCCAATCAGCGTCGCAAAATCCTATCGGGATAATAGGAATGTTGTTTAAGTGTTTGGTCAGGAAGTATAAAGGTACTGTCACGCCATGATCAAGCGGGGGCTCGCTAATAGAGCGGCAAGTGATGTTGACGCTTTCACATGCTTGGCGCAGCGACGACATGAGCTGCATTTCGCCGTTAAAAGTAAGTTGGGTACTAAGGTCACCAAATTCGCGTAGGTCGCTTTGGTATTTCGGACACAGATTTACGGTAAACGCATCTTTTAATAAATTGCCGTGCGGCGAAAAGATAACGATCACTTCGGGTTTTGACAAATATAGGTCTTCTTCTAGTTTTTCCAAAGCCCGCTTGGTTTTATCGATTTTTTTGGCAGCTTCTTTGCCAATACTCGGAATCAAGAGCGGGGGGTGCGGGGTGATGGCAGCGAAAACAAGCGACATATGTAGGAAAAATTAAGCGATAAAATAGGAGTGAATTGGAACGTTTTTATTTTTTGGCAGCAACCGTAACATTACCATTGGCTACCCATTCAGCAAGTCGAGAGGGCTCATCGAAACGGCGAACATAATCGGGGTTGCCAAGCGTAATAAGTACATATTGTTTTTTAGTTGAGTTCACCTGAATCAACATAATCAGTACCGAACCGGCTTCGTCGGTATAGCCAGTTTTACTGGCTAAAATCGTATAGTTTTGTTTTTTATTGCTACTGAAATAAAGATCGTTGGTGCTTTTTATTTGATGAGGTAAGCTTTTTTTACCAACAGTACCAGCAAAGGAGTAGGTAGATTTTTGTAGAATTGGTTTTAAGACCGGATCGGCCAGCACTTTGACAAATATTTTTAATAAATCACGGGGTGTGGATTTATTTTCGGAGTTAAGCCCGCTCACATCAGCGAGCGAAGAGTTGTCTGCGCCCCATTCACTTAGGCGTTCATTCATACGTTGCAACAAACCGGCTTCCGTAAGGCCCACTCCTTGAGCTAGTAAACCTGAGGCGCTATTAATTGAGCCGATGAGCAGCGCATTTAACAGGTCAATATTTTTAATTTTTTCCGATTCTTTAAATCCAATTTTATTATCATACTGTTTTAATTTTTTGCTTTCGTAGGTAGCAGTTTGTTGCGGTTTGAAATCAGTGTTCAGCGCTTCGTAGGCAGTGATGAGCTTGGTGAAAGAAGCGATCGGTCGCGCCGTATCAATATTTTTTCCGGCCAGTAATCGTCCCGACGGGTATTCAGCCACAAGATAACTGGGTAATTTGGTAGTGAAGGAGTTTGGAACAGCCGATTCGCTGTCGCCCAAGAATTTGTTTTTGGCAGACAGCAGGCTGCTGTTCAAGAACAGTGATTGTCCGCTAGGAACGGTTAGTAAAGCGAGCAGATCGACCGTAACGATATTTTCTTTTTTATAACCAAGAGCGGTAAAGGTATCGTTATCGGCAATTCTGCGTTTTTTGCCTTTTTCGATCACGTAGATGGTGTTGCTATCGTTTGATTTCAGCAGCGAGCCATCGGCAAACGTAATGGGCGTGTCAGCCACCGGGAAGGCGTTTAAATCTTTTACCAGATGTTTTTCGATCGGGATATTTTTGTAGTTAGTCGCAGCGACTTTTTTATCAATCAAAGGATAAAAAAGATTGTCTTTTAATAGGTAGTACTTGTTGTTCAGATCGGTTATTTGATAAATAACGCCAGCAGGCGCGGTACTTTCGGCGTTAATCGTCAAACCAATTTTGTAATTAGCTAAATCAGCGTCACTGACGTCAATAATTTCTTGGGGGTTATAGCCAAACGTGCGAATAACAGCCTCCGAGGCAAACGGACGAATAGTATCATTATCAAGTAAATAAGTGGTTCTACCAGGGCTTCGGAGCAAGGAATAGTTGGGCAGGTTAATTTCTTTGCCAACCGGATAATTTTGTAATTGGATATCAGGCACAATAATAGCTAGTTTGGGGTCGGTACGAGTGACAAGTGCTGTTTGATTGGCAAAACGATGCCTTTCACCGTCTCGAATTAGCCACATTTCAGTCGAACTAGCTGATTGCAATAACGAGCCATCCGGATAAATTTCTTCAAACCAGGTATTCCAAATGCGCCAGAAATTTAAATTACCGTGTTCATGCGGGGTATAAGTATATAAAAAAGCCGTCGCCCAGCTTTGCGGGATAATTTGCTTGTTATCGATGAGAACCGGTACGTCCTTTTTGAGTATAATGGAGTTCCTTTCTTTATTATCGTAATACCAACGCATGATTCCGGCCGCATCATCGACCTGTTTGGCGAAGCCTTTGTGTTTAGCCACTTTCGGGTCTTCGCGTGAGCAGCTGTCGCACACCGCATAGCCGGTTGCCCAATCGAGCTGGCGGGAGGAGGGGGTATCATCGGTAATGAGGCTTTGTTCTTTTTGTAGCGTTACTAATAAAAATTTGGGGTTAATCTGATAGGTTTGCGCCGAATCATAAATAATCTCGGCGGCGCTTTTTTCTACCCCTTTTACGTCGGGAGCTTTGTATTGGCGTAAGTAACTGCCTTTACTGTCTAAAAAATTTTGTATATCTCCGCTGGTCCAGTTGTTGTAATCCTGCAGCTCAGGATCAGAAATAATAAAATGCGGGTTAAAGTCAGCGGTAGTAACTGCCTGGGCTAGCCCTGGCAGGTTAAGAGCGAGTAACGACACGAGGAGTGCGTATCTTTTAAATAGAGACATAGTAACAAAAAATTGGGACAAAAATAGTACCTAAATGATTAGGTACTATACCATAGTCTTTCTGGGAAAGGAAACCCAAAATGTCTGAAAATGGCTTAGGTGATGGTCAGTTCGTTTTTATGCAGACCAATCGAAATAGTTTGTCCATCGATTACTTCGCCGGCAATTAATTTTAGGGCCAACTTATCGAGAATTTCCTGCTGAATCAGACGTTTCAACGGGCGAGCTCCATAATCGCTGTTATACCCGGTTTTGGCCAAGTGTTTTTTGGCTGCCGGGTCGATAGTGAGGGTAATTCTTTTTTCGTTTAAACGGTTTTGTAAGTCTACCAGTTGCAGATCCACAATTTGCTCGATTTCTTTTTCGCCTAATGAGTGGAAAATGATAATTTCGTCTAAACGATTGAGGAATTCTGGTTTAAAATGATCACGAAGAGCGTTCATTACTTTTTCTTTGATATCTTTTTCGTCTTTTTTCTTTTTAGCATGATCATGCTCAAAGCCGAATTCGCCGCGTTTTTTGAAATCGAGGATCATGTGGCTGCCCAGGTTGCTGGTCATGATAATAACGGTGTTTTTGAAGTTAACGGTTCGACCCTTGGCATCGGTAACGCGGCCATCATCCAAGATTTGTAATAACAAATTAAAGACATCCGGATGAGCTTTTTCGATTTCATCAAATAGGATAACGGCATACGGACGGCGACGAATAATTTCAGTCAGTTGTCCGCCTTCGTCGTAGCCGATATACCCGGGCGGGGAGCCGATAAGCTTGGCGACACTATGCTTCTCCATATATTCACTCATATCAACGCGCACTAGTGCTTCCTCGGTATCAAAGAGGAATTCGGCTACGGCTTTGGCTAATTCAGTTTTACCGACTCCCGTAGGGCCTAGGAAAATGAACGAGCCAATCGGACGTTGTGGTGGGGCGATCCCGGCCCGAGAACGACGAATCGCGTTTGCTACGGCCGCTACCGCTTCGCTTTGGCCAATGACTCGCTGACTCAAATTTTGTTCCATGGTGGTGAGCTTGCTGGTTTCACTTTGGAGCATTTTTTGCACGGGAATACCGGTCCAACGGGCCACTACGGCTGCAATTTCGGCTTCGGTGACGGCTTCTTTCAGAATACCCCGTGTATTTTGGAGTTCGATTAATTTGTGCTCATCATCCGTAATTGATTTTTCTAAGGTGGGGATGCGTCCATAGCGAATTTCGGCTACTTTTTGTAAGTCGCCGCGGCGTTCCTCGATATCAGCTTGTTGCTTCAACTGATCAATTTCTTTTTTGTAGGCTTGAATACGGGTAATGATTTCTTTTTCATTTTTCCATTTGGCTTCCAACCCGGAGCTTTGTTCTTTCACTTCGGCCAATTCTTTGTCCACTTTTGCCAGTCGTTCTTTTGATTCGGCGTCGGTTTCTTTGGCTAAGGCCCGTTTTTCAATTTCTAATTTAATGGCCGTACGTTTCATTTTGTCTAATTCTTCGGGCATAGAATCCATCTGTAGGCGCAAGGCCGAAGCGGCTTCATCAATCAGGTCGATGGCTTTATCAGGTAAAAAACGATCAGTAATGTAACGTTCCGAGAGTTTTACGGCTGAAATTAAAGCTGTATCCGTGATGCGTACACCATGATGTACTTCATATTTTTCTTTGATTCCGCGCAAAATCGCGACCGCATCGCCCTCGCTCGGTTCGTTAATTATGACCGGTTGAAAACGGCGCTCTAGAGCGGCGTCTTTTTCAATATACTTTTGATATTCTTTGAGTGTGGTGGCGCCAATCGTGCGCAGTTCGCCGCGGGCAAGTGCGGGCTTGAGCATGTTAGAAGCATCGACCGCCCCTTCGGTGCCGCCAGCGCCGACGATGGTATGAAGTTCGTCAATGAAGAGGATGATTTTTCCGGACGCTGACTGAATTTCTTTGAGGACCGCTTTTAAACGTTCTTCAAATTCGCCGCGAAACTTAGCTCCGGCCACCAGTGCGCCAATATCGAGCGAAATAATTTCTTTGTTTTTCAAACTTTCCGGTACGTCGCCTTTGACGACTCGTTGGGCCAGACCCTCGGCCACGGCGGTTTTGCCAGTACCGGGTTCACCGATCAGGACTGGATTATTCTTGGTGCGGCGGCTTAAAATTTGCATGACCCGTCGAATTTCATCATCACGCCCAATCACGGGGTCGATTTTTTCTTTACGGGCTAAATCTGTCAGGTTTTTACCATATTTTTCTAGCGCGTTATATTTACTTTCCGGGTCTGGCGAATCTACCCGCTGGCTGCCGCGCAAACTGGCCAGCGCCTTTAAGGCTGACTCATGAGTTATGCTGTATGAAGAAAAGATATCACTGACCGGATGTCGTAAACCCAATAACGCTAAAAATAAATGTTCGACGCTAATATATTCATCGGTCATTTTTTTGGCTTCGGC
>CAZPCV010000001.1:41127-60456 GCA_964585245.1 uncultured Gammaproteobacteria bacterium
TATAGAGTGATAAATTGAGTATACCAGATCTTTTCGCTTTGTCAAATCTATGTTAAACTGGCTTCATTATGCGTATTTTTACTGCTTTACCGGTATCGAGCCCGGTGGCTGTCGAGCTGACTAAACAACAGCGAATATTGGAAAATTTGAATCCGGACATACCATTAAACTGGGTTGAACCGGATAATTTTCATGTTACTTTACAGTTTTTGGGCGAGTGTTCCGCTGCGCAACTAGCCACTATCAGCTCTATTTTGGCCGCTGTTGCCGCCTCATCGAGAGCTTTTCAGTTTAAAACCCAGGGGCTTGGAGTTTTTCCCAATCTGGCGGAGCCGCGGGTGGTTCTCGCAAAAATTGCTGATGAAAGTTATAAAGCCATGGAGTTAGAAGCGTTGCTTAACCATCAGTTGGCCCAAGCTGGCTTCCCGGTGTCCGATAAACCCTGGCAGCCCCATGTTACGCTCGGGCGTATCAAACCCTGCAGTCATTTTGATCCTTTTGTTTTGCCTCACGAGGCTCTGGGTGAACTAGAGTGGACCGTGGGCGAGGTACACCTGATTAAAAGCGAATTAAATAGCGATGGTTCACACTATACAGTCCTGGAACGTTTTCATTTGCTATGAAGCCGGTATATATTTTGGGAGTAAGAATTGATGCGCTGAGCCTGCGCGAAGCAATAAAAAAAGCCCGTCATTTTTTGTCATCCCACAAGGTTAATTTGATTTTTACTCCTAATCCGGAAATGGTTGTTAAGGCCAAAACTGACGGATTATTTCGGGAGGTACTCAATACCGGGGATTTAAATTTATGTGACGGTAAAGGCCTGCAGCTCGTAAGCTCAGAAAAATTAGAACGGATTACTGGAATAGATTTTATGCTGGAACTGTGCGCTTTGGCCGAACAGAATCAAAAAAGTATTTTTTTATTAGGATCGGGGAGCGACGAGGTGGTTAACAAAACGGCCAAAAAACTGCTAGAGCGTTTCCCTAAATTAATGGTTGCCGGGATGGATAAAGGGCCGGAAATTATGGAGCAAAGAGCAAGGAGCAAGGAACAACTATCTTGTTCTTTGTTCCATGACCTATATTCTTTTGGTTTAAAAATTGATCCGGATCAAAACGAGGATTTACTTAAAAAAATAAACACCACCAAACCGGACATCCTCTTCGTTGCTTTCGGTATGGGCAAACAGGAGAAGTGGTTGTGTGAAAATAGAGGTAAAATGCCTACAGTGAGGATCGCGATCGGAGTAGGGGGCGCATTTGATTATATTTCCGAAAAAGTTAAGCGGGCACCTTGTTGGATGCGGAAAGTTGGGCTAGAATGGCTGTATCGTGTGTTTAAAGAGCCAAACCGTTTACTGCGGATTGTGAATGCTACGATAATTTTTTTATACTTAAAATTGTTAGACAAAATAAAAATTTAGTTACCCCTTATTTATTTCAAGAAATGATATGATCCGTACTCGTTTCGCTCCTAGCCCTACCGGTTATTTGCATGTCGGCGGTCTACGCACCGCTTTGTATTCGTATTTATTAGCCAAACAGCAAGGTGGCCAGTTTTTGCTTCGTATCGAAGATACCGATCGCGAACGCTACGTTGCCGATGGCACGCTGAATATCCTAAAATCATTGTATTGGGCCGGCATTATTCCGGATGAAGGCGTGACGCTCGATACTTTTTCCGTTCCGGGTCAGAATACGGTGATGCAAGAAGGTGAGGTTGGCCCGTACATTCAATCGGAGCGGTTAGAAATTTATCAAACCCATATTAAAACCCTATTGGCTAACGGTCAGGCGTATTATTGTTTTTGTACTCCAGAGAGGCTGGATCAAATGCGTGCTCGTCAGCAGGAATTAAAATTACCGACTCTGTATGATGGGCTGTGTGCCAGCCTGCCCGCTGAAGAAACGGCCAAACGAATTGTTGCCGGTGAAAAGCATGTAGTGCGCATGAAAATGCCAGATGACGGCGAAACGATATTTACGGATTTAATCCGCGGCGAAGTGCGTTTTAAAAATGAGTTGATCGACGATCAGGTACTCATCAAATCGGACGGTTTCCCTACCTATCATTTTGCGGTGGTGGTAGACGATCATTTGATGAATATTACTCATGTGGTCCGCGGCGAGGAATGGATCAGCAGTACGCCCAAACATTTACAGCTCTATACGTATTTTGGCTGGACCGCCCCGGAGTTTGCGCATTTGCCGCTTTTGTTAAATCCGGATAAATCCAAACTTAGCAAACGTCAGGGTGATGTTGCTGTAGCGGATTATCAACATAAAGGTTATTTGCCGGAGGCCTTGCTTAATTTTGTTGCCTTTTTGGGTTGGAATCCGGGCGATGAACGAGAGCTATTTTCGTTGCCAGATTTAATAAGCGAATTCAAATTAGAAAAAGTAAATAAAGCCGGAGCGGTATTTAATTTGGAAAAATTAGACTGGTATAATAAACAGTATCTTAAGAAATTACCCAAACAAGAATTAGTTCATAAAGTTAAAGTTTTTTTTAAGGGTCCTCTTTATGGAAATTTACTTATTGGTGATAATGTTTGGTTTGCGAAAGTTTTAGATCTTGAATGGGATAGAGTTAAGACTTTGTCTGAATTACCTGATGCAGTTTCTTTTATTTTCAAGCTTCCTGAATTTCAAAAGGAATTGCTAATATGGCGCAAAGGAAATATTGAAGAAGTGCGGCAAATTTTGCCGACACTGCATGATTTTTTGGCCACGCTTGAGGAAGCGAATTGGACAAAGAATATTCTTGAACAAAAAATTGGCGAGTGGATAAAAATTAATAATTTTGCTAATGGAGCCGTCTTGTGGCCGCTGCGGGTAGCGTTATCGGGGCAGCAAAATTCCCCTGGTCCGTTTGATATTGCCGAAGTGCTGGGCAAAACCGAATCACTGCGTCGTCTTACGGTGGCTATAGCCAAGCTGTAGAGAGGGGCAAAAACATGGTATACTGTAGACCTATGGTTAAAAAAATCTTTATTTTGGCGTTAGTAGCTGTCAGCCTCACATTTTCTTTCTCTGGAAGAGGTAATTTGGCGCTGGCTGATACAAAAGCCGAAGAAATAAAAGCGTTGAACGATAAAATCGCCGCTCAAAAAGAAAAGATCAAACAGCTTGAACAAACGATCGGTACCTATCAAAAAAATATTCAGGCCAAACAAACCGAAGCGATTTCTCTAAAAAATCAAATTAGTATTATTGATAATCATGGCGCGGCAGTACAAGCAGAAATCGATCTGACGAAAGAAAAAATTAGCGTAACGCAGAATGAAATTGATTTGCTACAGATTTCAATATCCGATAAGGAAAAAGTGATTGCCAAGCAAAAAGAAATTTTAGCCAAATTGATTCAAAATATTCAAGCCGATGACCAGCGTAATTATTTGGAAATACTGGCCACCAACGACAGCTTTGCTGATTTTTACAACCAAGCTCGGTATCTAGAGAACGTGTACAGTGATCTTGGTTGGTCGGCCAAAAATTTACGCTTGGCCAAAGAAGATCTGGCCGCCAAAGAAAAAGAAGTGGCTAATCGTAAAGCCGAGTATCTGAGCTTGCAAAAAAATCTGGAAGACAAAAGAGCGGATTTGAACGAACAGCATGTTGCCAAAGAGAACTTATTGGTCCAGACTCGTTCCTCGGAATTAAAATACACGACACTTCTCAAAAGTTTGAAACAGCAATATCAAGTGGTAGAAAACGAAGTACGGTCATTCGAAGCGGAAGTTAGCCGTAAGCTAACTGAACAAGAAAAAATTAAAGCGGGGGGTGATGTGGCTCTTAGCTGGCCGCTTAGCAGTCACTACGTGACGGCACAGTTTCATGATCCGTCATATCCATTTCGGAATGTCTTCGAGCATAGCGCTATTGATATTCGGGCTGCCCAGGGCACTCCGGTACGCGCAGCGGCAGCTGGATATGTTGGTCGTGCCCGGCGTTGTACCACATCTTCGTGTTACGCCTATGTTCTATTGATCCATACCGGCAATATTTCTACCGTGTATGGACATTTGAGTCAGATCAGTGTGGCTGATGATCAGTTCGTAAATAAGGGCGATATTATTGGATATTCTGGGGCAACGCCAGGGACGGTCGGAGCCGGGCCGTTTGTCACCGGCCCGCATTTGCATTTCGAAGTTCGGTTGAATGGGATCCCGGTTAATCCGTTGTCATATTTAGGTGAATAAATTTATGAATAGTTTTAGAAAAATTCCTGAACAATACGATTTTTCCGAAAGTTCATCAGAAGTTGCAAAAAATGATAAGTTGGAAATGTTTAAAAAAAGAAAAGGCGAATTGTTGGCGGCAGCGACAAAGGCGAGGGATCTGGCCAGAGAAAACCGTACCCAATATCGTAATTTTTACGTCGGTTCGGCCATGCTTTGTACCGACGGCTCAATATATTTTGGAGGCAACAAAAAAAAGGCACAAAACTTGCCGAAAAGCTGTGCGGAACGCGAAGCTATTGATCAAATGCTGGATATTAATCCTCACTCAAAGATACTAGCTATAGTAGTTATCTCCGAAGAGTCAGATACTGACCCGTCAATGTTACATTCGCATGAAACTACTTTAAAGCCATGTCAGTCTTGTAAAAATATGTTAGCCACGAATCCGGCAGTATCGAGAGACACCATGCTTTTAACGGTTAATGATAGTTTAAAAGGTGATCGCTTAGAGGAGTTATATACGATAGGGGATTTTATTCCTGAAAAAGAATGATGTATGAATAAAAAAATGACCGTCGGAGTGTTAGTTGGTGGTTTTTCGGCAGAGAGAGAGGTGTCTTTGGTTACCGGCAAGGCAGTGTATGCGAATTTGGACCGAAATAAATATAATGTAAAATTGATTGAATTAACTCCGAAGGGACAGTTTGTTTTTTGTCCGGATAAGGGTAAAAAACGTGTGTTGGATTTGGTTAATAAAGATCGTAAGTTCGTGGAGGTGATGTTCGTGGCCTTACATGGCACGCCAGGCGAAGATGGCACGGTGCAGGGCATGCTCCAGTTGTTAGGCATCGCCTATACCGGATCAAATGTGCTCGGCAGCGCTCTAGGCATGAATAAGGCTGTCGCGGCAGAATTGTATCGCGCCTATGGATTGCCCACCCCTGAATTTGTGGCTTTTACCAAAGCACAATGGAAAAAAGATTCAGTCAAACTTAAAAAAGACATTATTTCAGCCATTGGCTTTCCCGCTGTGATTAAGCCCGTGGACCAAGGTTCGGCAGTGGGTGTGTATATGCCCAAGAACGAAGAGCAGCTCGGGGTAATGCTCAAGAAGGCTTTTCAATCTTTTGAATATGTGATGGTACAAAAATTTATTCAAGGTCAGGAGGCAACGTGCGGGGTACTCGAAAAGAGGGGGGAGCCGTTTGCCTTGCCACCAACGCACATTCTGCCGAACTTGAATGAGTTTTATGATTATAAATCAAAATATAAAGCCGGCGGCTCGACGCATGTCTGCCCGGCTGATTTTTCTTCTGAAGTAAATGCACGTATTCAGTCATTGGCTGTGAAAGCCCACCAGGCACTGCGCTGTAGCGGTATGTCTCGTACCGATATTTTTGTCGGAGACGATGGTCAGTTGTGGGTCATTGAAACCAATACTATACCGGGGATGACTCCCACGAGCCTGTTGCCCGAGGCGGCGGGCAAAGCCGGGATTAGTTTTAAAGCCATGCTTGATCTCATTATTATGAGTGCTACCCGTTAAGTATATGCAATCACCCTGGATTCATCAGTTAAAGTTCAGCCGCCAGCACGGTAAGATAGACCAGAATTTGACGACCGATGTCGTGATTGTGGGAGCGGGTATTGCCGGTGTTTCTACCGCTTATTTTGCCCTTAAACATACGGATAAAAAAATTATACTGGTAGAAGCCTATAAAGTGGCCCACGGGGCAACCGGCCATAATGCAGGGCAAATCGTGAGTTATTTTGAACACCCCTTTGCTCATTTGGTAGATGAGTATGGCTTATCGCTCGCGGCCAAGGCTCAGGAATCCATCTATCATGCCTGGGATTTGCTCGAAGATATTTTTAAAGAAACCAAAATAACTACGCCACTCAGTGTCTGCACCGGGTATGCGGGCTGTTCTAGCGTGGAGCAAGTTAATTTGCATCTGCGCAACCTCAAATTTCAGCGTGAAGCCGGCCTGAGGGTAGAAGAGGTGTTGGTGGCCAATCTGCCGGAAGTGCTAGGTGCAATTAAGCCAGAATATGAAGGCCTCTATGCAGTAGTTGAGCCAGATTATATTTTAAAGATTCTAGAAACTACCGATACTCGGTATCTGGCCGCGCTCGCCTCGCGCAAGGGCTGTCTTAACAGTGCTTTGTTTTGTGAGGATGTGATTGAGTATTTGTTACAGACGTATCCCGAGCGATTTTCATTGTACGAACATAGCCCGATAACCGAAATAGAACTGGGTACCAAGGCGGCTACCCTGAAAGTTAATGACTGTGCGATATCAACTAAGCGTGTAATCCTCTGCACGAACGGGTTCCAAAATTTTACGATTACCAACCACGAAGGGGGAGAGGACATCGACACTGTGTTTCATAGCTGCGTGAACGCGAAAGTCGGCTATATGTCTGCCTATCTCGAACATGCCGATCATCCGCCGGTAGCGATTAGTTATTTCTCGAATCCGGGCATTAACGAAGATACGCCGTATTATTATTTCACTCGTCGCCGGTTCATCCACCGCGAGCGGGGAGAAGAAAATTTGATTTGTCTGGGTGGCCCCGAGGCGGATTTGGAACACAAGCGCCTGTATCACCGCGATACGCACGAATATCCCGATGGGGCCAAACGCGAGTTGGACGCATTCATCCGCAGTAGTTATCGCCATGCACCCAAAGAAAACATTGATTATTTATTCCAGTGGCATGGCCTTATGGCCTATACCCCAACGGGTTTACGCGTAGTCGGGCCCGAGCCGCGCAATCCGGTGTTGCTGTATAATTTAGGGTGTAATGGAGTCGGGATTTTGTCATCAGTATATGGGGGTAAGCGGATTTCGCAGTTTTTGAAACGTAAGACACTTGATAAGTCGGTATTTGATCCGCGATAGAAAACAGCACTGAAGTAAGTATGATTTTAATAGAATTAGTTGAAAACTCAAAAAAATTTGATTGGGTTGGCTTACTTTCTGCTGTGGGAACCGTAGGCGCCGTGTTAATAACTTTATTCTGGGAGCCTTTTAGAAATAGAAGAGCGGCCCCTCTCTTAGAGATTAGATTTGGAAATGAGTGGCCTTTTGTTAAAGATAAAAACGGGGAAAGTATTTTTAGACTTAGGATAAAAAATATAGGCAAAAGTGAGGCAAAAAATTGTACCGTTAAATTAATGGCAGTTGCCGCGAACGATTTTTTAAGAATTATTACTGATAAAGATCCGCTCCCTTTAAAGTGGAGCAATGCTTATTCAGCTGAGATTGTAAAAACATTATCATCCCAAGCTCATGAATATATTGATTTTATTTCAGTTCAAAATAACAATGAAGAATGTTTTGTAATCCTTTTGCAGGACCCATTAAATAAACGGCCTTATTCTTTCCCTTCTCGAGATCAATTTTATTTTTTTATTATTGCTTATTCTGAGAATTGTAATAGTGTACCGTTATATATAAAAAATTTAAAAAACGTTAATAATCAAAAGTTAAATTTATCCTATTTAACTGACGCAGAGCTTAAAAAATTTAAATCATTACTTGCGGATTTTTAATTTTATATCCATATCCTGTTCCCAAATCTTTTTCTGAGTATCGTAGACCGCATACACGAGACCGCACATAGCCAGTACAAGCACCAGCGGTAACAGTCGTACTAGATACGTTTTATGGAAAAAGATTAATAACGTATTGATAATAATAAATAACAATCGGATCTCGGTCGGTCCGATTTTTAAATATTCAATTTTAAATTTATTAGTGGCAGCAAATGCCAAATACGAATTCACCATGAAGGCGCCAAATACTACCAGGATAAAAAAGAGTGAGTTGAATTTATCGTTGAACAAGAAAGAGTAGCCCACCAGTATTGAACAGAGAAAAATATAATCCAAAAAATGATCCATGTAATAGCCCCAACGGATGAGGCCGGTATTGCGGTAGCGGCCGACGGCGCCGTCGAATAGATCGGTGATGTACTGACAAGCAATCATAACCGAAGTGCCCCAGAGCCAGTGAATATTGTACTGGGACAAAAAACCGAATAGTACGATGCCGCCACTCCAGAGGATAGTAGTCAGCGTCAAATGATAGGTTTCAATTCTAGGCGGAATTTTGGCCACATACCGTTCTACTAATTTTTTTTCCCATTTCCCCATGAGCGATAATCCTACTTTCACATCGCCTGCAAATTTTTCAAATTCAAAATGCACAGTAGTTGGGATCGGGCTTATTTATTCCCCCGATGAAATTTAGTATGAATATCATGCAATTTTTTATTTGTCACATGCGTATAAATCTGCGTCGTCACGATATTTTTGTGGCCTAATAATTCCTGTACCGAGCGCATATCAGCCCCCTGATCCAGGAGGTCGGTAGCAAAGCTGTGGCGGAGCGTATGGGGAGTGGCATCTACTGGCAGCCCGGCCATACTGGTATACTGGCGCATTAGCCGCTCGATCGACCGGGGAGTGAGGCGGCGTTCGGTATTGTCTTTTTGAGTTTTGGCGTAGTTGATAAAAAGAGGGGAGTAGAGGTCGTTTTGACGCAGTTTCAGGTAGGCCCCCAGCCATTTAAGAGCGCGGGCCGAAAAGTATACGGTGCGAACCGAGCCCCCTTTACCCGCAATACTTATTTCCAAATCCGTAATTTTACCGGCAATGATACTTTGCTTATCGAAGAGCCTGATATTAAGCGACGTTAACTCTGATATGCGCATACCCGTAGAGAAGAGAATCTCTAGAATCGCCCGATCACGCAGGCCGGATTCGTCGCTAATATCCGGCATGGCTAGTAATTTCTCGACCTGTTCGTAGGTGAGGAATTTAATAGCTTTGTCTTTGTCGGTTAATTTTGGCAATTGAATTTTATCAGATGGTAGCGCGGCAATATCACGCAGGCTAAAATAGCTAAGCAGGTTGCGCAGAGCGATCAGGTAGTAGTTTTGGGTCGTTTTCTTGATCGGCTGGTTGGTATGTTTGTCTTTGTGCCTAGATAGGAACAGGCGGTAATTCCAGATATGCTCCTGGGTGAGTTCGTGCGGCTTTAGACTAGTGAGGCTCTGCTCGGTTAGCCAGTCGATAAAAACCTTCAGGAAGTTATGATAATTGCGCGTGGTGGTAGGGCTCAAGCCTTTTTCCACTTCGCAGTAGTCCAAGAAGGGGGTGATGTGTTTGATAAGAGATGTGGAAGATTGATTCATAAAACGCCAGAATAGTGCATATTTGCTAGTGATATAACTATTATACGACATTAATTTTTTCTCAGATTGATTTGACTTTTTATCTCATTATCAAATCTTGCTTTTTCGTTCTGGAAATCCACTTTGTTTCCTAAAACATTCTCGCCTCTAAAAATCATATATTCAGCCACGGCTTGATTGGTAAGCAAGTCAATAACATATTCCTGTGTGGAATGCGCATCAAGTATTCCTCCGACATATAGGCAGGTTCGACGTTCTTCACTATAACCAAAAATAGGTTTTAGAATGGATCCATCTTTAATCTCTGTTTCTTCGTCTTTTTTATAGCGCAGACCCAGTTCAAAGCATTTTTCTCGTTGTTGAGAAATAAATTGTTTTTCTGGTAATCCAGGGCCTTTTAAGCAGCCGCCCCCTAACAGGGTAACGAGACAACAGATGAATAAAATTTTTTTCATATATACGTGAGTGATTATTTTAGATCTAAATGGCTTACTGGACCTATGTTAACGTCTCTTAATCTATGTTATACGACGTTAATACTCTATCATTTACTCTATTCTATTTCAATATGTTATATCCCCCTTCTCTACTTCCAGTACACCCGGTCACCAAAACGGACGTCGATATATTGAACTGGATTATTCTCACGTAGAATAAGTTGGACGTTGTCGGCTTGTTGTTTCAGGTCGCCGGTTGGATCGATCAAAATATTCCAGCGTTGATTTAGAATCGTGGTCAGGCCGGGGGTATTTTTATCTGAGACATAGTATTTTACCTGGCCTATCCCCCGCTGCTCGACTAGTGTCTGCCATTCGAGTGTCCCCTGGACACCCATCGGGTTGAAGACGCGCACCCCAATTGTAGAAGTCGCGTCATTTGGATTGGATAATTTATGGTACACTATCGGAAAATTACCAAATTCTTGGCGCAGACTATTGCTGTCAGGGGTATGAGTAATCTTAATAGTACCGGATGCGGTATTAGGGGTTGAGGTGGCTAATGCTGTCTCGATTGTGGAGGTAGAGATTGTGGGCAGGGGTGGTGGAATGTAGGTAGTTTTTAATTCAGTTTCTGCAACCGGTCGCAGTGCTTTAATAATTTGTCCGTTTTGATCCAGCAGATAGTACTGTTGCCCGTCATCGTAGATGATGCTAGAAATTTTTTCGGTGACGTCGATGATGAGTTGGTTAGGGAATATTTTTTTTACCGCTACCGCATTAAAGAAAAAATTGTTTTTAAGTTTTTTCTCGATACTTCCCCCGTTGATTAAAAAATAATTGCGTGCCGGCCACCACCGAAAACGGGCAGATAGAATATGTTCGTTCATATACTGTTCCACGGCCTCTTTTTTTACTGTATTTAAGCCGTAATAGCTAACGCGTGTAATACGAAAATACGGAGCAAAGAGTAATACTCCGGCCCAGGCAAGGAGGATAACGGGCAAGGCTATTAATTTTATTTTTTTAATATATTCAGTCCGGGGCTTATAATTAGACAGGCTGCGAGAGCGACGAGGAATAAAAGCCGCTGAGGATGATAATTCTCGATGTGTGATCAGATGGGGTCGTGTCTTGGCTGTTGGCTTTTTGAGCCAAGAAAAAATGGCTCGACGCAGCGATTTTTTGTTGCTATTCGAATTGTACCGATTCGACGGTGAGTAGCGGTACATAGTTAGAGTATGATGCGAGGTATAAGTGGATTAAGCCGGTCGACAATTTCGTAATTAATTGTTGTGCTGTTTTCTGCCAATTCATCGGCCGAAATAGTGGCTTTTTTGGAGTTGCCAATGAGCGTGACTTGTTCGCCAGGCTTAACTGGTGTATTTAGATCGGTTAGATCTATCATGGTTAAATTCATGCAGATTCTGCCTAGTACCGCGCATCGTTTTCCTTTTACCAGTACGTGAGCTTTGGAAGAGAGCTTGCGGTCATACCCATCGTAATACCCTATTGGTAGGATACCAAGCACGGTGGGGCGTTTGGTGGTAAAGGTTTTGCCATAACTAATACTCGTGCCGGCGGGAATATTTTTCACCTGGATCAGCCGGGTGTGCCAGGCTAGCGCCGGTTTGAGAGTGATTTTTTTTTGGCAGGCAAGAGATGGGTACAGTCCGTAAGTGCCGAGCCCTACTCGGACAGCATTGTAGTGTGTGTCGGGGTACAGAATGGTAGAGGCTGTACAGGCAAAATGTTTTAGTGGTGGCTCGCTCCCCGCTTGTTTCAAATCAGACACCACCTGGTCAAAGATGGTTTTTTGGCGTGCAGTTTCCATCGGATCGTTCTCGCTGGAAGAAAAATGACTCCAGAGTCCTTCCCACTTGATGTGAGAAAACTTTTTGATATATGTAGCGAAATTAACGGCTTCATGGGGTAATATTCCAAGGCGTGAAGTGCCCGTATCAATTTTTACATGAACGATAGCTGTTTTTTTTAGACTCTTGGCATAGCGGTCTAAAGTGCTGATTTGTTTTTTGTCGTAGACTGGAAAAGCGACATTGTTGCGAATGGCCAACAGAATGTCTGGTGAATCCAGTTCATAAAAACTCAAAATTACAATAGGTTTTTTGATACCATGTTTGAGAAGTGAAACTGCTTCATCCAAACTGGCTACGCAAATTCGATCGACGATCGCACTCTCCCCCACTATGTGTGCCGTTTCGAGAAAGCCATGTCCATAAGCATTGCGTTTTATTACCGGCATGAGTAGCACGCCGGGCCCGAGCGTTTTTTTGAACTGCTTGAGGTTGTACGTAATAGCGCGGGAGTTGGTTTCTATCCAAGTCAGCATACTAATTTATTCACACTTAAACTCTGCTAAACATTTAGTCAGTAAGCGGTAGTATAGCCTAAAATAGTTAAAAATTGAAGTTACCAGTTTTTAAAAACCGCTTCACTATAGAAGCGGCTTTGTGAGCGGGGTGGTATTAAAAAAACTACTTTATGTCTTTTTTTGACAATAAATCGCGAATTTCTTCGAGTAAAATTTCTTGTCGGGGTGGGATTTTGGGCTTGGATTCTTCGCTGGCTTCTTTCTGCATTCGAAGTGCGTTTAAGCCTTTTATAAACAAGAATATCACAAAGGATATAATCAAGAAATTGATTATATTTTCGATAAAGAGTCCGTAATTGATGGTAGCAGGCACTCCGGCGGCATTTTGCTTTAAGACAATTTTGAGATTTTTTAAGTCGATATTATTAGTGATCAGGCTAAGCAGCGGGGAAATAATATCGCTTACCAGTGACGACACGATTTTACCGAAGGCCCCTCCGATAATGACGCCGACAGCCAAATCAACCACATTACCTTTGACCGCAAATTCTTTAAATTCTTTAATAATTTTTTGCATACTCGCTTAGATCAAATCAAAGCCGGTATATTTCCGGAGGACTTCTGGCACCACTACATGGCCGTCTTTGGTCTGGTAGTTTTCGATGATGGCAAGGAGGGTGCGATCAGCTACGGCGGTACCATTCAGGGTGTGGGCAAATTCTTTTTTACCGTCGGCTGTTTCGTAGCGAATATTGCTGCGGCGGGCCTGGTAATCGGTGGTGTTACTCGTGGAAGTAAGTTCGCGAAAACGCGCCTGGCCGGGGAACCAGCCTTCGCAATCATACTTTTTAGCAGCCGGGAAGCCCAGATCGCCAGAGCAAATGTTGACTACCTGATAATGGAGGCCTAGGGCCTGAAGAATCGCTTCTTCGTTGGCCAGCAACTCGCTGTGGATCGGCCATGAATCTTCGGGGCGGCAAAATACGACCATTTCTACTTTATAAAATTGATGAACACGAAATATACCCTTGGTGTCTTTGCCGTAACTGCCGGCTTCACGGCGGAAACACGGCGTTACCGAGACGTATTTTTTGGGCATATCCCCTGCTTTCAGGATTTCATTACTGTGCATGAAGACCAAGGGAACTTCTGAAGTGCCGATCAGATAGAGATCGTCTTCGTCCGGGTTAACGGTGTAGACTTCGTTACGGTCGGCCGGGAAAAAGCCAGTACCATACATGGCCGGCTCCGTGACGAGTAGGGGTGGTAAAATCAATTCAAAACCTTTTTGCTGAATAGTATCAAGGGTAAACTGGACAAGCGCACGTTCCAAAATGGCTAATTTGCCTTTTAGATAGTAGAATCGTGAGCCAGAGAGCTTGGCGCCGCGTTCGAGATCGATGTATTGCTTTATGTGCTCTACCGACTGGTGTTCGAGCGGTGTAAAATCAAATTCAGGCATTGTTCCCATCGTGCGCTCAACTTGGTTTTCGCTTTCGTCTTTGCCCACCGGGGTAGTTTCGTGGTTCAGGTTAGGAATTTTTGCCAAGAGCAGATCAAGAGTGGCTTGTTTTTCGGCGACCATGTCTTCGAGTCCGGCCACTTCTTCGCCTAGTTTGCGTAATAATTTAATTTCTTCTTCGGTCGGCTTACCTTTGGAGCGCTTGTTACGTTCGGAACGCAGGCGTTCGGCTTCGGTTTTGATTTTGTTTTTTTCTTCATCCAAGCTTAAGAGTGCGTCAAGATCAACCGTAACGTTACGGGTCTGATTATTTTTTTTGACGAGTTCGGGGTTGGTACGGATTAAATTAATGTCGATCATATAGTTTTACTCAACGTATTTTTTAATAATTTCCAGGCACTCCTTACGCCTGAACATTTTTTTATTTAAAGGTAAAAAATCTAATTTTTTAGCTTCTGCCAGGGTAAACCATCCGTGTCCGTTTGATTCGTTTTTCGGTACTGTTAGCTGCCCGCTTTTGATTGAACAAATGTAGCAGAGAATAAACACCTGGTAGTTGCTGCCGTCTGATCCGTTGGTGCTGACGCCCGTATTAAAGATGCGCGGAATCAGGTCTTTAATTGTGACAGTAAACCCTGTTTCTTCTTTTACTTCGCGTAGTAAACAGTCGGTCACGCTTTCGCCCTCTTCTACTCCCCCACCAGGCAATTCCCATTTATTATTAAAACTGGGCCGATGGTCGCGGCGGCGATTTACAAATATTTTTCCGTCTTTAATAATGAGAGCCGTGGGAACGATTAATTGTTTGAAGGACAGTTGTTTCAGCAAGAATATTTTAATTTGGTTGGCGACTTTACCACGGTGGCTGATCAGATTTTTTTCTTCTGTTGTGAGCGCAGTCCCGATTTTTTTGGCTTCATCGTAATAAAAAACAGCGTCATATTCTAATCCGGGGCGGGCTTTGGTACGGCTCGGTTTTTCGGTGATGTGACCGGTGGTTTTGCCGACAAATACGGTAAAAGAATCAGTCTTAGGGTCGTACAAGCAGCTGGTACTCTCAAACCAGGCTTGGCGTTTATTTAATGGTACACCGCGCAAAGCTGCCAGGATTTTTTGGATACGTTCCCGGTCGGTCGGAGCGTAGCGTTTGGCATGAACTCCGGGCTCGCCTTTTAGATATTTGACGAAGAGGCCGCTGTCTTCGGCAATGGTCGTAAGGCCGCTTTTTTGGGCATAAAATCTGGCCTTATGAATGGCATTTTGTTCGGTGGTGCCAAATGGTTCGTCCGCTTCAACCGAAGCTAATCCGCAATCAGCCAAGTTGATGAAAGTGAATGGTAAATCTTGAAATTCCAGCACTAATTCATTAAATTTACCCAAATTTGTAGTTGCAATCAGGATTTTGGTTGGCTTAAGTGTGGCCATACTAAGGAAGTTTGGAGCTTTTATAGATTTCCGGAGAAAAAGATGGTAAGCGAACGATACGGATCGTGTCGCCAAATTTTTGTACGAGTTGGTCCACGAAGGCTGTCTGATCATAGCCAAGAGCGATAATATCCGGACGCTCTTCGTTAATACGAGCAAATTTGTCTTCTCGGCTGCCCAGACGTGCCCGCGTAACCGCGGGATTTTTCTCGATAGCGGCCAGGCGTTCGCGTTCGTTTTGGCGAGGCAAGTGGTTTTTTATTGCCGCAACTGTTTCATCGAGTCCTACTATCACTACGAGTTCGTCGCCTAATTGTTTGGCTTCGTGTAAAAAATAGTTATGGCCCGGATGCAGTCGATCAAACGTGCCAAAGACCATTACTTTGGTCATATGGATTCTGCTGGTTCAGTTTTTGCTGGTCGTAATGTCGGAAATAAAATTACTTCTTTCAAATTTTGGGCGTTCACTAATAATTTAACGAGGCGGTCTATGCCCATACCAAGCCCGCTGGTGGGCGGCATGCCGTGTTTGAGGGCGGTGACATAATCTTCGTCATAACGCATCCCCTCTTCATCGCCTTCGGCGTGCAGGCGTTCTTGTTCTTTGAACCGTTCTTCCTGATCCAGCGGATCGTTAAGTTCGGTAAAGGCATTGCAGAGTTCGTTGCCGCCAATGCATAATAACTGGAATCGTTCTACATAGCGTGGATCGCTGGTTTTACGCTTAGCGAGAGGTGACAATTCTACGGGGTGGTCAATCATGAAGATTGGATTGACGATATTTGGGCGGGCGAATTTTTTGTAAATTTCATCAATAATTTTTCCGCGGCCATCGTGTGGCTCGGCTTCTACCCCGAGTTCTAGGGCTTTGGCATATAAGCTGTCTTGGTCTGGATAGTCCTCAATATCAATTTTTGCGTATTGTTTGATAAGTTCGCGCATAGTCACTCTCGGATACGGCGGCGTGAAATCCACGGCTTTGCCCTCGCATTCAAATTGGAGTGGTAGTCCTACCGCATTAATCAGGTAGGGTAACATCTCTTCTACCAAGTCCATCGAATCATTGTAATCGGCATAGGCCCAGTAATACTCGATTTGCGTAAATTCTGGGTTATGATTATGGTCGATGCCTTCGTTGCGAAAACAACGGGCTATTTCGTAGACTTTTTCAAAGCCGCCTACAATCAACCGTTTCAGATAGAGTTCGGGTGCGATTCGCAAATAGAGTGTCATGTCGAGCGCCTCGTGGTGCGTTACGAATGGGCGGGCATTGGCGCCGCCGTAGAGTGGTTGTAAAATCGGCGTTTCGACTTCTTGAAAACCACGGGTGTCAAAATAATTGCGTAGTTCACGCACCAGGTTGCTCCGGAGGCGGGCAATCCGCAGCGATTCTTTGTTGGCTAATAAATCCAAGTACCGTTGACGATACCGTGTTTCGATATCGGATAAGCCGTGCCATTTTTCTGGAAGGGGTAAAAGCGCTTTAGCAAGTAAAGAGTAGTCGGTAACTAGTACTGTGCGTTCTCCTTTGTGAGTGATAAACAGTGAGCCGGTGACACTGACGAAATCAGCCAGGTCAATGGTGTTGCTAAAAAAGGCATAACGTTCCTCGCCCAATTCTTTGGCAGAAAAAGCTACTTGTTGTTCGCCGGTGGCATCGGTCAGTCGGGCAAAGCATAATTTTCCCATTAACCGTTTGGCCGTGATTCGCCCAACGATGGTCACTGTCGTTTCAAGAGGCAAGTTAGTGGTGGCCGATATCGCCGAATGCTTCGGCGTCGTTGCCGGGTAGGGGTTTAGGCCGGCCTCGGTCACTTGTTTTAAATGGCTTAATCGGACTTCTGCTTCGGTTTGATGCTCGGTCATACTCAAAATTACAATCGTTATTTTTGCCTCTGTAGAGGCAGGGTAAAGTATATTGCCCTAGCATAGCTAAAATTTGATATTTCGTCAAAGCGTGTCAACTAAAATCCGCCCCCTTAGGGGCGGATAGGTAAAAGTGTATTTGTGCTTTATTACTGGAGTTATTTGACGGCTTTAATAGTGTATTTTATTTTTCCTGCCGGAGCCGAGACTTCTACGATATCTTTGGCTTTGTGACCCAACAAGGCTTGGCCCAGGGGTGATTCGTTAGAGATGAGCCCTTTTCCAGGATTAGCTTCTTGTTGGCCGACGATCGTGAGTTCCTTTTCCTTGTTATTGATAACGACGGTTACCACGCTGCCCACACCTACCACGCCGGTATTTTGCGGAGTAATAATTTTGGCGTTAAGAATTATTTGTTCAATCTCCATCATTTTGCTTTGAGCCCAGGACATGTCTTCTCGGGCCTGAGTGTATTCAGCATTTTCGGATAAGTCGCCTTGTTGTTTGGCTTCATCGATTCGTTTGGCTATTTCAGGGATGGAGACATTTTTAATATGTTCAAATTCCTTTTTCAGATCAGCCAAGCTTTGGGCGGATAAGTAGTGGATAGTATCCTCCATAGAGCGCGATTTTTAGAATTAAATGCATCGTTTTTTAATGTCTTACTATAACATACATCAAGTGCCTGTCAAATATTTTTTTCCCCACCAACTTAAAAAATCCCGGGCAATCGGCACTGATACGGCCGAGCCTTCGCCGCCCTCTTCCACCAGGACGCTGATTACTATTTTTGGTTGTTCGTATGGAGCAAAAGCGGTGAACCACGCGTGTGTCTCGCGGGTAGAACTCCATTGGGCGGTGCCGGTTTTGCCCGCACTCGTAAAGGGTAAGCTCTGCAGGGCGCGGCAGCTACCATATTGTACACATTCGCGCATCCCCTGGCGGATTATGGCCTCGTTGGCAGGGTCGGCTAGAGCAGTGGTATCGACTATGAAGTTTAGCGCAGTTTTTTTCTTGGTTAAGGAATCAACCAGGGCTTCGCCCAGGTGAGGCTGAATATTTTTGCCGGAAGCAATAAAAGCAGTCCACCAAGCGACACGTAGCGGGGTCACTACGATATCCCCTTGTCCAATAGAGAGATTGTAGGTGTCCCCTACATACCAGGGCTCATGCCGGTAGCTCAGTTTCCATTCTTTGCTGGGTAAAAATCCGGCTCGTTCGCCCGGGATATCAATACCGGTTTTTTCATTAAGTTTAAAATGTCTTAAATAATTAAGTAAACGATCAATTCCAAGGCCTGAAAAATCCTGGTAACCGCCGCCCACATAATAAAAAAATGTATTTACCGACCAAGCCAACGCTTTGGTAAGCGACGTGATGCCATGCCCGCCGGCTTTCCAATCTTTGAATAGGTGGGCACCGACCATTATACCTCCTACACTGTTGACCGTGGTTAGCGGAGTAATAATTTTTTCTTCCAATGCGGATAATCCAACTAGCATTTTCAGGGTAGATCCAGGTGGGAACAGCCCGGCAATGGCTCGATTAAACAAGGGGCGATTCGGATCCTCGGTATAGGATCGATACGTGGTGGATGCGATGCCGCCCGAAAAATCATTATTATCAAAAGCCGGCCAGCTAACCAGTGCCAGGATGCCGCCTGTCTGGGGGTCAAGAGCTATGGCCGAAGCTCTGGTTTTGCCGGTGGCGGCTAAGGTTTTTTTAATAGCCACTTCGAGAGCGTGCTGCGCTTCGCTGTCGAGCGATAAAATTAGATTTTTACCTGGCACTGGAGGCTCGATCGCAATCACTGTTTGCTCTTTGCCGCGGGCGTCTACTTCAATTCTTTTTTTACCCATACTTCCCCGCAACGCGGTTTCATAGGATTTTTCCAAGCCTGATTTACCAATCGTATCTGATAACAAGTAGGAGCCTTTAGGAGTATCGGCTAATTCTTTGTCATTAATTTTGGCGAGATAGCCGAGCAGATGAGATAGCGATGGAGTGCTGCTGGCGGTTGAAGAGGCAGTAATCGGGTATGATCGTTTGGTGGCGCTTTCAATTACTACTCCCGGCAAATCAGAATTTTCGGCGTACAATGTTAAGGCAGCTTCGTAATTTAAATTTTCTTTGATGGTTAGTGATTGATAACCGGCGCTGCGATATTTTTTTAAGGAGTTTTCAATTTCAGTGAGGGGTACGCCACTCATCTGGGCCACACGATTTAAAATTGGCTGGCGTTGTTCGACGGCGCGGGGCAAATCTTGTGGGACGATAGACAAAGTAAAGCTCGGAATATTTTGAACCAATTCACGATTGAAGCGATCGTAGATAATTCCTCGTTCAGCCAAGACAGGTAGTATGCGTAAACGATTACCTTCGGCCAAGCGCCGGTACTCACTCCCCTGCCAGATTT
>CAZPCV010000002.1:0-52361 GCA_964585245.1 uncultured Gammaproteobacteria bacterium
TAATGTTACAAGAGAACAGACCAATTTACCAACTCGAAACTTTAATTAGCTCATATATAATTCATCCGAATGCATCGCGTGACACCAGAAGAAAAAAAAGTTATTACAAAACCTGGCAGACCGAAACGACCTAAGAATACTTCTCCAAGCGAGGATAAATAATTACTTTTTTGGATGTTTTTGATACCACTCAAAAGTGTTTCTTAATCCTTGTTCAAGCTTGGTTTTTGGCTTCCAACCAACTAATTTACTAATTTTTTCAATGTTGGCCAGTCGCCGTTTGACGCTGCCAACTGGAGAAGGTTTAATACCAGTTTTATTCGGCGTCCAACCAGCCACTTTAAATAATTCCTGAGCCAAATCGCCCATAGTAATTTCATCAGTATTGCCGATATGCACCGTTTCGATTGGTTGCGAATTGGTTTTTTCTGAATTCATCAAAACCTCCATCGCTTCTACCGCATCATCAATATAACAAAAAGTTCTAGTTTCAACGGAGCCAAAAATAGAAAAAGGATCTTCTCGTTTAATTATGCGCTGACACATCTCTGGGATGACATGATCGTACCCGGCGCGTGGCCCATAAAAATTATGGGGGCGGACAATTACCGCCGGAAAATTGTAAACTTGCGCATAAAAAATCACAAACTGCTCACCTATTAATTTTGTGCCGGCATAAGTCCAGCGCGAATTATAGGTATCACTTATTACCAATGGCACATTTTCCGGAGTAGGAATCGGCAGTTGGTTAAAAGCTTCCAATGCCCCAGCATAAGCCTCGTTTGACGAAGTAAAACAAAGTTTTGGTTTTTTTTCTAAATTTTTAATCCATTCCAAAATGTATACCAGCGAAAGGGTGTTAATGCGCAATACTTCCTGCGGCATTTTGTAGAACCACTTGGTGCCGTTTACAGCGGCCAAATGATAAACCTGATCAAAATCAGTTTCTAAAGTTGAATAATAATTCAAATCAGTTAAATCCGCTTGTCTAAACTCAAGCCGTGAGTCATTCATCAACGCTAAAAAATCTTCATCTAATCGCCCTCTTTGTAAATTATCCACTGCTACCACTCTGCTTTCTTGATCAGACAATAATTTTTTTATTAAATGATAACCGATAAAACCAGCTCCGCCAGTCACAAGAATTTTTTTCATAAAAAATGAAATTTAAAATATCTACAAATTATTCTTCTTTCCTGAGCCACAACCACAAATCTTTCGCTGATTCCACTTGCGTCTGCACCACCTGTAAACCAGCTCGCTCGGCCAAGTCGCGTGCCCCGGCTTCACTTAGCGAAACCCCATAAAACCAACGCCATTTATATATCTCTGGACCAGTACGTAACTGAATTTTAGCAATTCCACCCGGCTTAAGCACTCTTTCTATTTCCTTTAAATACCCACTCACCAACACCGCACTTGGAAGAAATTTGAACACTTGATTAGAAAAAACTAAATCAACTGACTCATCTGGAAGTGGTAAATTTTGTCCATTTGTTTCTAGCCACGAAATATTCGCATGCTGCGACAAACGTTTTTGCCCAATAGAAATCATCACGGGAGAAATATCCACGGCATAAACTTCAGCGAAGTCACGTGAAAAATGCTCGGTTAACCGACCAACTCCTGGGCCAATGTGTGCTATTTTTTTGTCTGAATGTTGACCAAGCTCAGAGAGCAGCTTATCCTCCGACACCAATGTTTTATAGTCCGCCTGACCCGTTTCTTTGAGTTCAAATTCATCGGCTTTACGTCCGCTTCTCGTATCTGGATTAACATAATAATACGGCTGATGCAGCGCAAAATTATTCCAACGTTCTTTAATATCGATCAATGATCGGTCGGTAATAAAGTTACGCTCCACAAACCGGCGTAGCGGTCGTAAGCTGGCCCGCAACTGGCGTACGCCGGATAACTGGTTAAACCAATGCCACGCCTTAACTGCCTGAACTGAAATATGGCGTGGCGCATTACTATAGTCCCAGGTAGAAAATATTTGCGGGAGTGTTTTGTATTTTTCTGATACCTTAATATGCAGCTCATTAGACTCGTATGCGCCCTTTAATAGAGGCACACTGCGACCAGCGGCCTCGGCCATATGGCGAAAAGCCCGCATATCTTTGGGCAAACAATGGCCGCCAAAGCCTTGACCATAGCGCACATAACTTTTTTTCTCCAAAACAAAATCGATTACCTGCTCGATCTGTTCTCGCTCTTTAGGCGAAACCGGATCCATCATGCTGTCCCCAAACTCGTTCACAAAAGCAATCCGGACTGCATTCCAAATATTAGACAGATATTTGATGTAAGCCGCCTGTTCCGGGGTACCAAAAAAGACTCGACAAGCTCGATTTTGCCATTCTTTAAAAAAATCAGGCATCCGATCTTGCTCAACCATACGACTACCAACTACAAAATAATATGGGTTCAAACATTCTTCTACCGCTCGAATTTCATGCAAAAATTCTGGGACATAATAATCAAAAGACAGTTTATGCAATGAAGTAGGAATAATTGTCGATCGAAGTACAACTTTTCCTTTCAACCCCTTAAGCTGTTCTAAAGCTTGTTCAATGAAAGTTATATCCTGAATTCCGTTTTCTGCTACTCTATCTCCTACACATACAATATATGTCGTTGTATCGGCGTCGATTTCTTTTAATGTTTTAAGTGATTTAATTTTTTCATACAATTCGTAATACTTATCGGCATAATGAAATTTCGGTACCACCACATCATAAAACACAACCTCGTATCCCATCCTGGTCAAAGCTAAGGCATTTGCCTGGCCCACCCAACCATAACCAACAATCACAATTTTAGTCTTTATCTCTGTCGCCATATTAACAAACGTTATATTTTATATAAATGTTTTGATCCAAATTTACCGATATATTTTAAACTTTCAAACTGGTTTATCAAAGTCGTCGGAAATTCTTCCTCTCCCGTTATAAAATCAATACGATACTTTTTCAATTCGGACAAAAAATCCTTTTTCAAAAAATCACCATAACTTTTTTCTATTTTTTCAATCGGCTCAGCCAGCCAACTTTCATCTACCTTCATAAACAATTGTGGCCAAGTGGTATAAAACAAAGCTTTTAATTCACCCCGGTGCTCTTGCAAATAATGCGGCAACTCTTGCACGCTAATACCACGCAAACGTAAAAACACCAAATAATTATGATACAAGCGATCGAGTGGCACACGAGAAAAAGCATAGCCGCTGGCATAAACGTTACAATGAGTGAAGGCCGGAACCCAATTAACCAAGGCCTCCTCGTTTTCTCGAACTAGAACCACACAATCCTTGGGAGCATTTTTATTGAGCCAGTCAAACAACGCCATATTTTGTTGCATAGCGGCAAACCTTGGCAAGGCATATCGGAAACTTAAAATAGTGAAGACTCCATAAATGACAGAAATCGACATCACCAACACTGCCAAAATCCAAGAAAATTTTAAAGAAATTTTTTTAAAATAATTTCCTAACAACAGCATAAAAGTTACCATTGCGAGCGGAACGGCAAATTGCATCAGGTGCGGTGGCCACACCGTGCGACCGATAATAACTTGATAATTAAAAGTTAGCCAATTAGCACCCACCAAAGCCAGACCAAACCACCACCAATCTTCTAATTTCGAACCACGCTTTTTTTGCTTATAAAATTCATAAATAAATATCGGCAAAAAAATTACTGTCTGTAGCAAAGTAACTTTATTTAAAATCGGAGCATGAGTTAATAACAATCCATTGCGCAAGGCGATAAATTTACCGTCCGCGGCCTGCAACGAACCAAACCAGCTGATCCAAAAAGGTATACTGACAATTAAACTGGAAATAGCCGTCAAAGATAGTATCCAAACTGTTTTTATTTTTTTTCTAAAAAAGGAAATTAGCCAGACCATTCCGAGAAAAGCCCAGCCGGTTAGCCAACTAAACACATACCCAGGCATTATACCCAAAATCATTCCTGCTAAAATAGCCAAAAAACGCTTATTTGTTTGTATTACCCTCGAAATTAAAATTAAAAATGTAAATAAAAACAATATCCCACTAATCGGATTTACTGGTCTAGTCCATAAACTTAGGTGTAAAATATCGTCCTTTCCCTCTAAAATACGAAATAACGAAGAGTAATCGACAAAATCAAAACCGAGTGTAACTAATAAACCTCCCGCTACAGCCACCCACCGATTAAAATTAGTTCGTTCAGAAAGCTGAAAAAGAAATAAATAAACGAGAGTAAATAATAGAGCGGGAAATAAAAATTTTGCAAAAACAAAAAATGAAACCAAATCAATTTTTGTTAATAAAACTGGAATGGCGTACAAATACTCCCCCACTGGAAATACCACTGGTAAATTTTTCTTGTACTCATACAAAAAAGGAGACCCGACCAACCAATAACCCTCCAAAATATCGTTGATGCGGGACAAATAATATTCTTCGTTATCCTGAAACAACAAAGGGAAACCTTGATAGCTGGAACCTAACGAATGCTTGGCTAACAAATGCGGGCCAATTGAAATAAACCCTACCAAACAAGCAAAAACATAAATCAAATAATTACGCTTTAAGTGCTCGGTTAAAGATTTTAAAAATTTAGACCACATAACTATTTTTTAATTAGCAATAAAATCGTCAATGCTTTTTAAAATATAAGCCAGCATTTCTTCACTAAGGCCAGGATAAACTCCTATCCAAAAAGTACTGTTCATCACTAAATCCGTATTTGGCAAATTGCCAATTTTTCTATAGACAATCTTTCTTTCTACAAAGTAAGGCTGTTTTAACAAATTACCGGCAAAAAGATACCGGGTACCAATTTTTCTTTTGTTCAAAAAATCAACAATAGCGTCTCGCTTAAATGGTGCTTCTGGTTTAATTGTAAGTAAAAATCCAAACCAACTAGGATCAGCCTGCTTTTGCCAGGAAGGTAGAATGAAAAACTTCTCGTATTTTTTTAAACCTGCGTATAACACTTCAAAATTGTGTTTTCTCTTTTCTATAAAATCTGGTAATTTTTCCAGCTGCGCCAAACCAATCGCGGCCTGAATATCCGTGACTTTTAGATTGTAACCCATTTCCGAGTAGGCATATTTATGATCATAACCAAATGGCAAACCACCCAGCTGACATTGAAAACGTGTGCCGCATGTATTATCTTTACCGGTTTTACACCAACAGTCTCTCCCCCAATCACGCACCGATTTTATTATACGATAAAGTAATGGATCGTTAGTAAACACTGCGCCCCCCTCGCCCATTGTAATATGATGAGCCGGATAAAAACTACAGGTAGAGATTTGACCAAAAGTACCAGTATATTTACCATTATACTTGGCACCAAGTGCATCGCAATTATCCTCGATTAACCAAAAATTATTTTTACTGCAAAGCTCGGTAATTTGTTCTAAATCAAAAGGATTGCCCAGAGTATGAGCAATCATAATTGCTCGCGTCTTCGGAGAAATAGCCTTTTTAAGTTCTTCAATTGAAATATTATAGTTACCAAATTCAATATCAACAAAAACCGGCACCAAATTATTTTGAATTATCGGATTGACGGTATTTGGGAATCCGGCAGCAACCGTAATAACTTCATCACCAGGCTTCAATGCGCGCTCACCAAGTTTAACGGAAGTTAAAGCCGTAATGGCAGCTAAATTAGCCGAGGAACCAGAGTTAACCAAAACTGAATAATTCACACCAATAAATTTACTTAATCTATTTTCAAACTTCGCGCTAAATCTACCATCTGTCCACCAGCCGTCTAGCACCGCGTCTACCGCCTCAATTATTTCTTGTTCGTCAAAAACCTTTCCAGATACCGGCACCACGGATTCACCAGGAATAAATTTTTTAACCGGAAAACGTTGTTGATATTGTTTTACTAATTCTTGACGAAAACTCTCTTCCATAATCAACAAATAATATTTAAAAATTTATCCTTTCTTTTTCAATTACCAGCGGACGTTGTTTTACCTGGGTATAAATTGCCCCGATATATTCACCCAAAATTCCTATAAAAAATAGCTGCACCGAGGCAAAGAAAAACATACCAATTATAAGAGGTGCTAAACCAACCTCGAATCTATTCCAAAACAATAGCTTATAAACAAAATATATTACCGCAACCAACATACTTACCAAAGACATCCCAAAACCTATAAAACTGGCCAAACGAAGCGGTATTTTAGAATGATTAACAAATCCAAGCATGGCCAGATCATATAACGAATAAAAATTATTGCTGGTTTTCCCATTTTTTCTAACTGGTTGTATATATGTAATTTCAGCGCGATTAAAACCAAGTTCGGTTATCAAGCCCCTAAAATAGGGGTATGGCTCTTTTAAGGTACGCAAAATTTCTATAAATTTCTGATCATACAATCCAAAACCGGTAAAATTTTTAATTTGTTCAATATCAGAAAATTTTTTAATTAAATTATAATACAGTTTCCTAACATTAAACATCAATTTATTTTCTTCGCTTTTATTTTTTACAGCTACTACAATCATACTGCCTTCTTCCCATTTATTAAGCAAGTCTTTGATAAGAAGCGGCGGATCCTGTAAATCTGCTACCAGCAAAATCGCCGCGTCTCCAGAGGCCTGCTGCAAGCCATAATATGGCGATCGCAAGTGGCCAAAATTGCGAATATTTATGATTATTTTTACATTTTTATCTACCTTAGCGATCCGTTTTAATACTTCCACCGTTCTATCAGTTGAAGCATTATCGATAAAAATATGTTCGTAACGATAACCCGGAAGCTCCCCCATTACTTGCCTGACTTGATTATACAACTCTTCGACATTCAGTTCTTCGTTATAACAAGGAGTAACAATGCTGATAAATTTTTTTGACTCCATATTATTTTATGGTTAAAAACATCTCTTTATTAAGAGTCGGCATAATCTTTTTGTAATACTCAACCAGACTGTCTACCGCCGTATCAAATGAAGTAAATTGAAAATTAGTATATTTCAAATATTTTTTGAGCTTGGTTATATTTGCCGAATATTCATTGGCCAGACCTGCTTGCCTGATAGTAATTGAAAGTTTTTTGTTAAGCTTGGCTAAGATTTTCTCTGCGATTGAATATGTTTCTACTGGTTCGCCGCTGCCAACATTCAAAAATATTTCCTTAGGCGGATAATCTATAATTTTTTCTAACAATTTTACCAAGTCATCAATAAATAAAAAATCAAAACGCACATTTTTATTTATTTGAATAGGCAGATCAAACAAAGCCATGCAAATCACATTGGAAATAAAACGAGTTTCGTAGTCCTCGTATTTTCCAAACACTCCGAAAAGCCGAATATGTGTTATATAATCTACTCGTTCGGCATACTTGGCGCAGACATATTTATAAAACCCATATTCATCGATTGGCACCTGCTTGTCAAACTCTCGTTCATCAACTCTCACCAAAGCACGGCTTTTGCCATACTCAGCACCAGACCCAAGCATGATCATTTTCTTAAAAAAAGATTTAGCTCTAATTATATTAAAAAATATTTTGAGATTAGTAACAGCGACACTGGCGGTCTGATTTTTTCGACTAACTCCAACCGCAGCCGCATTTATCACTACATCGACCGGATTTTTTTCCAAGTAAGAATATACGGCCTCCGCATTAATTAAATCTAACTCACCATGGGTTGGAGCCAAAATAACATAACGATTGCCAAGTTGTTCTAGGATATTTTTTCCAATAAATCCACTACCGCCTGTTAGAAATATTTTTATTTTCTCCATAAATTTTTAACTACTTCAACTATCTGCTGCGCCGAAATACCAGCGCTGTCCCGCAAAAATTCCTGTTTACCAACAAACGGCATATAGGTATCTTTTACCCCTAAAATTTGAAATGGAACCGAAATGCCTGATTGAGCAACCACTTCCGAAATAGCCGAACCAAGCCCTCCAAAAATAGTGTGCTCCTCCAAACTTACAACCACTTTTCTAGTACGGACACGGTCAATAATTATTTCTTTATCCAGAGGCTTTAAAGTGTGCATATGGATAATTTCAACTGAAATGCCGGCGGTTTCTAGCTCTGCGGCAGCGACAAAAGCATTGTCCGTAATAGCACCAACGGCAAAAATTGTAACTTCCGCACCATTTTTTAATACCGATCCTTTACCTAATACAGGGCGACAACCTTGAGTTATTTCCTTTTCACCACCCCTATTTAAACGAAGATAATATGGCCCGCTTGAATCCAAAATTTGACTTATGAGCATAGACGCCTCTACCGCATCGGCTGGAGCCACTACTTTCATATTTGGCAAAGAACGCATCAAAGCCATGTCCTCTAAGCCATAATGAGTGGTGCCATGTGTACCATAGGCAAATCCCCCGCCAATTCCGATAATGTTTACATCCAAATTTTGATAACAAACATCGTTTCTAATCTGCTCGAAGCACCGCATGGTAGCAAATGGCACAATGCTATATACAAATACTTTTTTCCCAGACATGGCCAGCCCGGCAGCCACACCAATCATATTCTGCTCCGCGATACCAGTATTTATAATTTGGTCTGGTAATTCTTCAACAAATTTTTCTATAACCGAAAAACCCAAATCTCCAGTCAAAAAAAATATATTTTTATTTTTTCTAGCAGCTTCGTGAATACTGTTTACCGCAACATTTCTCATAGCTCTATTTCCAATAATGCATTTTTAAACTGCTCTTCATTTGGTGACTTATAGTGCCAATCCAATGAATCTTCCATCCAAGACACCCCTTTGCCTTTAACCGTATTAGCAATTAAAGTGAAGGGCTTGTCAGTATTTCGAGCGCGACTATAGGCCAATACACTCAATAATTCCGAATAATCATGGCCATTTACTTCGGCCACCTCCCAACCAAAAGCCTCCCATCTTTTCCGCAAATCTTTTTTCATAATACTATCTGTGTACCCAAGTCCCTGTTGATTATTACAATCAATAATCGCTGTAATTTTGCTTAATTTAAACTGGCTACAAAAAGCGGCTGATTCCCACACAGATCCTTCGTCACACTCACCGTCTCCTAAAAGACAACAAAACCAACGATTGTTACCTTTATTGGCCAATGCCATGCCCGCAAGCATGGGCAGCCCATGACCAAGAGAGCCAGAAGTTGCTTCGATGCCTGGCAAAGCATTTTTTATTACATGCCCTGCAATACTAGCTCCATTTTCACAAAAATCATTTAACATTTTTTTGGGAAAAAAATTGCGTGAAGCCAAGCAAACATACAGAGCAGCGGCGGCATGGCCTTTACTTAAAATAAAAATGTCACGATTGTGATCGGCTGGAGAAGGAATCGATAAAACTGAATGATAAAGCACTGTGAGAATATCAACAATACTAAAACAAGAGCCAACGTGAGAACTCTTCGTTCTATAAACCATTTCAAGGATTCCTTTTCGGATTAATCTTGCCTCTTCTGCCAAACCTAAAAAGTTTGTTTTTTTTACAAAAGTGCTCATAATTTTAAAAGAAAAACAAACGAACGGCTACCTGTAACGCTTGAAATAATCTTGATACCATACATAAGTGTCTAAAACAGCTGCCTCAAACGTATAGTTAGATTCCCATCCTAAAATTTCTTTGGCTTTTTTAGCATCTAGCGTTTGTTCTACGATCTCATTTTGCTGACTATTTACAATCTCATACTCAATACTTTTTCCAACAATCTCGCTCACTTTTTTTATTAATTGCAATACGGAAAAATCCGAGTTGGTGCTAAAATTAAAAGCCTCGCCTTTTATTTTATTAATATTTTCCGCTAAAGCAACGTACCCTTCAACCACATCTTTAACATAGACGTAATCTCTAATGAAAGTTCCGTCACTACGCAATTTTATAACCTCATTATTTATTACGGCTTTCATTATTCCTGGAACTATTCGATTAAAATTAAGGTCCCCCGGACCAAAGATGTTCCCAAAACGACTAATGGCGACCGGGATATCATATGTTTTGGCGTAAGTGTGGGCGATGAGATCCGTGCATGATTTTGACACATCGTAAGGATGATCGCCGCGTAATGGTTTATCTTCTAAAACACCGACACAGTCTTTACCGTACACTTTATCACTCGAAGCTACTATTACTCCTTCTATTGAAGATGCCAAACGAGCCGCCTCAAGTATGTGCACCGTGCCCATTATGTTGGTAGAAAAAGTTTCGTAAGGATTAATCAAGGCAGTTGCGACAATGGGTTGGGCTGCAATATGAAAAATATAATTAATTTCATACTTAGTTACAACCTCAGCCATTCTCAGTCGATCTTTTAAATCACCGTTAACCACTATCACTTTATTATTTAATCCGTTAGTAAAAAAATATGCCGCCGGATCTATGCTCCTGGATAAGGCAACAACTCGGAATGGTTTTAAAGACAAAATTTTTTCAACCAAATGCGAACCAACCAATCCGGTGGCCCCAGTCACCAATATATTTTTATTTTTTAATATACTCATATTACCAAATTTTCCAAAACGGATCATTGATCCAATGCGCATTTAAATCTTCAACTTCTTTATAAGTATCCATGCATTTCCATTTTCCAGAATGTTTATAAACCGAAAGCTCCCCTTTAATCACGAGCTGCCCAAACACGCCTTCGATCATACCGTCTTCTTTAATCATATCAATAACCTGATTTTTGAAAACCATAAATCCGCCATTTATGAAGTCGGAAGCCAATTTATTCTCGTCTTTATCGGTCACCTTATGCTGATAAAAACCAGCCACTTTTTGATTATTCTGGTCAATATCCAAGAGCCCAAATCGATGCACCGGCTTAACCCCGGTTATGGTAGCTAAGGTATTTTGCTTATTATGAAAAGCAACCAGATCTCTGATATTTATATCAGCAACTCCATCCCCATAAGTAAGCATAAAATCATCATTTCCAAGATACTTTTTTAAACGGCGAACGCGTTCGCCAGTGAGGCTGTCGGCTCCAGTTTCGGCAAAAGTAATTTTAAAATCATCGCAACTGTTATTATGAAAAATAATATCATTGTTGCTTGTGTCTAAGGTAAAATCATTAAGGAAGCTGCGCCAATTCAAAAAATACTCTTTTATCATGTTTCCTTTGTACCCCAAGGCCAAAATGAATTCATTAAAACCATGGTGGGCATAAATTTTCATAATATGCCACAAAATTGGTTTGCCACCTACCTCTACCAATGGTTTTGGCTTAAATTCAGTCTCTTCTTTCAACCTAGTACCTGTTCCACCACAAAGAATAACCGTTTTCATACTATCTACCTAACTTAAATATACTAAAATATGTGTCGTCGTAGACTTTGGTAACATTTTCTATATTTCTCATATCATAGCCAAAATTACGTTGCGCGCCAATTTTTTTGTTTTCTACAATATAGGTTACGTGAAACTTTTTCAATTCCTCATTTATCGTGATTTTGTATACATTATAACGCTCAAATAAGTCGTCAAAATATTTTGAACCACGAAATGACACCGCATCTGACGCTTCGGTCCCACAATTAATACCTAATAAATTAAGTTTCAAAAGCTTACACAGCTTAACTTGGCGATTATAGGTTTTATATTGATGGACAGCATTCCCGACTCCTCCATAAATCTGAAAATCCTGTTTAATCCCATGTTTGTCTGTATTATCAAAGTACCTGGAAACCAAATATCTTTCTTCAATTTCATTATTGGACACAATATGAAGTATGCCTCCATTACCAAATAAAACATAGTGCTTTGTATATTCCGAAATAAAATTCAATATCGGATCATTAACATTCACCATGATAACACTCGGTTGTGACACATTCTCATTCAACCAATTGATAGGCGCGTTATAATTAAAAGTTTCTTTTATATATTCTATATTGTCGCCTTGCTGCTGAAAATATGACCAGTAAACTCTAGAGTAATGCCACAAACTAAAACAAGACACAAAAAATAATATTATAATTGCGATCCGTTTTTTAGTTTTAAATACATTATTTAATTTGACAAGGTCATAAGTAAAATAAAAATACGTCGCTATAGCCAGCGGTGTCCAAATCGCCATAAATCTTTCGATATGACCGGATAGCTCCAGTTCTTTCCCGGTAACAACATTACTAACAATAACAAATGACATGGCCAACCCGCTGATAATAAAAAAAATCGTTGCTGAAGAAAAATTTTTATTCTCTTTTAATTCTTGAATTTTACGCCGACTCAAATAATAAAGGACAACAATCATCATCGTCCAACCACCAGAAGCCAAGGCCTGAAAAGTCGGCAAATGAGTCGAAACCAAACCTATTCTACCCATCGTTTCCCAATAAAATTGATGTTTAAGTTGATTAATTGTATAAAAAATTATCGGCGACGAAATAACCAGAGCCAAAATTGACGACCCTGCCAGGTAACCAGCCGTACGAAAATTTTTCTGCAACAAAAAATAAATAGTAGCAAAAAAAATAAAAACAGCCACCACTTGCATTAAATATGTATATACGTAGACCCCGCCTGAAATGGCTAGTGTCAAAAAAACAATCCTTTTTTTGTCTTCTGGCTTTTTAGACCAAAAAACATACGCCAGTAATAACACCATGAAGAATGGAAAAATTGTCTGCATTGAGACAGCTGGAAGTATTAAAAAAACACCCTGAGTGTATGTCAATAAAGCACCTAATAGTGCCCCCTTTTTAGAAATACCCAAATTTAAAAGAATTGTGTAGGCTAAAAGAGTAAAAATTATTGACCAAAGAAGAGCGTTAAAAACCATGGTGACATCAAACGAAAGCCCCGCTAAATAGGGGGCGGCAGCAATCCAATCGGCAACAAAGAAGGCTGGGGCCGGCTCGTTGTTGTGTTCTATAAAATATGGATTACCGATAAAATAATGGCCATCTTTTATCTCTCTAATTCGAGCAGAATAATAAGTGGAGCCATAGACAAAGTTCGCTGCTGCTCTGGTTATTCTGGGCAGATTAAAGCCGGTGGCCGGAATAATTTTTAATATTGGCATCAAGGCTAAAAAAACAGTAACAAAAATAATAATAAATAAATAAAATCGGTGTTCTTTTAATTTACTAAGTAGCATACTATTTTTTTGCTATTATAAAAAAATTATCTCGCAAATTAATCGGCACAGCCAAGTTGCCAATTGACGTACCCCTTAACCTATCGGCAAGATTTTGTATAAAGCGCAATTTGCTGATGCGCGCCAAGGTGAGAAATGCATATATCAGTGTGAATTTTTTCCCCAACTTTCCTACCTCCAAAACTTTAAAACCGGCACCTGATAAATTTTTTGCTAAATTAGTTGGATTAAAATAGTATAAGTGTTCCGGAGGCACAAATAAATGCCAACGCTTACCCATTATTTTTGCAAATATACTGCTGGCGTCGGGTGTGTTGATAATCAAAATTCCATTCGGAGCGAGCAACTCATAGGCTTTTTTTATTTGTTCATATGGATCACTAACATGCTCAATCACATCCCACATAGTAATAACATTGAATAGTTTAGGGAACCTAACCGAATCCAAAGTTCCAGTTAAAACCGCCAGACCCTTAGCACGAGCTTTTTCGGCAGCAAAATCAGAAATTTCCACGCCAGTAACATCCCACTTATTTCTAAGAGCAAGGCCTAAAAAAAATCCTGTGGCCGCACCTACATCCAAAAGCGACCCCACCCCACCGGAATACTTTTCAATAATTTTCAAATATTTTAAAAAAGTATCTGTCATCGCTGATTTGTCGGTGTCATAATCTGCATAACCAAATCCATGAGTGGCGCCGGAAAAATAATCTTGCTCGTATATAACACTCAAGTTTTGCGGAATTGGCCATACAAAAATTAAGCCGCACGCCTCACACTGAAATAGATCATGACAATTTTTACTGATAAAAAAAACCGACTTGCCTCCGCACAATTTGCAATCCACTATTTTTTTAACAATAGTTTCCATGGTATAAAAATGCCTTCTTTAATAATATGATTAGAAATCTTTGATTCGCCGTTTATTCTATTTCTAAAAAGAATAGGAAGTTCAATAAAAGAGGCGCCAATCTTCCATAAACGGAACTTTAACTCAATCTGAAAAGCGTAACCGGAAGCATCCAAAGGATGCTGAATAATTTTTTTTAAAATCGAAGCCCTAATTAGATTAAATCCACCTGTACAATCTACTACTGGCAGCCGTGTCACCAATCTTGAATAAAAATTTCCACCCAGACTTAAAAATTTTCGCCACCGTTCCCAACCAAAAACCGACCCTCCTGGTACATACCGAGACCCGACAACCACATCGGCCTCCTTTCCAGCTCGAATCAGCTCTGGCAAGTATAGCGGATCATGAGAAAAATCAGCGTCCATCATTATAACTTTTTCAACAGTTTGATCCCTTAAAACCACTTCAAAACCATGGCTGTACGCTCGCCCCAACCCCTCTTTCTTCTGACGAACCAAGAGAGAAAGGCCAGAAAAAATTTTTCTAAGATCGGATACAAATTCTGCCGTTCCATCCGGAGAACTATCATCTACCACAATAATTTTTACATCTGGTAGCAAATAAAAAATTTTCTTTATCAAAAGAACTATGTTGTCTTTTTCGTTATATGTAGGAATCACGATGGCAACCTTCTCTCCAGTCATATTTTTTGCATAAAATCGATAATTTCAGAGGCGCGTTCAGACCAATTTTTTACACACACAAACTTTTTTTCTTCGGCAACAATAACACGATTTTTCATATTTTGCAACATGCTAACTATCGTTTCGGCCAGCAGGTTCGGATTGTCTGGTTCAATCAATGTTGCCTGATTCTTGTTTAAAATTTCTCGAGTCGATGCTAAATCACTAGCGATAATTGGCTTATCAGCGGCCAAATACTCATATAACTTTAAGGGTGAAGTATATTTGAATCCAATTTTATATTTACCGCTTGTCGGAAGCACAAGTACGTCGGCCGCTCGAAGCCAATATGGCATCTCGCCGTGCGGCCTCCAACCTACAATGAATAAACTTGAAAATTTATACTTATCTTTAAAAACAGCAATATCCCTATCAGTGCCACCAACTAAATACACTTGAATACCTGGCGATAAAAACCCGGCAGCCTCGGCCAGAACGTTGGCGCCTTTCCAGGCGTATAGGTGTCCTGTATACAAAATAATCTTTTTATCTTTAGGCAAAGATAATTTACTACGACATTCGAACATTGATTCTTTTATTCTAAATTTTTCTACCTCTACTGCATCGCTCGAAACTAAAATTTTATTTTCCGGAATTTTTAAACTAATTAAATCTTTTTTTATTCCATTACTAATCACTATTAACCCGCGGCATCTGTTCCAAGTTTTAAAATGCATGCGACTCGGTTTATTTGGCAAAGAATGAATTTCATAAAAAATAGAACTATTTATTCGACTAAACCAGTTGGCAACTAACAAATCTCTGGTAAAAAAGATGACATCCTCGTCAAATTTTTTCAAAAATGTCCGAACCGAAATAATAAAAGCGAAGCTCTCTAGCCAAAAGCCAAGTCTACCAAAAAAATTCTTTGAAATTAAATCCCAGCACCATAATCTAAAAATTTTAAAATTTTTCTTAACACCATAAAATTCGTATGGGTCAGATACGAGCTTATTTAAACGATTTGGCACAAACAATTCAACTTCTACTCCTTTTTCAGCTAAAGCTTCACAAGTCTTCATGATTTGTAAACCGTGAGCTTTTTCGGTTGGCAGACGAATGTTGGCAATATAAATAACTTTCTTCATAACACAATAAACATGACAGATTCTTAACACAATTTCCGCTTCATTTTTTTACATTAAATAAATACCCTAATACAAATCTATCCTGGTTCATTTTTGGCCGCAGCTTCAAAACCAACTCATCAACTAACAATACCAACGGCACGGCGATCATCTTTACTATGCGGGGCACCACCTGCTCCACATGGGACCAGGCTGCGGTAAACGGCCCGCGGCCAAAAGGAATAATTTCTACCTGTGAAAAACCAAGCTCATCTTTAAATATTTTGTTAAGCGTTTCTTTGGTATAGCGCCAATAATCATGCGGATCAGGATGATAATTTACTAAAAACGGTACTGCGCCAATAAGGCTACCATCAATTTTTAAAATTCGTTTTGTTTCCACCAGCACCTGCCGATAGTTATAGAGATGTTCTAACAGATTAAACATCAGCACTGTATCTATCGTTTCATTTTCATACGGCAGTCGACTAGTTTCTAAATCAATCCGCTGGCCAGCCTGTGATGTCTCGGCAAAACCTAAATCAAGGCAATTGACAACTACTTCGGCGCTACGCTGTAAAAAACGGTGGTAACTCGCGAGTTGGGTGGAACTCCCGACATCTACAACCTGGCCACGCAAGACAAACCGGCGGCATGTTTCGTTCATTAATATACGATAGATGTCTTTTCCTTTCCACACTTCGCGCCAATAAGAAAACGTTACCATACTATAATTTTCTACAAAAACTAAACTATTTTTTAATAAAAGTGTTGTACCACAATTGCCACATCACGATCGCCCATAAACTGGAGAGATGATAGGCCTTCCCATCTAAATGATCGTTCAGCAAGCATTGCACTCCCGCAGGATCAAAAAATTCTGCCGGCAATTGAGACGGTGCTAAAATATCCTGCACCGTACTTTTCAAACCGCCCCTCATCCATTTCGACATAGGCGTAAACCAGCCGCGCTTTTTCTCGACCACAATATGCGCGGGCAAATATGCACTCACAGCCTCTTTCCACAGGCTTTTACCTTTGAAACTACGGCCGCTGCCACCCAGGAGCGAAAACTTCCACGCCGTAGGCAAGCGGGCGCTAAGAGCTACCAAACGATAATCCAGCACCGGTACGCGCGGCTCGAGGCCTACACCCAAGCACATTTTATTAGTACGCAAAAGCGATTCATCTACCAGCCAACTCTGGCGATCAGTGTTCATGAAATATTTTTCAAAATCTGTTTTAAAATCAGATCGTCTAGCTAATTCCCCATCTACAAAAAAGCGCTGATTCAAATAAGCAGTCGCCGCCGATGGAGCATAAACAGCCGGTGAAAGAAACTGTTGTAAGAGTGCCTCTTTCTGCGCCAAGAACAACACCACCCGCTCAGCCCCTGGAGGAGTTTGCAGAGCGTGTAACATCTTTGTCTGATTTCCCAGAGACAACACACCAGTACCGATCTGCTGTACCAACCGCGGCAAACGTTGATAGGTAGTAATGAGACGGCTATAAAAATAGCGCGGATACCCGCCAAATAATTCATCCCCGCCATCACCGCCCAAGACAACGGCTACCTGCTTTTTGGCTTCCTCAGCCAACAAGAGCATCGCCCCGGCCGTGGGGTTCGCATTGGGTTCGTCGAGATGCCAGGCGATCCGCTCTAAATTATTTTTAATATCTTCCGCCCCTATCATGAGTTCAGTATGTTTCGTTCCATACCAAGCGGCCGTCTGTTTGGCCAAAGAAGAATCGGCATTAAATTTAGCCGAATCAAGACTGTCTTTAAACCCGACTGAAAAAGTATTGACCTGACCCTTGGTTGTATTCTCCGCTACCACCCCTAATACCGCTGACGAATCAATGCCGCCACTCAAAAAAACCCCCACCGGCCGATCCGATACTAGCTGTTCCTTTACAATCTGGGGAAATAACCTCTTAATCGCTTCTACTCCTTCGGCCAGTGACGCCAGGTTCGAAAAGTCAGTTACCTGCCAGTACTTAGTAAGCACCGGCGAACTACCGGCATGCCAGCGCAAAAAGCTGGCGGGTGGAATTTTTTTAATATTCTCAAACATCGTCAGCGGCTCCGGCACATAGAGCAATTGAAAATACAAATTAAAAGCCTGTCTATCTACAGCTCGTGGAATCCCGTGCGCCAAAATAGCTTTGATTTCTGAAGAAAAAATTAAATTGTTCCCATCGTAATAATAGTACAACGGATTGACCCCCATTTTATCGCGCGCGAGGAAAAGTTCACCAGTACGCTCATCCCAAATCGCCAGAGCAAAAATACCATTCAATTTATCTAAACAATTAATTCCATACTCTTTGTAGGCGTACAAAATAACTTCCGTGTCACTATCAGAACGAAAATGGTATTTCTTTTCGAGCTCACGGCGCAACGCCAGAAAATTATAAATTTCCCCATTAAAAATAATCACGCACTCCCGCTTCTCATCCCACATCGGCTGATTAGCCCGCTCTGACAAATCAATAATCGACAAACGATTGTGGCCTAGTGTTACGCGCGGCAACATTACAGCACTCGTTTGATCAGGCCCACGGTGCTTGGTCAGCTCATTCATTTTGGCGATTAACCCAGCCTCAGCAAAAGTAAATCCATTAATACCACACATATATACAACCTTAAGCGATTCAAAATCGCTGTAAACGCTCAATAATAATCGGTAAAAAAATTATCCCGTCAAGTAGAGTTACGATCACAAAAAAGAAGCTCACTGGGAGAAGTATATTTTTAACACCTGCAAAACGTTTGGTGGAATAAACTGCCGCCAACCACCCAACCCCCAGCGCCAAAAACGGATAAATTTGAAAACGATACCGCGACTGTACGACTGTGGGCAGCAATAATACTGGCGCACTAAGCGCCAACAACAGGAAATAATAAAATAAATTCTTTCGCTCTTTCGCCAACTGGAATAGACCAGTAAAACCACCTACAAAAACAACTGCGATCCACACCCCCGAAGATACTACAAATAAAGCCTGCTTTAAACCACTTTGATAAAACCAAAACCCCATTGGACGAATCAAGCTAAAAAATCTAATAAATCTAAGCACGGTTAATTTGATAAATACCATCGGATGAAGAGTAACAAACTGCCAGAATTCTTTTTTGGCCATGTCCGAAAAACCAAGAAAACCATTGAGCTCGGCATAGCTGGTAGCCGGATTAAACCCGCCCGCGATCTGCCCACCAGTAGCCAACAATGTATTACCTACCCACAAGTTATAATCCCCAATGAGAGTGGTAAGAATAAATTGATGGTATACCCCCAGATTGCTAAGACCCCACGGTAACAGTGCTAGCAATAAACTGCTGACAAACAAGAATCCGGCGCGGTAACGACGTGATACCAGGTAATACAGTACAAAAATAGCACTAAATAATACAACCGGTGGCCGTGTGAGGATTGTTACTCCCGTAATTAATCCCAAAAAAATGGGCCAGCTCAACTGCTTTTCGTTCTGAATATTGCGTATAAATACGTACCAAACCAACGTCACGAGAAACAAATACAGCGTTTCGGTAAGTAACATCGCATTGATCTCAATCAAATCGGGCCACAATCCAAAAAAGAGCGCAGCTAAAAGTCCGGCCCATTTACCTTCTGTTCCTACAAAAATTCGCCTCGCAATTAGATACAAGAGCCCAGCCGTGACGGTATGCAAAAGCGCCTGTATCCCCCACACTGCCTCATACCTATACCCAAAAACAGCGTAGACTCCCGCCAAAAAAAACTCATAGCCAGGACCCGCTCTCACAATCGCTGTGTCCGCACTAAAACTATTAGTGCATACCTCCTTAAAACCGCAGCCATTAAGTAAGTTACGAGCAATCGCATCATAGGCCTGCGCATCCACCGCAGGTACGATCCGATAGGCCAAGGAATACCCTAGGCTTAGACAAAAAATTATACCAAGCAGCCCCAGCACCATGCGTTGTGGAAACTTTTCGCCATACTCCTTCAAACCCCTCAACATAATTAAAGACTAAGAGAACCAGTTAAATTTAATAATTGACCAGATCGCGCTAAACCCATCTTTCCAGCCGATTTTTTTACCTTCGGCATACGTGCGGCCATGATACGAAATTCCTACTTCATACAACCGTAATTTGAGTCGTGCCACTCGCGCCGTAATCTCGGGCTCAATATTAAAACGATTAGCCGTAAGAAGAGGTAGAATTTTTGCCAAAGCATCTTTGGTAAACATTTTATAGCAAGTTTCCATGTCGGTTAAATTCAGATCGGTTAGAGCATTAGAAAAAAAGGTGAGTAATTTGTTGCCAATAGAATGCCAAAAAAATAAAATCCGATGCGGTTTGCCACCCATGAAGCGCGATCCATAAACTACATCCGCCCGGCCAGATGTGAGAGGCGCCAATAATAACCGATACTCCTCAGGATCATATTCTAAATCAGCGTCTTGGATCACGACATAATCCCCCGTTGCTTCTTTAAAACCCCGGCGCAACGCCATTCCTTTACCCTGATTATACTCTTGAAAATAAATATGGTAGTTCGGATTATTCAAATTTTTCAGTACTTCCCGCGTGCCATCGGTAGAACAATCGTCAACAATAATAAATTCTTTTTGTATGTCGCCAAGATCAACTGCGTTCACGGTTGAGAGCAGCGATTCAATCGTATTTTTTTCGTTAAATACCGGGATTACGATAGATAAAGTGGCCATACAGATTATACAAGAAAATCAAAATTTTTTGTTAATTATAGCAATAATTCTGTTCTTTGTCCACGCCCTTTAGTCGGGCCGTCCCCCGGTATTTAGGTCGTACTGCCTTATCACATTGTCGCCCCAACCTTATCTTCTGACATCAAGACACAGGCATATCGCATTACATTTCCGAGACCAATCGCTTGATTAAAAGTTCTAAACTAAAATCGGCCACAATCTTTTGTCGAGCTACTGCTGATAGGACAAACTCCGTTTGTCCTAATGCAGCGGCCAACGCCTGATCGTTCTGTTCAGGAAAATGAATAATGGTATTCCAGCTGGCATACGCTTCACTCGAGCTCACCACCGGCAATCCGCACGCCATCGCTTCGAGCACTACTTTATCAATACTGCCAGTATTACTTGCATGCACCAACGCATGGTGGGTAGCATAGATCTGAGGCAATTCTTGATAGGAAATCCCTCCTAGAAAACGCACTACCCCCTCCATATGATCAAGCTTAATTAGATGCTTCATATCATCCAAATAGAATCGGTCGCTCGGCAGTATTGGCTCCCCCACCACATCCAATTGAAATCTGCCTCCCGCACCTTCTAAATGCTTAAGTGCTCGCACTACCGTACGCATGTCCTTGCTGGCTGCAATTCTACCTACCATTAACAATCGCACCCCATTACTTAGAGGGGGGTAGCTCTGGCTTTGGATAGTGAAATGCCTAGTATCCACTCCGTGCCCCACTATTACTATTTTTGAACTCGTAACTCGACAACTTTCAACCGAAGCAGTAAATATTTTTTTTACAAAATATTTTGCCAGTTGCAGTTTCCACGTCACTGATTTATGGACATACCACAAAAATATTCTTTTATGAGTCAGTCGCCACCACCACCCGGCCAAAACAATATATTCTGGATTCATGTGCACCAATACAGTGTCATACTCATTGCGCATCTTCCACAAGAAAGACCAGAAATTTTTTAAATATGCCAAACGGGAAACACCTTTTTCTTTACCCAGCGACAGCACCCGCACATTTTGGGGCAACGAATACTCCCCCACCGATAACGCAATTACTGTGAGTGCATCTACCTGCTCAGACAATAACTTCAACCACTCATGAAAAAATCCGAGATTAGTGTCGTTTTTGTTGACGGTTTGGGTAACAACTAACAAACGCATATCATTAAATAGTCAGCATTTCTTTAATAAACGCTTCCTTATCATCAACGGGCACAATCCGCACTTTTTCACTTGGTCTTAATTCGTAATTGGCAACGCCGACGTCGGTCATAATAACCGGAGTACCTACCGCTGCCGCTTCCATTACCGCCAGTCCATACCCTTCGCTCTTACTTGGAAACAATAAACAATCGGCCGTTTTAATAAGTTTCCACGGCGCCTCAACCCAACTATCAGAAAATTTTACAGTATGTTGCAAATTAAGTTTGACCGCTCTCTGCATCAAACGATTTCGCTCTGAACCATTCCCTTGCAAAAACAATAGCCAATCCCCGTGTTCATGCTTCAACTCGGCAAACACTTCAAGTAAAAAATCTAAATTTTTGACTTTTTCCATGCGCCCCAGCCACAGGAATCTTTTTGCATATCCAGGAAATAATTCCTGGAGCGAAGGTAGCGAATCGTATTGGGCCAAATTAGAAATAGCTACCTGAATCGGACGAAGTATAATTTTTTTTTCATCAATTCCCATCTTAAGCACGCTCTGCCGGACCCGTTCATTTACCACGCGCACTACATCGGCGCTTTTAATATTCTGTTTGCCAAAATAAAAATACCCGATATAATCTTTAATTTTTTTCTTATAAAAATCAGAACTATAAAAATCGCCATGTAACTGAATTTCCAGTGTTATTCCCGTTTTTTTCTTCAGCCAACGGCCAATATTCCCAATAAACGAAGGGTCTTGAACTGTACAAAAAGGTATTGCAAAATTCTTTATTAATTCAAGTCCGATCTTTTTTAGACGACCATATTGCTGCCATTTATTTCCACCGGTAGAGCGCACATGCACGGTTGGGCTCAAATCAAAAGAAACCGATTTGGTATGAGGTATAAGAATAAACAATTCATTCTCACTTCCATATTCAATCATCCGTTTAGCAACAACGGATTCAGGATCAAGTATTTTCTTATCTAGACTAAGCATTAGTTGGCGCATACACGTTCTAGCAGAGCTTTAGTATCGGGTATAAGATCGGTAAGAAAACGGCATCGTATTTTTTTGTGTTTTTCTTGATAAATAAAACGGCAAATTTTATCCACAATTTCTTGCTTATTATTATATTCAAATAAACTGTCGCCCGCTGAAATTTCAGTATTACCGCCTATGCGACTGGCCATAACTGGTACCCCTTGATGACAAGCTTCAATCAATACGTGAGAAAAGCCCTCATACGAACTATTTAATACAAAAACATCCGCTGATGCAATGTATTCTAAGGTTTTGTTATGAGACAAATTACCCCCTAGCTCTACCCATTTTTCTAATTGAAGATTTTTAATCTTTAATTTTAAAGCATTAAACTCAGGGCCGCTACCAACAATTTTGAGCTTAGCTTCAGGGATTCTCTTCAAAATTTCCGGCATAATTTCGATAAGCGTTTCCATCCCTTTCCACGGTACCAGACGCCCGACCGAAACTATCCAGCGTTCGCCCGGGTGAGCCAAAGGCTCGGGGGTTTCAAAGGCGACCTCGTTATAGATAACGTGAACGCAGCTCTCTGATGCTCCCCACCCCCTTACTATTCCTTTTAAATATTTTGAAGGTGTAATCACTACATCGGCCATTCTTACCGCCTGGCGTTCTTTATCTTGGAGAGCTCCGATTTTCCCTGAATACGTCTTTTTTTGAAATGCATCAATATCATCTTTTACCACTCCCGACACCTGCCCCTGCTCCCACGCATAATCCCCAACCACCTTAACCACAAATTTTTTCTTACGTAAACGAGCTACAATCATAGCTGGCCAACCAGCATTCACTGGCCCCATAGCATAAATTACCTCAACATTTTTTGCCTTCTTATACAATAACCAAAAATAATGGGCGTACCGGATAAGTTTACTGCGCGAAAAAACCGAGGATAATTTTACCCGTTCATCAAGCACGCTTTTATCAGAATCCGGATTCAATGATACAATCGTCACTTCGTCTCCTAGTTTGGCCAGCTCGTTGGCCAAGGTAACGGCATACGTGGCTGGGCCGCCAGATTCTGGTGGGAAAATGTCAGCGGCGATTAAAAGTTTCATAGCATCATCTTTTTAAAAACCTCACCCATCTGATACACAATGGAATCCCATTGAAATTGTTGTACAAATTTAGAAGCATTTTGTACTAAATTTTTTCGCAGACTTTCGTCTTCAACGATTTTTCTTATTTTTATCGCCAAATCTTCTGGGTCATTTGGCTTAGTCAATAATCCAGTGATTCCATCTTTCACTATGTCTGGGATTCCTCCGACATCGGTAGCTACGACCGGTAAATGCGTACCAAAAGCCTCTAAAAAAACATTGCCCAATCCTTCTGAGCGTGGCGAGCGACAAAAAACAGTTGAAGCCGCATACAAATAACGCAACCGATCGTGAGAAACAAAACCTAAAAAATGGATTCGATTTTTTAACCCCATTCTTTCCGCCTGCTGCTTTAGTTCATCTTCAAGATCACCCGATCCAGCGATTAGCAAATGGTACTTAGGATCTAGAAATTTTAAAGCGCTGATCAAATAATCAACACCGTTTTTTTTGACCAGCCTGGAGGCTGTCAAAATCAGCGGTCCGGTATTTTTAATACCAAATTCATTTTCTAAAAAAACATTTTTGGCGTCTTCCGTCATGAAAAGAGAAGAGCGAAAATTATTTTGATCTATCCCGTTGGGGACAATAGCAATCGGACATTTTGCCCCCATCTCCTTGGCCCACGTGGCCAAATACGTACTAATCGCCTGAATCCGATCAGCACGCGTAAAAATTTGCTTGAAGTATAACCAACACCACCAGACATGTTTATAAATATGCCACTTACTATCCCCTTCTTGCAACGTTAACAAATAGGGCGTCTGTGAATGCGTTTTTTTATAAGTAAGCGCCGCAAACCCAGCATAGCTCGCCATAATGCTCCACACTGCGTCAAAATGACCCAGTTTCGCGGCATAACTAGCCCCCGCAATAACTAACCAAAATTTATCGAAACGGTTACCAGAGCCTACCCGGTGCACCTCGACAGTACCTATTTTTTCTATCCGCGGCACCTTCGCATCCAATCGAGCGGTAATCATGACAAAATCAAAATTATCACCCAATCGATCGGTGATTTCTTTTACCGCCACTTCTGCTCCGCCAACAAAAGGCAGATAGGCAGTAGAAAAAATTAAAATTCTTTTACGCGGCATACATTAATACCATCACAAAGCGGCGCCATGCCGCGAAAGAATAAAAAACTTATTCCAATCTTTGTCTAAAATCGGCAATAGTTTTTTCTAAACCTCTCGATAAATCAACTGTTGGTTCCCACCCAAGAATCGTTTTAGCTTTTGTAATATCCGGGCAGCGTTGACGCGGATCATCGATGGGCAAAGGCAAAAAAGAAATAGTGCCTTTGGATTTTGTTAAAGCAATAATTTCTTTTGCGATTTCGAGCATGGTTTTTTCGGTCGGATTGCCCAAATTTATGGGCCCGGTAATTGTCGATGGAGCATTCATTAAAGCAACAAAACCGCGTACTAAATCATCTACATAACAAAAACTGCGGGTTTGCTGGCCATCTCCATAGATGGTCAACGGTTCATTTTTCAACGCCTGTACAATAAAATTAGAAATGACCCGCCCATCATTAATCGCCATCCGCGGACCATACGTATTGAAAATACGGACAATTTTGATTTCCATACCGTGCATGCGATGATAATCAAAGCACAGCGTCTCAGCACAGCGCTTGCCTTCATCATAACACGCTCGCGGCCCGATCATACTCACGTTACCGCGGTACTCTTCGGTTTGTGGATGATGCAACGCATCCGGATCGCCATAGACTTCACTGGTCGAAGCTTGAAAAAACCTGGCACCGTGTCGGCGGGCCAGGCCAAGCATATTAATCACTCCGAGTGTGCTAGCTTTAATCGTATGCACCGGATTAAATTGATAATGGACCGGTGAAGCCGGACAAGCCAAATTATACACTTGATCAATTTTGTTTTCGTAAAAAAATGGATTGACAATATCGTGATTAAAAAAATGAAAACGAGGATTTTCTTTTATCGCCGCCAAATTAGCCAGCGAACCGGTAAATAGACTGTCTATCACCACAACTTCGTGCCCACTATCGAGTAAGCGTTCAGCCAGATGTGAACCGATAAAACCCGCTCCACCAGTGATTAAAATACGCATAGTTGTCTTAAATTATTAGCTATAGTATGCTAGTTATAGCCTAAAAAGTCAACATGAATTCACGTCTTAGAATCCTGTATATTATTACCCAAGGGGCCTGGGGAGGAGCGCAACGCTATGTGTTTGATTTGGCGACCGAGTACGCATTGCATCACGACGTGGTTGTCGCCATTGGCGAGCCTAAGGGATCCACAAATCTACAGGAAAAACTGTACAAAATAAATAATCTTCAAATTATTCAACTTCATCACTTGCGCCGACGCATCGCGCTGTATGATGATTTTTTAGCTATCAGAGAGCTTAAGACCCTCTATCGCACCGTCCAACCTGATATTATTCATCTTAACAGCACCAAAGCCGGAATTCTTGGATCGCTCGCAGCCACTGGCTACCAATCACCACATACCCACCACGCCGTCATCTACACCGCTCATGGCTGGGTTTTTAATGAACCGCTTCTACCTATCTTAAAATATTCTTACCAATACCTAGAGCGCCTCGCCGCGAACCATCGCCAAGGAACAATTGTTTTATCAAGATACGATTACGATATGGGTCTAAAAAAATTAAATTTGGACCCCAAAAAAACCGTTATTATTCCTTTGGGAATAAAACCAACACAAAAAATCCTTTCTTCCACTGCCGCGCGCCAGGAATTAAGCGCGCTGAATCATAATGCAAAAAATACCACTGCGATCAAAATCGGGGTAATTGCTAATTGTTATAAAACTAAGGGTTTAGATATTTTATTGAAGGCAGCCCGTTTCATCGCAAACGACTTGCATGATACTACTATTTCTATAATCGGCTCCGGCCCTGAAGCAGCAAAATTAATAGCTCTTACACAAAAATACCAACTTCAAAAGCAGGTAGAATGGCTGGGTTCAGTGCCCGAGGCCGAACGCCTTCTGAAGGCTTTTGATTTATTAGTCATTCCTTCGCGCAAAGAAGGCTTGCCGTATGTACTCTTAGAAGCGCTACGATCCGGCACGCCGGTAGTAGCTACCACCGTAGGAGGCATTCCGGAAGTTATCACTAACCAAAAAAACGGCTTACTCGTCCCTCCTAATAATCCCCACGCACTCGCCACAGCCATTATGATCGCCATTAAAAACCCCACTCTCAGGCAAGAATGGGGCAAAGAGGGACAAAAGTTGGCACAGAACAATTATGCGTTTACTCGCCTGGCAGAAGACACTCTTATTTTTTACCACTCGGCGTTGAAGTAGCAGACATAATTAGAGTTTCTACTTGTTTGCCCTGATCATCGAATACTACGCCTGCCGCATGCGCACGCGCAAAGACCGCCTTCGCCAAATCAAGGCGGTTGGCTAATTTATATATATAGGCAAGACGCCAATAACTTTCAGCAATCTTCGGATCATCGCTGATAGCTTGCTCGAGTAAAATTACCGATTCATTTGCTTTACCTAACTGAACTTTCAAGTTGGCCAGGGTATAAAGCAACTGCTGACGACGCGGGCTATAATCAAGCGCGGTCTGAACAAATCGCTCGGCCTCAACAACATATTGTGCATTATTATCGGCCAGAGCTTTTAATTGATACAACTGACCTAACAATAAATAAGTCCGAATATCAGCCGGATGCAACAAAACATTCTTTTCTAAAGCACCAATAGCCGCATCAATCAACTGATTACTTTGCTGTGGCGTCATTTTTTGATAGTAGCGGCCGAGCACTTCGGTAACCGTACGTGCGACATCGCTCCTAATATCATCTATATGAGGCGAACTGAAATTAAAAGAATCTTGCATGGCCACAAACCCAATTCCGAGAGGGTCTTCATTTAGCGCTTGTAAGGTACGCAGTGTTTTTTGATTGGCACGAGCAGGCTGAACATTAAATATATAAATTAACAGAGCTGTTACCGCGAACAGGCCCACGAGTAGGCCCGGATGATGAAGAATTTTATCGGAGGCACTTTTGGCGGCGACCCTAGCATGAGAAGGCAAACGATTTTCATATTCACCGCTCAGACGATTGATCATGGCTAGCCAAAAAAAGAAATATAAATATGAAGTTGGATTCTCAAATACAGTAATATTTTGTACCAGATGCGCGGCCAAAAACCCAGCACCAATTACACTGAGATTAACATCTGTGTCGATATTTTTAGTTCGTCTGAACACGCTAAAGGCTCCTACCACAAAAATACCTAAATACGCTGCGAACCCAACTATGCCCTGAACGGTTAACGTGTTCAAAATAATATTATGCGCATTATCAAACCAAGTTTCACTGTACCCGTGTTCAAGTGAGGTGGGATTATAATATTTATTAAAAGCATAAAAAAAGTTATTTGGCCCCCATCCAAATATGGGCCGTTCTTTCCAGCTCTCTATGGCAATCTTCCAAGCAATAAGTCGCGTGCTGGCCGATCCGGCGGAAGTAGAAATATTAAGCAAACTACCTAACGTAGGAATAGTGCGCACCCACGGTTCTGTTCGTTTAACATACAACAATCCCAACACCACAATAAACAGGGCTAACAAACCAAGCATGATCCGGCGAATTTTTTGATTAGTGTTAACAATAAAACCATAACTAAACAACATCACCATTAAACCAGCTAACAACCCCAGCATCGTACCGCGTGTGCCACTTAAAATCATACCAACAAAACCCAACATCCCCAACGCCGCCTGTACCACGCGCCATGCCAAAATCTTTTCTTTGACAAATAACAATAAACCGACGAAGAACAAAAATAATCCATACCCGCCGACATAAATGGCGTTCCCGAGAGTACTTGCCACGCGAGGGCTGCCCTGATTCAATAAATAATCTGGATCAAAATGTTGCTTCACGCCGACGAGCATAGCGATTGAGCCGGCAAACAAAAAGAGGTGCAATGCCAAACGCCAATCTGCCCATTTTTTAAAAATGGCTGTGGCTACTAGATAATAAACAAAATAATGCAACAAGGTAAACAGCCCTAGCATGCGCTCATGATTATCCCAAAAACTATGATAAGGATCGACACCGATAAAAGTAGAAAGTCCGAAACTAAGAATAAAAAACCCCACAGCGATGGTAAGCGGGGTCCGGCGCAAGCGATATTCTTCATAATTGATCAGCAACAAAGCCAGATATCCAGCCCCCAGAACGAGCACGAGCGAACGAAATAACAAAATTTTGGGAACTACAAAGGGAAAAATAAACGAACTGGGCACCAATACTAGCGGAACAATAAAAGTAGCATAGATAACACATTTTATACCCCACTCAATTACCTTTTTCATACAACATATAAATTAATACTACCCCCAGTGTAGGGCAAAAGCAGCACTCAGTCAATTTTATTTCTTACCAACTTCCGCCGCCTCCACCACCGCCACCAGAACTACCGCCACCCGAAGATCCGCTACGGCTGCTTGGAGCGCTATTTAAAGTGGCAGTAGCTTGCTCAGAAAAACTATGTAGGCTAGAAGTAAACGTTACCGCGGTAAAAGCAGATAGCCGATTGCTCTCGTACCAATTAGGTGTGCTGATCGCTAAATCCTTAAATTGAGCAGCCCACTCTTTTTCAACTCGAAAAGCAATCGCATAGGGCAAAAACTTTTCAAACATCTCCGGCTTCACGGTGGGTGAATTAAAGAATTTTAGCCGTTCAGCCTCGGTCACCGACAGGAACAACTTAAAACCCAGCGCCGCTTCTTTGGCCAAAATACCAGCAGTGGAATAGAGCGGAGCAAAAGTCCAATAAAAACAAAATATCGTTAACCCTGACAATTCTATTCCGACAAAATTAATCCATGAGGCTGAACTGGCCCTGAAACAAAACCAAAATATACCGACTACCATTAACACAACACCCCCCGCATTAAACCATACCCCTGTCATACGGGGATTTTTGGAATAATACCCCTTTTCACTTAAACCTGCTTCTATCTGTTCTCTAACGGTATTCATGGTGGTGTAAAATTTTTCCTTAAGCGAGGCTAATTTAACTACCTCCCCCAGACGAAATAATTCCGTGAACAACGTTCTTTCATACGCTGTGGTCAAAGTTGATCCATCTTTTAGCCGAATAAATTCGTACTCTGAATGTTCTGCATCTTTGCCCGTATCTTTAATCTTCAAAAAACCGCGGACAGCCAAATCAATCAGTGTGGCAACTGCATCCTCATTATCGGCATCTTTATCTACCAGCGCCCCCACCTCACCGGGCAATAAACCCTGTGGCGGTTCATACTCCGCAATAATTACGCCGCGCCCCCTAGGTTCACGGGCGATCACGAACCATCTCGTCATAAAAAAAATAGCCAGTAAGGGTGGGAGTAACAGCCATGGGTTATCGATAAAAAAATCCACCATTGTTCGCAATCGCGACGGAATATTGACAACCCCCTTGGGCCATCCCGCTACAACGGTAAAACCTTCTCCGGCAGCCAGCGGAGCAAGGTTTTTAAAAGTTATACCCTCCGGTGTTTTCTCAATAGCGCACGCAGTAGTAGTAGAGCCATACTCTCCGACATAACAGGCAGGTTCGCCGCTGCTTGATACCTCTGCTGGGAGTCGTAAACGCACTGCTACGCGGCCAATCGGTACCGGCCATTCAGTGCCGATCGCATTCCAATACAGCTCATCGTGGTCAGCAAAATACCCCAGCGCCCGCCCTACTGTATAGGCAATACGATAATGATGCTGCCCGCTAATCAAAATGTTTTTATCACCAATTTTTACAGAGGCCTTGCCATCGGCATACGAGATGGTGTAAGGATATTTTTTTCCGCTCTCATCAGTAACGCTGGTAAATTTCAAACGCAAAGCGAACCTTTCGCCATGCCTCCCTTTGTACACTACCGGTATAAAACGAAAAATCCCATGCTTTGATTCAACCCCAAAATCATAGTCAATATCCTCCACCACCGAAATCGTGCTGTCGGTAGCGACGGTTATGGTCACTCCATAATTATTTATTTTTTCTTCTGTCGCACTGCGCAGACTGTCTTCGGTTTGTGCCCAAACTCCCGAAAAACCAATTATGGTTCCCGCGATGATGAGAACAAAAACAAACCTATTAAAGATACTCTTCATAACCAATTTCTAAACAAAATAGAACAACTACCTTTGGCTGAGATAAGCTGTTTTATGGCATTTACCGTGTACACATAAAAAAAATCTCGATCTACCCCTGGTCTACGGAGACTAGCAGTAATCGAGATTATTTTTCCTCCTCTTGAAGTTATTATACAGGATAAAATGGACATTAAAATACCTGCTGTGGATAACTTTGGTCTGAATAAAATTGCCGATGGCTAGCAAAAAACTATTTAGCCATTTTCAGTTTCGTTTTTAATTCAGCTACAATTTCTTTATACCCACTCTCGTTAGGGAAGCTTTTGACCAACACCTCATATTCTTTCAGCGCCCCGGCGTAATCAGCCGTATTCCTCAAATACGTCCCTCGCGCCCATACTACCGTCAGCTTGTTTCCTACTTTTGCCTCTGCTTCAGCATACACTGCCAAGATGTCGGCCTTTGATTTCTTTACTTTATAAATATATAAATCGGCCAAATACAGATAGGGGCTTTCATCTAAAGGTGAGATAGTACTAGCTGCGCGATAATATTTTTCTGCCTTTTCAAAATCATTCATGGATTCAGCTACCTTGCCAGCATTTAAATAAAATAAAATATTATTTTGGCCAAAGCGCTCTATTCCATCTTGAAAAACGAGTAGGGATTTAGCCAAGAAACGCTGATCCTGTAGCAAATCACCAATACCCTTCCATGCTATAGCCGCCTGCAAATATCGGGCCGGCTGATCAGGTTCAGTTTTAATTTTGTGCTCGGCAGCCTGGGCCGCTTCGTACATTTTTTTCACCTCCGGCTTATTTTTTACCGTATTAAACAATGCCCTATCGGGATTAAAAATTATTCCCTGCCAATATAATACAGCCAAAACAGCAAAAACCAACGCCGAAGCCAACCCACCTAACCAATAATGCTTTATTGAAAACATACAATAAAAAATTAAATTATCTACTTTCTAAATGATACGTTTTGATAAAATTATTCACCTCTTTCGAAAGCGACGAATCACGGCTTAGTATATCTTGTGCCAAATGCAACGCCTCTGGCTTATTGCCAGCCAAGGCATAGGCCGTAGCAAGCTTAACCATCCATTGTATATTATCTGGGTTTGCTTCGTGCAATTTTTTATAACGGGCTACTACCGTCGAATATTCTTTTTGGCTTGCATACAAATCGATCAAGAACAATTCTTGTGACAAAGTCAGACTAAAATTTTTTGCCTCTGCGGTTTCAATTGCCCGAATAGCGTCGGTAGTTTTACCTTGCCCGGCATAGGCAACTCCCAACAACCAATGACTTAATCCAACCTCTGAATCTGCTTCGATTGCAATTGTTTGGGTGGCTATCGCTTTCTCAAAATTCTGCCGCTCGAGATACAGCTTCGTAAGCAGGAACAACACTTCTTGCTTATTCGGAGAAAGTGCTTTCGCTCTCAACAATTCTTCTTCAGCCTTAGCATACAAGGTCGGATCATTTTTTGTTTCGCCCAACTCCTGATATAACTGTCCCGCCCACAGAGGGAAATCAATTACCTGGGGCCATCTTCTCTCGGCCGCCTCAAGGGCGGCGAGCACCAACTTGGCTGAATCGTCCGCTTTTTGTGTCAGTTGAAAATTAGGTGCCCGAGCCAATAAAGTAAACCGACGCGCCAACAAGACCGCTACTTCACCGCGCCAAAACAACGGTGTGTCTAAAGCGAGTTTGCCCTCTGTAGCCCAAGCCTGAATATCACGCTCGTTATCTGCACGAGCTAACCGATAAGAAGTACGTAACGGGATAATTGAGCCATAATAGACACTGGCTACTGTGCCCACTACTATTACCCCAATAAAGGCTCGTTTCACAGCTTCTCCGCGACCTTGCAAAAAATACCATTCGCCTCTAGGTTTAGCGTCTGAAACAAACGCACCCCCAATAAAAGCCAGCAGCAGCCACCAACCCCACAAAGAAAAACTAGTTTCAAACAAAAACAAATTCTGCACAAAACAAGCCACCAACCCACCAATTAACAACGCCCGCACATACGGAAGTCTACCTGCATCTTCGTAGTCAGCGCTAAATATATATTTTTTACGCACTATTATATAAACAGCACTGGTTAGAATAGCACCATACGCTGCTATGCCCGCTACACCCCCATTAATGCCGACTTCTAATAACCAATTATGCGGTTTGTCCCACACTGTTTCACTAAGCCCAAAACGCAAAAATTGTGGATTATAATACTTATTAAAAACTACTCGGTACCCTTCCCACCCCCAGCCCAACAATGGTTTCTCTTGAATGCCTTTAAGCGCAATTTCCCAGGCCATAAGCCGAGTACGAGCCGTACCGCTCGCTGGCGAAATAGTCAATAAGCGTTCTATACCTGGCATCTTAATAAAGGCGCTAGGATTATATCTCGAAACCACCCACGTACCAGCGCCCAAGATTAAAACAGATGTTACTGCTATTCCTGCCGCCCACTTAAATCGCCGCGATTGACTGAAAAATAACAAAGAACTTAGACCGATGGTAGCGCCCGCAATGACGGCCAGCCAGCTCCCTCGTGTTTGTGACAACCAGATTCCACCTAAAAGAACTAGTATGGTTGCAAGAAAAAAATATCTACCCTTTGTTTTGGAGAGAAAAAGTCCTAAACCCGAAAGACTAAGCAGTGGGACAAAATAAGCTGCCAAAAAAGCTGGATTCCCCACCAAACCACTAGCACGGACGGCGTCTATATTTTGCCAAGCTGCTGGCAGTACCTGTGGGAAAAAAGCTGTGATCGCAATAATACTGGCCACCGCAGCCACAACAGAAAATCCGATATACCATTCCCGGCTCGTTCTCCAGGTCTCTCTAATCAACCAATACCATATAATAAAATGAAACCATGTAAATAAGCCTCCAGCGCGCGTCTCATTACCCCACCAGCCTAATAACCCATGCCCTGATTTCACGGTGGCGATACCATGGACTAGAAAAAATAAAATGATAGCCCATTCTAAAACACCAAATTTTTTAATTGGTACAGCATACCAACACACCCTCACCAGTTGCGCCAGCAGGGCCAGCTCAACCAAGACCTGAAAAATCATGGTTTTACCAAAATGCCACGGGAACATGGTGGCGGGGGTAAATAATAACGGTAAAAAAAGAGTAGCTAAAATAAAGATGTTGACCGCTTTTCCCCAGGATCGATCTGACATACTAATTATTTAAATAAACATCTATTAGACCAGATTAATTTTAGCAAATTAATCATAAAAAACAACCCCCTCCGGTTTCCCGGAGGGGGTGCTTTAGCCTTTTGAGAGGCTATCTGCTACAAGTCTTGTTCAGACTACTAAGTTATTAGTAGGTGAAGGTCTTGTATTGCAACGGAAGATCTTGATCCATGGCAGTGATGCTGGAAGTAGCATCGTCGGTCCAGACAATGTCGCTGGAACCAATGCGGATAGACAAGCTCTTTGTGGCGGCAGCGTTGGTGGTGTCCAAAACAACCCAGAACGTTCTGGTTTGACCGGACGAAATGCTGACATCGGTGAATCCGGCATCAGTGATTTCAGTGTCACCAAAGTTTTGATTGCCGCTAGCCAACCATGAAGTCGTAACCAAGATGTTGCCAGAAGCAACTGAATCTTTGTAAACCGTCAAAGCGCGGTTTGCGGTGTTCGAAATCGTGGTTGAAAGATCGAAGTTAATCGATTTAACAGTGGCAGAATAGGTGCCTGCGTTGGCTAAGTTCGTAATAGTGAATTTAGCAACAGTCTGGGCAGCTGAACCACCAGCAGCGCCAGAAGGAGTGTCGCTACTCCAAGCAGTGACCAATTTAGCCTTGTATAACGTGGTGGTGTTGGCATAGGCAACCAAGTTGTCGGCTCCTACTCCCGGAAGGGTAACACCAGTGTTAACAACGGTCGGGTTGATAGTTACACCAGAGGAAGCGCCGGTCGAAACAACGCCCATTTGGCTTCCAGTGTAGTTCTTGAGGATGGCCAAGTTAGCAGTCTGACCAGTGGTGGCCGGAGAACCGAGATCATCATAGGTGGTGAGGTCGGCTTTCACGATAACCACTTTAGAGGTGCCTTTTGGTACTTGGAAGTTCAAACCGCTGAACACGGCGTGAGCCAAGGTACCAGTGGAGTTGGTGTTGCTGAACGACGGTACAGCCGTGCCAATCATGGCATTGTTGTCGTTGTCGTACAAGCGGATGTTTTTAACCGTACCGGTGGCAGCCGAGCTGACACGATTACTGACAACTAATTCAGTAATATTGATAGGTTCGGTGGTGCTGGCGGTAAAGTTGAAGCGGCCAAGTTCCACATCAACAGCGCCCATCAATTGGTTGCGGGCAACTGGAGTGTTGGAATCGATCGCGACAGTGTAAGCGCCAGAGCTGGAGATGTAGTTGTATTGCAAGTTCAAAGCCTGACTAGAAACACTAGCAGAGCCACCGGTGTCTTTACCAGAAGCGACAACAGCGTCGGCCTGGATAAGAGCGGTGCTAGCCGTGGTGAAACCAGCTTTCAAGTCCGCGTAAACGCGAATTACGTACTGAGCTCCGTTTGCAACAACTACTGCAGGAGAAATGTTGAAAGTATAGCTGTTAGCAGTGGCGCAGCTGGTTGAAGGGTTGGAATAGGTGGTACCAAGCTGTTTGCCATCTTTGTCTTTCAACGTAAGGTTCTGCATGTAGCTGCCGATACAGGTACCAGCTTGAGCATCTTTCAAGGTAACTTGAGAGAGTTCAACGGCTTCACCCGCGCCGGCGGTGACTACAAACGAGCCTACCTGAACCTGGCTGGCGTTAACCGTACCATTCGGATTAGAAGAAGTACGATTACCAAACGAGGTGTCAAGAGACATCGTTACGGTACCAGATTTAACGGTCAAGGTGTTGGCGTTCTGAGCAACCGTGTTGATGGAAGTCAACGAAACAGTGCCCTGGGCATTGCTGGAACCAGCAGATAAGCCCGTAACTACCGTGCTGTTAAGCGCAGCAGTGCCAGTAAGGTCGGCTTTAACTTCTACCGCAGCCGTAGTACCGGCTTTGATGATGAAGCTATTGCCGAAAGTGCCCCAGCCAGAATTAGCAGCACCGTTACCAGTCAAAGTACTGATAGTGCTACCAACTTGGGAACCGTTCACGAGCAAGCGAACGTTCGCCAAGGTCTGACCAGAAGTGATGGTGGAAGATACACTCAAAGAGCTTACTTTCACATCTTCACCATTGGCTTTCCAATCGAATTTGGCCAAGGTGAGGTTGGTGCCATTTAAAGCAATGTTACCAGTCGGCGAAGTGGTCGACAAAGTCTGAGTCAAAGAACCGGAGTTAACGGTAATGTTGACGGCAGTACCACTCGAGTTTGGTTGAACAATCGAGAAGCTGTCGGTGCCATTGGTCTTCAAGTAAACATTGTAATTTTTGTCGTAAGAAACGACGTCAGCCGCATTCTGGAGCGTGGCGCGCAAGGTGCGGGTGGTGCCGGCTACGATGTCGGCTTTCAAGCTGAGGGTCTTGGTCTGACCTTTGGTGATCAAGTATGGGGCAGCCATCATGTCAAAGGTAACGGTTTTATCCGCAGCCATATCAACTACGGTCGTACCCAACTGTTTGCTGCCATCCCAGAGCGAGAAATTCTTCACATCACCAACGTTGACAGAGCCAACGACAGTGAATTTTACTTTGCGAAGTTCTACGTCCTGGTTGCTGCTTACAGCCTGCATTCTCCAGATTTCGTAGGCATTGGTGCCAGGATCAACCGTGGTGTTAGCCGACGGAGAAACGCTGGAAATTACCAATTTACCAAGATCAGTTACGCTGGCGCTGGTGAAAATGTTACCAGTTAATGGGAACGATCCACCGACGGTGCCACTCGCATTAGACATTACGCTCGCGGCGTCAGCCAAAGCGAATTGGAAGGTCTTGCCAGAAGAAACTTGGTTCTTGAGGTCAAGCAATACTTTGAGCGATTTCTTGGTACCTTTGGTAACCATGAAAAGGCCAGAGCTGTTGCTGAAAGTCACCATGCTATTGGTGATACTTGGGTTGCTAGCCACGACCATGCCGGTTTCATCCTGCAAGTGCATGTTAGCAATATCGGTATCAGCCGAGATACCCATGCGTTTCAAAGCCAATGAAGTTACTTTAACATCACCACTGTTGTCAGCGGCAACATCAAATTTCAACACTGGGATCATTGCTTGAGCACCATTGGTTCCGGCATCGGAAACGATGGTAGAAGCAAATGGATTGTCCGAAGACAATGAAACACTAACCGCGCCACCAGTCGTTGGGGTGGTTGGGGTGGTTGGGGCAGTTACGCCACCACTCTGGGTTTTGTCAGTAATTGATTTTACTTCAGCGTCAAGCACAGCACCCTTCATCAGACCGGCTACGGCTGAATCAGCTACTGGGCGAACAAACATGCTCTGGAAACCGTTAGCGGTCATGCCGGTAGCGGTAACTTCGCGCAATTTGCTGTCTACGTCCACATACCAGGTTTTGCCGCCGTTTGAGACGAGCATACCAGGGTGAACTTTAGCTTCGGTAACATCCGTGCCAAGCTTGGTGTAGTTTGGCCAGAATTCATCGTTGATCACCTGTGGCTGGAAGAAATTTCCATACAAAGCTTTAGCAGCTTCTGGGGTGATCTTGGCTTTTACATTGCCCGGTTCAACGACATAAAGCTGATCCGAAGACGGACGCTTCACGACATAAGAACCTGGAGCAAAGTTAACTCCATATGGAGGGTTGGTTGGAAGACTCAAGGAGTCAAAACAAGCCATGCTTACAGTGATATAACCACCGTAAGTTGGGCGCCAACTCTTGAATACGTATCCGCTTGGGAAATATTGAACCTGGGTCTGGTTGTTAACTACGTAAATAGCTGGTTTACCGGAAACCTTGATCATGTCTCCCGGGTTTAAGGTCGGACAAACCGCAGCGTTAGCAGCGACTGGTAAGACCAAATTCAAACCGGAAAAAACGACGGTTACGGCAAACGTTACAACCGAATTCAGGATTTTGCCTAATGTTTTATTCATAGATAAATTTAAAATAAATCCTTGCTCACATACGTACCAGCTTTCGCCGGCATCACATGAGTCAAGGTTTGTTCCGCTTCCTATGCTTTGAGGCACAGTTATCGAAACATACAACGACCAGGCAGGCTCTGTATGAGCCTTCGACCTATCGCACTGGCCAGGACTCGAATATTTTTCTCTCTCCCTGAGTCAGCCCCAAGTTATACCTAAGGCTGATTGCAGCGCTAGAGAATTTATTTTTTAAATAAAGCGGAATCAATTACGGTCGTAGATGAGGGTACCAAGGTTTTTGTAGCTGATACGGTGCCTGACACCATGATGGTAACGACCGGCACCTGTGGCGCTTGGGCAGAATCCACAGTACTCGTACTCACGATCACCTGAATATCTTTTGCTCCTACTGCTCCAGCCACCGCCTCTTTGATAAGAGGAGTTACTGGCAATACACCATTGGCTTTTTTGATAGCTACATCAGTTTCCGCAATAATATTTTTGCTGTCATTATTTACTTCTTTGATCTTGTCAACTGCTGCAGAAAGCTGATCTGAATTTACTAACTCCTGAGCTTGAGTAATTTTTTTATTCACCTCAACTGATTTTATTTCAATCGTGGTAGCCGCCGCAGTAGCCTGGCTGGCTGCCGAGGATAATTCTTTAGAAATTTTTTCCGTTTCGGCAGTGGTAGAAGAATTTTGTTTTCTGATGACTGCCTGAAAATCTTTTACCCCGGCTTCGGCTGCCTGCGCTATATTCTTTACCAGCGTAACATTTTGTTTGGAGTTATCAACGTCCGTCACAATTGAGCTGATCGCATCATTCAAAACACTTTTGGCTGCTTCTGGGGAAACCGACTGATCGTCTACTTTAGTAACAAATATCTCAATAGCTTTTACTGCAGTATCTTTGGCTAAATTAGTGGTCGCAGTAATTTCCTTGGACAAATCAACGTTGGTGCTGCTGGCCGAGGCTAGATTACTGCTAACTTCTTGGAGGGTGCTTTTTACCTGATCCGTATTTTCTTTGGCATCTTTAATGGTATCGCCGGACAAATCTTTGTTTAAACTGTCGTTGATATGCTCGACTCCTTCTTTCAAATTGGAGACCGCTTCGGCGATATGAAAATCTTTTTTCGGATCAGCTGTATCTTTCAAACGTTTGATTTCAGTGACGCGATTCTGAGAATAGGTGATATGAGCCTGAGTGCGGACATTGCCATTGCCCACTGTTTCTGCCAGGGCCACTTTGGTTTTTTCTAAAGCAATCTTGACCGGATACAAGGTATCCCCCGGCAGAGCTTCGTTCGAAGCAGAACTGGTAGCTACCCAACCGCTTAAGCCAAGAAGCGAAACCAACACCAAAACACCAATCGGACGCACTACATTATACACGAATTGACGAGGCAAAAAAAGTGACAGCGCCGGCCACACGCGTTCAAACATCGGCACGATTTCACTGTTGGCCTGAGGCAAGGTATTGGTAATCTGCGACAACAGCAAATTACGATTGCCCGCTACCCACTCCGGGCGCGGACTCACCTCGCCGTGGCGAAGATTTTTTAATTGATTGATGAGATTATTTTTCTTCATACGGTGGAACTTCCAGTATGTCCTGTAATTTTTTTAAAGCTCGATGTAGCGTAACACGTACCGCCACTTTCTTTTTATTCATTATTTCGGCGATCTCCGGAATGTCGAGCTCTTCTACAAAACGTAGCGTAATAACTTCTTGATATTCTTGTTTTAATTTTTTTAAACCTGCTACTACGCTTTCGTTGGCTATACTTATTTCTATTCTTTCTTGCCATTTTCCTTTATCACTCACTTCAACATCTTCACTCAATAATCCGGGTTGGGAAGCGCGAGCACGATAAAGGTCGATAATAGCGTTACGTGCCATCCGATAGAGTAACCCGCTAAAACTTTGCACCTCTTTATTTTCTTGCAGGTAATTCCAAGCTTTCAAAAAAACATCGGCCGAAATATCTTCGGCTTGCTCCCGATTATTGACTTTAAAAAAAACAAAACGATAAATCTGTTTGACGTATGCATCGTATAATTTTGCGAACGCCTCCGGATCTCGTTTGGTTTGAATTCTAAAGAGAAGTAGTTTTTCAGTGAGCTTGTTCATTGTAGAAGACGATGAAAATAGAAAAGTGTTACACCTTGGTCAACCACGATCCAGTTCAGTCCTGCTTTATCAAAGATTTTAGTAGATTATACCATACATTTATTCCTCTACCATAAATGGGCGATACGAACTTAGACCGCCCAGCCGCCCTCTATGCATTCGCCACACTATAGCAAAAAATAGCCACTAGGTCAATATAAATATAGTAGTTAACCGTCAGAAAAACCACTATTTTCGACTAAGGGCTATAACACTCTCCTAGTCTGGGTTCTGTGCACCCATCTACGTAACCATTTAAGCGATGATTAACCTACCACCTGTGCACGGATAATCAGTGAAATTTGAAGCTAAAACAACGAATAATCCCTCATAATTGAGCATAATTTAAAAAATTTGTATACACTAATGTATACAAAAAATGTAAATATATCTTCATTTTGTCTTGACAAAACCCAGATTTTATGCTATACTTAAGAAGTTTTGTATAGATATATATAGACAATTTATAAAATTACTATGGAAACATCGCTTGCGCCCAAAGAAATTATCCGCGTTTCCATCTCGGAAGCTGCCCGCTTGTTCGGGGTCAATACCCAAACCATCCGGCGTGCCATCAAGGCTCAAGAGGTAACCTACGTAATCGTAAGCGGCCGTTATAAGCTAAATTTCGAGAGCCTGGTAAAATGGTCACAGCGCCACACCACCATCAAAAATAAATTAGTCAAAAAGGGTATTGGCCAGTTTGTTGATAAATGGAAAATAAAAAACCCTCTTTTTTCTCCTAATCCCAAATCACTCACACCCCCTAACCAACCGGCCGTCTCTGAGCCCACGACTCCTCTACCCTAGCCTTCCTGACACGGAAGGCTTTTTGTTTGACAAACCACTCTAATAAACTCATAATGATAGCATCTTTTACCTTAATTCTTAACGTGAGCCTCTGACGTATGTCGAGCTTTTTACACCGCCACTATCATCGCCATTATCACGGCGTCTATAATAACCCGAAAAAATTATTTATCTTTGATCTGGTTTTGCTCGGCATTGCGACACTCATGCTCGGGTCCAGTTTATTTTTCTTTTTCTGGAAACCTGGCATCACTGATCTGATCGATCTAAAAATTTCTCTCGGCGATACGCGCCTAAAAAGCGGCGACGAGGTAATACTTACGATCGACTACACCAACCGTAGTAAAAAATATTTAAAACAACCAACCTTGGCGCTGCGGCTCCCCCCAGGTTTCATCATTGATCGTACCAAAACTCCGGAATCCGTATTTTCTAAAAACTCTATTTTCGCCCTAGAGGATCTACACCCCGGTGCCTCCGGACAAGTCGGCGTGAGTGGGCAATACTGGGCGATGCCAGGACAAGAAGAAAGAATCTTCGCTACACTCTCGTATCAGGTAGAAAACGACAGTGAACGTGAACAAAAGTTAGGGGCGTATTTGGCCACGTTGCCGGAAAGTGTGCTCGCCACCAACTTTACTACCGCTGCTTCATCATCATTCCCTAATTTTCCACTAGCCTTTACCTTCAAAATAAAAAATACTTCTGCCTCCGCTATATCGGGCATTAGCATCCTCACCGAAGGAGCCAAAGCTACTTTTGCTGATAATACTCCCCTCAAAAATATTACTCTCCAAAGCGGCGAAGAAATCAGCTTGAACGGAACCTTGCTCTCGCCCACTACCCCTGGCGAACAGACAGCCTCATTTACCACCCAGGTACTCGCCAACAATAATCCGATCACCCAGAGTAAAAATCCTACCACCTTTTCGGTGATCGCTCCGTCTTTGACGACGAGCGTTAGTACCAATAACACGCTCGACTATATCGAACCGGGACAAATCCTGCCCATTCAGATTGCCTGGAAAAATAATACACCCTTTGCTTTAAAAAATTTGCGTCTGCGCCTTAAAGCGAATCCTGGATTGATTAATCTAAAAACTACCGCCACAGAAAATAAATTAAAAATTATTGATGGTGATCTGATCATCGACAGCGATGCGCGTACCGCCTTCGCCAATGGTGCAGCGAGCCAGGGCGAAGAGTTTTCTTTGAACCTGACGCTTGCCCCGAACTTCAATGCCGTAGACAAAAGCCAAACTGAATTGCGCCTTACCACCGTAATAGAAGCTGAAAGTGATCAAGTGGCCGGCCAAGTGTTTGCTAGTAAAGGCGCTGACCTTATTCTTCCGCTCGCGACTGATTTAACACTCAACACGCAAGTTCGTTATTACACTGCCGATGGCGACCAACTTGGCCGCGGGGCATTGCCACCACGGGTGGGAGAAACGACAAAATACTGGGTCTTCATCGAAGCGCTAAATACTATCAACCCAATCGAAGATACCGCGCTGACGATTCAGTTACCTAGCGGTGTCATCCCGACCGGTAAACAAAGTGTTACCCTCGGGAGCCCGCTAAAATGGAACGAAACGAACCGTACGCTCACCTGGAATATTTTGGATATTCCGGCACAAAGTAAAACCGGCTGGTATTTCGAAGTGGCCGTGACCCCAACCGCGAGCGATGTCGGAAAAAATCTAACCTTACTGAATAATGTTAATTTTGTCGCCAGCGATAAAAAAGTGCATAAGAAATTCAATCTGGGCGTGGCGCAATTGACGAATGTGCTGAAAGCCAATGACCGCGGGGCGAAGAGTGGAGCAAAAGTGGTGAGTAACTAAAATAAAAATATTCAGACAAAAATACTCTCGAATATTTCGAGAGTATTTTTATTTTTTACTTCATTTATTCCAGACGCTACCACTATTTCCAAACTTTGGAACTAATGGTAGCTGCGTCTGGAACGAAGCTACTGTGGTTGTTTTGCCCGCGAGGTGGGGCGGATGTGGAAACGGGGGGTGGCGGTTAATACATAAAGTCCTTTTCCGAGGTCGGCAGACCCTCGGACGACTTGATCTTCAGGCCTGCCTCCTCATAGAGGAGGGGGCCCTCAATCCGGACCACCATCCTCCCACCGACGTTCGCTTGGATCGTGTCAGCCACGATCCAGATGGTCCGCGAGTTGGAGTCGGCGACCGCGAACGTTGGGGAGAGACCTAAGTAGGCCACGAAGCTTGGCGTCGGGTGCCCCACCGAATCACACTCCGACACGAGGTTAGCCGTCGCGACGCTGTCCCGATAGACGTGCAACGCACGCACCGGGAAAGTCGTGGCGATGCGAACGGGGAGGTAGTCGCCGTACAGGGTGTGCTCACGCCCGACCCCGCCCGCCCGGTTGTACACATCGACGACCGCGACGACCTGCGCGTGAGAGACACCAGCCAGCCCAGAAGGGGTGGCTATGTTCCACTGAACCTGCCCCAAGAGATCGGACTGGGGCGGGCTACCGTACGCCGCGACGTCGGGCACTTCCCAGCACTTCCGTGCGGGAGGGGGACTGAAGTCAGGCGGGACGGACTGGTCGGTGGTCGACCCGTCGACCATCGAACCACCCATGTCGCCCGACCCGTCGGGCAAAGTACAACCAATCACCGCTAGCAAGCACAGAAATGCAAACGTTCTCGTCATATCTCTTTCTCTCGCTTTCTTTTCTAACGCTTACTTCTTCAACACAGAGAAACTTGCACTCCTTTCTTCCGTCAAAAAACACTCTGTACCTATGCGCTCATACCGAACGCAACCCTTCCTAACCCTTTTTCTGCACGGAAAATAAAGTACTGGCTACCTACCAATCACCTATTTTCCGTGCAGAAAATAAAATTTGACCGAATAATTTAGTTTTACTTAATAAAAAGAACAATAGCAAAGCCTAGCATCTTTTATAAAAATGTCAATAGCCGTAGACACAAAATTAAATTATTCATGACAAAAAATCCTCTCGAAATATTCGAGAGGATTTTTATTTTTCGCCTCGTTTATTTCAGACGCTACCACTATTTCCAAACTTTGGAACTAATGGTAGCTGCGTCTGGAACGAAGCTACGCTTTATTTTGCCCGCGAGGTGGGCCGGAGGGAGGCGCTCTTACGGCGCAAACTGGAGGACGTTGCTAATGTTGTCCTGCGCGGAGTTACGCACCGTGCAGGTGTAGTTGCGGGTGCTGACCGGAGCGCTGAAGGGCACAGTGCCCCTCCAGCCCCCTTCTGCGAAGGGCAGGGGCTCTCGAAGGAGGTCCTGCCCATGGATGTCCTGGCAAATCAGCGACCAATTTCCCTGCCGCTGCGAGACCTTGGTGGTCCAGCGGATCTGAACCAGATCCCCATCTCTCGGTCCCGGGGGCACCAACTCGATAGTCACAGGGAAAGACTCTTCCCCGGTGGTCACGTTGTTGGGCCCGCAGGCTATCAGGAGCGTCAGAAACAGAAGGCTTTTGAGATTACGCATGTTCAAAACCTCTTTTGAATTTTGATAGAAAACCCCAAGGCCTACTCTTTCTATCATAAATTACAAAAATTGTCAATACATATTGACACATAATAATCAACGTATTTTTTCTCTAACAAAAAATTAAAAAGAGCCCTTTTTCCAGGCTCTTTTTAAAAAATTATTCAAATGTTACTTTTTCATCGCTTCTTTTAGCTTGCCCGCCATATCCGTCTTCTCCCACGGAAACTCTTTCCGGCCAAAATGTCCGTACGCGGCTGTGCCCCGATAAATCGGCCGGAGCAAATTAAGATGTTCAATAATTTTACCAGGGCGAAAATCAAATACTTTAGTTACCACGCGCACCAATTCTTCGTCCGAAACGGTACCCGTACCAAAGGTATTAACCGCAATACTCGTTGGCTCGGCTTTGCCGATTACGTAGGCCACTTGCACCTCAACGCGCTCGGCCAGGCCTGCAGCGACAATATTTTTGGCCACATAGCGGGCCATGTACGCGCCCGAGCGATCTACTTTCGACGGGTCTTTGCCCGAGAAGCAGCCGCCCCCATGTCGGCCCATGCCGCCATAGGTATCAACAATAATTTTGCGGCCCGTGAGACCAGTATCCCCTTGCGGGCCGCCGACTACAAACCGGCCGGTCATGTTTACATAAAATTGCGTTTTAGTATCCAGATACTCTTTACAGACCGGCTCGATCACGTGCTTGATAATATCGGCCCTAATTTGCGTAGTTTTAATTTCTGGATGATGTTGCGCCGATACTACCACATTTTTCAACCGCACTGGTTTATTATCCACATATTCTACCGCTACCTGCGTTTTCCCATCCGGACGCAAATACGGAATAATCCCTTTTTTACGAACTTCGGTAAGGCGTCGGGCGAGACGATGGGACAAATCAATCGGCAGCGGCATTAATTCTTTGGTCTCGTTACACGCATAGCCGAACATGAGCCCCTGATCCCCGGCCCCCTGCTGTTCGACAGTTTTTTTGTCCACGCCCTGGGCAATATCCGGCGACTGTTCATGAATAGATACCAAAATACCGGCATGCTCGGCATCGATACCGTACGCCGGATCTGTATAACCGATCGATTCAATCACTTCGCGCGTAATTTTTTGCACATCTACATAGCCACGCGTGGTTACTTCGCCACCCACAATTACCAACCCGGTGGTGGTGAAGCATTCCACGGCCACATGAGAGTGTTTGTCTTGAGTCAAAAGAGCATCAAGTACCGCGTCGGATATTTGATCGCAAATTTTATCCGGGTGGCCTTCGGTTACTGATTCTGACGTAAAAATGAAATTCTGAGCCATACAAAAATTAGTAAAAACTCGGAAATAGCCAGAGGACATAGCCGCTCGCTACGGCTCGCGAGCTAGGTCTTCCAGGGGGCTTCCGCCCCCTAGGACACTCCGACTAAGTCGGAGCTGTTACCCCTTGCCGCAAAAGGTGGGAACCGTTTGGTTCCCAAACCCTCCCCATGTACCGAAATTGTAAAATTTCGGTACATGACTATCTCAGGAAGTTGTTGGACAATAATCGTAGTATCGACCTGCCTCGCGATGAATCAGCCAACAACTAACACCATTTCCGAATAAATTAATTAAACTACTTTCAGCGAGTATACAAAATCTAAACTTTTTTTTCAAGGGCAAAAGCGCCATCGCCTAGCATGTCGTTGAACTACGCAACTAATTTTAAAATAGTAACTAGCAAACACATGCTAAAAACCCCTACGATCGGTACGGCAAAAAAATAAAATTTCCGCCGGCTCAACCCATTAGACTGGCAGACCCGCCAATACACTCTTACTAAAATTAATGCTTCGACACTAATAAATAATCCACCAATTACTCCTAAAATAGTGGCAAATCCACGCCATCCCAACAAAAACAAGAGAAGCGGCACCCCCAACACCAACAATAATGCCCAGGTATTACCCACATGCTCATCCCAGACCAGCGTTTCTTTGAATGCGGTAGCAAGCCCCATAAAGCCGGTACTCATAGCTAGGATCGCCAGAATATTAATAGCGGCGGACAGCATGGGCCCAAACATCGCTCCGAGCGCTACGGACGCGAGCTCGGTCGTAGCACTCCCGAGCGCCCCCACTACCGCCACACTAAATACGATATACACCATGACCGGAATAATCGTGCCAAGCACCACCGCCTTTTTTAACCGAGCTGGATCGCGTGGAATCAATGCGTGCGCTTCGATAACCGCTGCCGAAGCATGAAGAGCAAACAGAATGATACCATAGGGCAACAGCCAATTATGCCAATTAATTGTCAAAAAGTTTGCTCCGTCAAACCGGCCAAAGACAGCCAGCGAAATTCCACCTAATAAACTAATGACTGTGATACTAATTATTTTTTCAACGGTCTTAAAACGTTCCAGTCCGGCGGCAACCAGAAAACTCATTACTACCCAAAAAATAACGCTCCACCAATCCGCCTTACCGCCGAGGATGGCCTGAATCGCCACCCCCTCGCCCACCAAATAGGCCAACAACACCCCGCAGTCACGCACGATAATCGTGAGATTAAAAAACTGCGCTACCCACGGACGCAAATACCGAGCCGCCAAGCCACCGAGTTGCGCGTCGTTACCGACCGCGAGCGCAATCTCTACGATCAATAAATTTAATAATAAAATTATTCCACCCAAAACCAAGATATACAACACTCCAGGAATAATTCCGACTTGCGCGATCGCATAGGGCAACCCCAACACCCCGGCTCCGATCGTCATGCCTGTAATCAAAAAAACAGCCTCCGCGGTAGTGGCGGTTTTTGGGTCTTGGATTTTTTTCGCGTTAACAAATAACATGGACGAATTAATTTTTATCTATTATTCCCTATAGTTTATACTACTTGAGACAAAATTCCAATTACACATATACTCAGACAAAAAAATTATCAACCGTAAAATAAAAAACAAATCAACTATACTTTGTCGTATAGCTAGTATGCCAAAAAGTACGAAAATAATATTATTACAAGCAGGCAAACAAATTGACCTGGATTAAAAAATATCCACAATTTTTAAAAAAATGTATTTCTGATATACTGTTCGTGCTATTGGAGGGAATAGTGACAATTAATATAACCCCTCCATTTTTGGAGGGATTTTTTTATGAAAGAAAAAAATACTAACTTTTCTCTATTTTTTATTGCATTTGCTATTTTGGCACTGTGCACAACACTCTGGCCATTTAACTATTCTCTTGGTGCTCCACCCGGAACTCCGTATACCCCTGGCGAAACAATCACGCCGAGTTGTTCACCGGGTAGCGCAAATTGTACCGTCATGACACCCGCGACCTCGGGTGCAAACTCCGACATTACTTCGCTCACTGGCCTCACTACTCCACTCAGCATTGGGCAAGGTGGCACCGGGCTTTCGAACACGCCGGACTATGGCAAAATTCCCGTGGGTAACGGCAGTGGTGGGTATACCTTGACTGCCACTTCGTCACTGGGTCTTTCCGCGGGGAGTGCAACTCCAGCGGGTTCATCTGGGCAGTTACAGTATAACAGTAGCGGCAGTTTGGGGGCAGACAGTGGTTTGTCTTACAGTAGTGTTGCACAGCGACTCACCACCATCTACGCGTCTACCACAGCTTTGACTGGATCATATGTCTCTTCGACAAACCTGTTTGCTGGATCATTTACTCTTGGTTCGTTGACCGGTTTCCTCAAAGCGACCGCTGGAGCAATTAGCACTGCACTGATAGATTTAGCGAATGATATAACTGGCATATTACCGATTGCCAACGGTGGTACAAATGTTTCTACCGCTCCTAGCTATGGCCAGATACTAGTTGGGAACAGCGGTGGTGGGTATACGTTGACTGCAACCTCTTCGCTGGGAATTAACGGCGGTCTCGGCATTGCGGGATCAGATACGCAGGTGCAATTTAACAACAGCGGAAGTTTGGGTGCGAATTCAGGATTAACATACAATAGCGGCGCACAACGACTTGCGGCTACATATGTTTCAAGTACTGGCCAGAGCAGTAGCTATGTTTCGTCAACAAATTTAATTGCTGGTTCATTTAATTTGGGATCGATTACCGGTTTTCTAAAGGCAACTGCCGGTGCTGTAAGTAACGCACTTATTGATTTAGCTAGCGACATCACAGGTATTCTACCGATAGCAAATGGCGGCACGGGCCTTACCAGCGCTCCTAGCTACGGACAGTTGTTGATGGGTAATAGTAGTGGCGGATATACGCTTACAGCGACGTCATCACTTGGCCTTAGCACGCTTTCTATCGGTGGATCAGATACGCAGGTGCAATTTAACAATTCTGGTAATTTAAGTGGCAATTCCGGCTTAACGTACACTAGTACTGCGAACCGGCTCACCGCCACATATGTTTCAAGTACCGGTATTAGCGGCTCATACGTATCTTCTACCAGCTTGACCTCTGGATCATTTACCTTGGGATCGCTCACGGGATTCTTAAAGGCAACAGCTGGAGTAATTAGCACCGCTCTCGTCGATCTAACCAGCAATGTAACTGGTATTTTGCCGGTGGCCAATGGCGGAAGCGGAACATCTACTGCTTTTACTGCCGGCTCTGTGGTTTTTGCGGATTCAAACAACAAATACAGCCAAAGCAACAGCAGCTTCTTCTGGGACAATACCAATAAACGCTTGGGTATTGGTACTGCCAGTCCGGGCACGGCTTTTGAGGTCTCAGGCACAGCTACAGCGTCACATATTAAGGGTGGAGGCAGTACACCTAGTATTTCCGCAGGTGTAGGTGCCGGCACCGGAGGAATCGCCCTTATTTCTGGCACAGATACTGCTGGGCAAATTACCGTAACTGCCGGAGTGTTACCAACCGCAGCAGCAACCATTGCTACGGTTACTTTTGCTACCGCATATAGTGGCATTCCTTATGTACAAATCACCCCTGCCAACAGCACTGCCGCAGCACTCAGCGGCAACGCTCAGGTCTATCCCACCGCCCTCACCACCACGTTTGTATTAACACCAGGCACCACCGCCCTTTCCAACGCCAGCGTCTATAAGTGGAATTACTTAATCGTAGAATAAGAGTTCTATGCAACAATGGAAGCTCGTTCTATTTTCTTTTCTCGTTTTTTTCGTACTTTCACCTTTTCGAGTATTGGCATCGGGGACGATTGATTCTACCTATTATTATGCTTGGAGTGAACGCGCTGGTTGGATCAATTTCTTGCCTTCCGCCGGCAATATTACAGTCTCCAATTCTACAATTACTGGCTATGCCTGGGTCCCTAATTATGGCTGGATTATACTAGACCCCTCTACGAGCGGGGTAACCAATAACGGCGAGGGAGTGCTTTCGGGGTATGCCTGGGGCGAACAGTTGGGATTTATCAATTTTTCTGGAGTCACGATTGATCAAGACGGCTATTTTCATGGTTTTGCCAGCTCCACCGCTACCGGACGAATCAGTTTTAATTGTGTAGACACGAACTCCTGTTCATCATCTGATTTTAAAGTACGCACCAATTGGCGCTCCACTACTACTAATTTACCACAAGCACTTAGCGATACCCCACTCACCTTTACCACAACAAGCATCGACCTGCCTAGCAGTGGACAAATTTTTGCAACTACGACACTCATAAACAGTGCTGAAGCGAAAATTATAATTCCCCGTGGAGCCATAATTCGCAAAGCGGACGGCTCTTTGTTTGATGGGTCAATCGAAATCCCAATTTCCAAAAATAGAGCTGAACTTCCAAAAGAACTACATAGTTCTAACACTTTTATTAGCGCCGCTGAAATAAATACCGGTGAAACGTCAGTAACTTTTGATAAAAATATTACTGTAACTCTGCCCATTCCCAGTGGTAGCAGCCGGACAAATTTACGTATCAATTATTTCGACAGCGGCAGCAATCAATACCGCTTGGCAGGAAACGGCGGCACAATAGCAAATGATGGTCAAACTATCAGCGTACAAGTAAACCATTTAACAACTTTTGTCGCTTTGAGCGATGCCAGCTCTGATAATGGGACAAATTTTGCCTCCGGTGAAACAAAAAATATACCACATACCGCAGCCGTATTCATGCCCCAACCAACCATAAAAAATACATCACTTCCCCAACTAAACGCACAAAATTCCAACAAAAATGACGTCGATATTCTCTCACCCTCACCAGTCTGCTCGTTATATATATCAGACAAAGAAAAAGCAATGTTAAACAATTCAACTGTACTTAAAAAAATACAAGCTTTTTTAATTGATAATGAAAAAATGAATAACCTTGAGAAGAGTGGCAAATATGATGCCGCTACAAGAAAAGCAATAAATCAGTTTCAACAAAAATACGCTACCGATATTTTACTTCAATCTAACCTTACCGCTCCCACTGGGATTATTGGTAAAGCAACAATTCAAAAAATTAACCAACTAGTTTGTGAGTTTGCAAAATCACCATCCGAGAAATCGGGTTCAAAATTAACTCCTGTGACTACACTTCGTTTTACGAAAGATTTAAAGCCAGGCACCGTTGATCAGCAAGTTTTATATTTGCAACAATTTCTGAATGATACCGGTTACATGGTCGCCACCTCCGGCCCAGGTTCACCCGGGCAAGAAACAACTCGTTTTGGCGCCGGAACAGCCAAAGCGTTGATTGAATTCCAGAAAAAAAACAAGATTAGCCCCGCGAAAGGTTTTTTTGGGCAAATAACTCGGTCCGTACTTCTTAAAATAATCCAACAGAAATAAACCTTGCCCTACTTGCCACGACTACAAAGTATTACAAGCTTCATTACAGCACTAAAAAAACGCCAGATACATATCTAGCGTTTTTTTATTCCGACCTCTGGTCTATTAGTAGTAAATTTTTAACAGGGGTCTTTGGACATTTTATTAGATGTGCACGCCAAGGGATTCGAACCCCTGACCCCCTCGGTGTAAACGAGGTGCTCTAACCAACTGAGCTAGGCGTGCTTTTGGGTAACGATACAAATAATAGCCAATCTAATTAAAAAAGTCAACAAAGCAGCCGGTTGTTGATCCTTGAAACAAGTCAGATTCTAAAAAATTTACCAAACGGCCAAAATGCCAATTAGTTGAATGCTAAAAATTTGGCTAAAAATGAAGATTTTATGACTGTAATTACCCCTTGACAAATACCTAAAAATGTGCTATTATTTATGGTTTTATAAGTAACATAACGCTAAAACTATGCGTATTGTGATGATCGGCCAAAAAGGTCTTCCGACCATCTACGGCGGTATTGAACGCCATGTAGAAGAGCTTAGTGTTCGCCTGGCAGCAGAAGGGCACGATGTTTTAGCATACGTCCGAGACTGGTATACCCCGGTTACAAAAACCTCTCATAAAGGGGTGCAGTTATTGCGCGCTCCGACACTACACAGCAAACATCTAGATGCGATCGTGCACACCTTTACGGCCACTATTCATGCCTTGTTCCAAAAACCGGATATTATTCACTACCATGGCGTGGGCCCATCGTTGCTGAGCTTCATTCCTCGCTTATTCAAACCCAGCATCAAAGTGGTAGTAACTTTCCACTGTATTGATCGCTACCATCAAAAATGGGGTCCATTCGCCCGCTTCTTATTAAAGCTCGGCGAAAGAGCCGCGTGTCTGTTCCCGCACAAGACTATCGCTGTCTCGAAAACCATTCAAAATTATTGTTTCAATGAATATCGTGAAAATACCGTGTATATCCCGAATGGTGTCGGCGTGCCCGAAACTGCCGGCACCAGCACCCTTGCCCAATGGGGAGTAAAACCGCAAAAATACTTATTGATGGTATCGCGGTTGGTGAAACATAAAGGAGCACACTATTTGGTAGACGCCTGGCGCCGCTTCAAACAAAGTTTCCCAGACTTGGCGGCTGAATATAAATTAG
>CAZPCV010000003.1:0-3641 GCA_964585245.1 uncultured Gammaproteobacteria bacterium
GGCTTGAAGAGTTCAAGTGCCATGCGTTTGGGCAACCCACATTCATCTATATTAAGCTGCGGACCAACCACGATAACCGAACGGCCGGAATAGTCGACACGTTTACCGAGCAAGTTCTGGCGGAAGCGCCCTTGCTTACCTTTCAAGATATCGGCGAGCGAACGCAACTGGCGTTTCTGACCGGTGCTGGCCGTGACTGTTTTGGAATGGCGGGCGTTGTTGTCGATAAGCGCATCCACCGCTTCTTGCAACATGCGTTTTTCGTTGCGGCAAATAACTTCGGGGGCATCCAGCTCGGTCAGGCGGCGCAAGCGATTGTTGCGGTTGATAACACGGCGATACAAATCATTCAAATCAGAGGTGGCAAAACGACCACCATCGAGCGCGACCATCGGGCGCAAATCCGGCGGAATAACTGGGATGACTTTGAGAATCATCCATTCGGGACGAATCTTCGTCATCATCAGGCTCTTCAATAATTTTTTGCGGCGGATCATGCGTTCTAGTTTGGCACCTTTCGTAACTTCTAGTTCAGCTTCGATTTTCTTGACCGTTTCTTCGAGATTGATGCGGGATAATAAATTGTGTACTGCCTCGGCACCAATGGACGCTTCAAACAAATGACCGTAGCGCAAAGACAATTCCTGATATTTATTTTCGGACACGATTTTCAATACCTGCAATTCTTTCAAATCTTTGTCAGCCTGCTGGAAATCAGCATCAAGCGCTTTTTGTTTGCGTTCGGCATCGTCTGCAATCTGATCGCGTTTACCATTATCATCCCCAGCGGCAGACAAGGCTTCGTCCCGTTCGCGGTCGATCTGTTTTTTCTTTTGTTTATACTCTTGGCGCAAAAGATCAGAGGTCTGCTTTTTGCCTTCTTCATCAACCGAAGTAATGATAAACGAAGCAAAGTAGATAACTTTTTCGAGCGCTAAAGCAGAAAGATCCAACACCAAGCCGATTTTCGACGGCACGGAGCGCAAGAACCAAATATGAGTAGTGGGGGCCACAAGCTCGATATGGCCCATGCGTTCGCGGCGAACGAGCGAATTCGTAACTTCTACGCCACATTTATCACAGATAATACCTTTGTAGCGGATTTTCTTATATTTACCACAATAACATTCCCAGTCTTTGACCGGCCCGAAAATTTCTTCGGCGAAGAGCCCGCCCTTTTCCGGCTTTTGCGTACGATAGTTGATAGTTTCCGGTTTATCGACTTCGCCATAAGACCAAGCCCGAATAACTTCGGGTGAGGCCAGCTTGAGGCGGATAGCGTCGAAATCCATGGAGTGAAGTGCGTCGCGTGACATAAATATAGAGGTTATAGTTGTTAGGGATTAGAGGTTAGAAAGCTAGAGAAACAATGGTTTATTCTTGACTAGGCTGTTCCTCAAATTTTCGCTGTTTTTCCTCTTCGGCACGGACTTCTTCGACCGGGCGATATTCGCCGGATTCCGTTTGTTTCAAGAGACCAACATCAAGACAGAGGCCTTTTAATTCACGTACCAACACATTGAATGATTCCGGAATATTGACGCGGCTGACCTGTTCGCCCTTAATGATCGCTTCGTAGGCTTTGCTGCGGCCCGGTACGTCATCGGATTTGATAGTGAGCATTTCCTGCAAGGTGTGCGCGGCACCATACGCTTGCAGAGCCCAGACTTCCATTTCACCAAAACGCTGACCACCAAACTGGGCTTTACCACCCAATGGCTGCTGCGTGATAAGACTGTATGGACCGATTGAACGCTGGTGAATTTTATCTTCGACCATGTGGTTGAGTTTCAACATGTAGTTGTAACCGATCGTCGTTTCATGATCGAATGGTTCACCGGTGCGGCCATCGTAGAGCTGCACTTGACCGCTCACTGGGAAGCCGGCTTTTTTCAATTCTTCTTTAATTTGTTCCTCAGTCAATCCATCCAAAACCGGAGTGGCAATCTTGTAGCCAAGAGCGTTGGCGGCTAATCCCAGATGGGTTTCGAGCAGCTGCCCCAAGTTCATACGCGATACGACACCAAGCGGGGACAAAATAATATCAACCGGGGTACCATCTTCAAGGAATGGTAAATCGGCGACTGGCACAATACGTGAGACGACACCTTTGTTACCATGGCGGCCGGCCATTTTGTCACCGACTTGTAATTTGCGTAAGTCTGCCACCGTTACCTGCACGCGTTTAATTACGCCCGGTTCCAATTTGTCGCCATTTTCGGCCGAGAAAATCTGGACACCAATAACTTTACCGTGTTCACCATGTTCGAGGTAGAGTGAAGAATCGCGGACATCACGAGCCTTTTCACCGAAGATGGCGCGCAGCAACCGCTCTTCCGGACTCAGTTCAGTTTCGCCTTTCGGAGTAATTTTACCGACCAAAATATCACCGGATTTAATTTCTGCGCCAATGCGGATAATGCCTTCGCTGTCGAGGTTCTTTAATTTTTCTTCGCTGACGTTCGGGATATCGGCCGTAACTAATTCCGGACCAAGTTTGGTCTCGCAGACATCCACGGTATAATCTTCGATGTGGATAGAGGTATACCCGTCATTTTGTACCAGGCGCTCCGAAATAATAACGGCGTCTTCGTAGTTGAAACCTTCCCAACACATATAGGCCACCAGCATGTTCTGGCCGAGGGCCAATTCGCCTTGGCGGATAGAGGGGCCATCAGACAGGGGCTGACCTTTGCGTACTTGTTCACCCAGATTAACCACTGGATGCTGATCGATACAGGTAGACGCGTTGGAGCGGACAAATTTGTTTAAGCGATAACTGAATTTCTCACCTTTTTTGGTAGTCAACACTACATGGTGGCCATCGACTTCGGTAATTTCACCATCAGCATCGGCCAAGACCATATGCCCGGAATAACGGGCTGCTTCACGCTCGATGCCCGTGCCGACAAGCGGAGGCTCTGGCTTGATACAAGGCACGGATTGGCGCTGCATGTTCGTACCCATGAGGGCGCGGGTAGCGTCGTCGTGTTCGAGGAACGGGATACACGAGGTTGCGACACTTACGACCTGGTTCGAAGCGATATCGAGATAGTCGAGATCGACAGAAGGGGCTACGCCAGGTTTGCCATACACGCGGGCTGGCACGTTTTCTTCGAGGAAATAGCCGCGATCATCGACGAGCGTGCTCGCGGTCGAGGTAACAACTTTTTCTTCTTTGAACGAATTGAGATAGACGACTTCGTCGGTGACGCGCGGGCGTACCGGGATCATGTCTTGTTTTACTTTGGCCAGTTTAGCCGCGACATCTTTGGTAATCGCGGTGCCGTCGGCAACTCCGCCGACTTCGCCACGCAAGACTTCGCCTTCGGTAAATTTCGGATCGTTTTTCACTTCGCGCAAGACTTTGCGGTAAGCGGTTTCGATAAAGCCAAATTCATTCACGCGAGCATAGCTGGACAGGTGGTTAACCAAACCGATGTTCGGTCCTTCTGGAGTAGCAATCGGACAAATGCGACCGTAATGCGTAGTATGCACGTCACGCACTTCAAAACCAGCCCGATCGCGCGATAAACCGCCGGGCCCTAGAGCCGACAAACGGCGTTTGTGTTCGAGCTCGGCAAGGGGATTGGTTTGATCCATGAATTGACTAAGCTGGGAACTCATGAAGAATTCGCGAA
>CAZPCV010000003.1:3651-47116 GCA_964585245.1 uncultured Gammaproteobacteria bacterium
AACTGGGCGGGCGTTGATAAGTTTGTTCGGGGTGAGCTGCGCCATTTCGTAGGTGCTCATGCGATCTTTGATGATACGTTCCATGCGTGACAACCCGATACGGAAACGATTCTGGGCCAATTCACCAACCGCGCGGATACGACGGTTGCCGAGGTGGTCAACATCATCCGGTTCTTCTTGGGTTACGTTCAGACGTACCACTTCTTTCAAAACCGACAATAATTTTTCTGGAGACAGCACGCGGAACTCTTTCTTTTCGTAATCCGCATCAGTTAAATTCTGATCAAATTTGGTATTGAATTTATAGACACCAACGCGGCCCAAATCGTAGCGATCGAAATTGAAGAACATGGCGTAAATCAGGCTCTTGGCATTATCGGCGGTAGCGAGATCGCCCGGGCGAATACGTTTGTAGACTTCGATCAAACCTTCTTCCATGCTTTTAGCCAAATCTTTTTTGAGGGTCGCTTCTACGTAATCAACACGAGGATGAGTGTTTACGCCCGCGAACAATTCTTTAATCTGTTCGTCGGTTTCATAGCCAAACGCACGCAAGAGCGAGGTGGCAGCAACTTTACGTTTGCGATCTACTTTGATCCACATCACGTTGCTGCTATCAGTCTCAACTTCGATCCAAGCGCCACGATTCGGAATGATTTTCGCTCCATAGTAACGGCGTCCGCGTACATTTTCGGCAGTGAAGAAAGCGCCAGCGCTGCGGATGAACTGTGACACAACGACACGCTCGATACCATTGATAATAAAGGTGCCGCGGGTCGTCATGAGAGGCACGTCGCCCAAATAGATTTCCTGGGATTTGCTTTGTTTGTCGCGTTTGTTTACAAGGCGAGTGACCACGCGCAGCGGGGCCTCGTAGGTAATGTTGCGTTCACGGCAGGTGACTTCGTCAAAACGCGGCTCGTCGAGATAATAATTTTCGAGCGACAATTCCAAATCACGGCCGGTGAAATCAGTGATCGGCGACACTTCCTCAAACAGTTCTTTGATACCTTGTTTCAAAAACCAGTCGTAGGAATTTTTTTGCAATTCAATCAAATCAGGCAGCGGCTGACGGCTCTTAGGCGAATTCATGAATTTGCGGTCCGCATCACGAATCGGTTGATGTTTGAATAACGGCATAGGCTAACTTTAGTTAAGAAGCAAACACTCGCTTACATAAAGCGACAGTTCGGGCCTCAACTTAATTTTGAGCACAAACAAAAAAACAGGTTTTTGGGGTAAACCGTTATTGTTATGACCGAAGTAACTGGGGAGCGATTGACATTCTATGGGGTAAATAGATTATCGCACCTTGCAAAAGTTGTCTTTTTGGCTAGAATAAGACATTTATCCGGTCATCTAGCCGAAGCCAATACAAAGTAGTTCGATTTTACCTTTATATATAAGGATTGTCAACAGCAGCAAGTTGTGGGTAAATTGTCAATATTTAAACACATTTTTGGCTTATTTTAGATTAAATACTGTATTATTTAAAAAATAGCATTGGAGTTATGCACAATTAAAAACAACCCCTTTTTCAAGGAGTTGTTTTATTTTGTGCGCTAACTTCACCTGAAACTGCTTTTTTTCTCAATTTTTTAAGAAAAAAAGTGGGATTCAGGTCGAAGTTTTGGCGATGCCCACCTCATCACCAACAATGAACTCACGCCTGTGGCGGCTTCCGGCCGCCGAACAAGGTCTCGTTGATGCTGGCCTCAGTCGAGACCAGCTCCTCCCCCACGATCACCTGGTGGAGGAGATGGGCCTCCTCACCCACCAGCTCCACCACCACACGCTCACTGCGCTGTGGCAACCCGGCCATCTGCGCGTGAACGACTGTAGTGGCAATGTCTGGCAGATTTAACTCCGCCTGCCGCCTCGCGAGCTGGAGGCACAGGTCCTCCAACGAGAAACAAATCAAAATCAAAATTGTCTTGCCTTTCTCGCCGACCGTAAACACGGCCGCGAGATCTTTACGAACTGTATAAAACTCGAGATTTTTTTTCCGTTCCATCACAGCCCTCCTTACACCCTTACTACAGCTTATTTTTTACAAAATGTCAATATTTGCAGTCTAAAAAATACGCACACAACTCGCCCCTTGACGTATTTTTTTAAAAGACTAAAATTAGTCAGTCACAAATAATTTCTAACCTTGTTTCCCTGCGACGCTGCGATAGAGTTGATGTTTCAACCGGATCGGATTTTTAAAGACACTCTCTCCTACCAAATAAACAACACGCTTGTTTTTTGGTCGACGTTTTTGAAATTAGATTCGTAAGCTAAAACCTGCAACGCTATTCGCAGCCTCGCGGTGAAATAATCCAAAAAACTCAACAATTTTTGTTGAGTTTTTATTTAAATAATTAATTGTGCTGAGTGATGTTACTTTTTATCACTAAAAAGTAACCAAAAAGTCCTGGAGGGTTTCTGAACTCGCTATTGGAACATAGGAAAATACTATTCTGTCTATTCTAGACGCTCACACAGCAGAAACCCCCAGACCCCCGGGTACTACTGGTGCAAGTTAATTAATATCTACCCAGATTGGCATATTTTCCTATGACAGTTCGAGCGTTTTTGTGTTATAATGTATTTTCAAAACTTTTTATCCCCCTGTTTACTACCAACTAGCTCCTAACTTTTCGCCCCGTATGTCCCGCCACCGTGCCCGCCAACCGTCGCTTTGGGAACGCATCGACTTGAACCCCGAAATAAATCGCGGCTTGTTGGCTATTTTATTGGTCGTAACCGCTATTGTCTGTGCCCTTAGCTTTTTTAACCTCGCGGGTGTAGCCGGGCAATTTATCGACGCTTTGCTAATTTTTATTTTTGGCAAAGTCCGCTACGTTTTCCCCTTGATTTTAATTACGGTTGCATATCTCATGACCCGGCGGGCTGATTATGACTATCGCCCCACTCATTGGCTGGGAAGTATTCTGTTTTTTTTAAGTTTCAACGGCATCGTACAATTAAGTGATCCTTCCTATGACCGCATTATTACCGGCGATGGCGGCGGCGGATTGATTGGTTTTATCCTGGCCTACCCGCTCTCTATCTACATCGGCTACTGGGGCGGTCTCGCCATCTTGATCGGCCTACTCATTACCGCGATTATATTTTTGTTCAATACCACGCTCGCCGAACTCATCGATTTACATCGTAAATTGTTTTTGGCCTTGGGTTTTGTCGGCAAACACATTTTATTATTTTTTGGCATCTTCAAACGAGCCTCCCCCACCACCCAAGCAGCAGACACTTCTTTCGAGCGTTCCTTTGTACGCGGTAAACTAGGCAAACAGTCCGAGGCCGAAGACGAAGAAGAGATTGAAGAAACAGATGATGAAGAAGAAAGTAACGACGACAAACCCACAATTAAAAAATCCTCTGAATTTGTACGACCCAAAATTACTACGCCCACTCCGCCTATCATGCCCATTAACAAACCGGCGCCTGTGTATCGCGATTTACCGCCGTTTGATTTATTAAACACCTCTAAAAGCAAACCCACCTCCGGTGATATCGAAGAAAATGGCAAAATCATTGCCGACACATTCAAAAACTTCGGCATTGATGTGGAAATGGCAGATGTGCGGGTAGGGCCCACCGTTACCCAATATTCGTTGCATCCAGCCAAAGGCGTGAAGCTCACCCGCATTACGGCCTTAAATAATGATCTGGCGCTCGCGCTAGCCGCGCACCCAATTCGCATCGAAGCCCCTATTCCTGGTAAATCACTGGTCGGTATAGAGGTACCAAATGAAAAGGTGGCGATGGTAAGTTTGCGCGAACTACTCGAAAGCCCGGAATTCCAGGGCCGCAAACATAATATGCAGGTGGCGCTTGGCAAAGACGTGGCGGGCAAGGTATGGCTGGGTGATTTACCACGTATGCCACATTTGCTTATTGCCGGGGCAACCGGAGCCGGGAAAACCGTAGGTATAAATACAATTATTTTAAGTTTGTTATACCAAAATACCCCGGCCACGTTGCGCTTCATCATGGTTGATCCTAAACGGGTAGAATTAACCCTCTATAACGGCATCCCGCATTTATTGACGCCGGTTATTACCGATGCCCTAAAAACCGTCAATGCGCTCAAATGGACTATCCAAGAAATGGAACGACGCTTCGATGTGCTCGCAGCTGCCGGCAAACGCGATATTCTGTCGTATAATGAAAAGGCAGCTGAACCACTCCCCTACCTGGTATTTGTGATCGACGAACTGGCGGATTTGATGGCTACATCTTCGAGTGAAGTCGAAGGCGGAATTATTCGCATCGCCCAGATGGCCCGCGCCGTAGGTATTCACCTGATTGTTGCCACTCAGCGGCCGAGTGTGGAAGTTATTACCGGCCTCATGAAGGCTAATATCCCAGGGCGCGTAGCCTTCTCGGTAGCGTCTCTCATTGATTCACGCACCATTTTAGATTGCCCAGGAGCCGAGCAGCTTCTTGGTCGCGGTGATATGTTGTTTTTGACCGCAGAACTTTCAAAACCAAAACGTATACAAGGAGCGTATGTATCGGAAGAAGAAATGAAACGTGTCATTGATTACCTGAAAGGCGACGAGCCGCCAGTGTATGACGAAACCATCGTCTCTAAAGGCGGAGCGTCCGGTAGCGGCACGGCCAACCTTTTTGGCGGGCCGAGTGACGATCAAGACCCTTTATTTAACGAAGCGAAACAACTTATTTTGGAAAGTGGCAAAGCCAGCGCTTCACTATTACAGCGCCGGATGAAAGTGGGCTATGCCCGCGCCGCGCGCTTGCTTGACGAACTAGAAGAGGCTGGTATAGTAGGTCCGGCAGACGGAGCGAAACCACGCGAAGTATTTACCGAACATTTAGAAGACGCGCCAGAAATGCCTGCCGAAGAACAGACGATGGATTTGGGCGGCTCGGTATTCGATGCACCAGCCCCGCCAACAGAGGCACAACCTGAAAACTCTGCAATCGAGACGACTGAGCCTACGACTACAGAGTCTGCGGAACCAGCCAAGAAAAAAGACGAAGACAGTGACGATGATTTCTTTGTTTCATTATAAGCGTTATGGCAATTTTTTGTTTCAAAACTCTGTCTCACACCAAACGCTTGATGCACGATCTGGCTGATGCCAGGAATAAGCACGGCTGGAGCATAGAAGAATTAAGTGCCAAAACTCATCTGCCGGTTAAATATATTATGGCCCTAGAACGAGGCGCTTTTCACGAGTTGCCACCCACCAAAACGTTCCGCTTATCATATGTTCGGGCGCTGGCCACCGCCCTTGAGCTTGACCCGGAAGTGTGTATCGCCCAATTCATACAACAAAATGGTTTGGCAGATTTAAAAATGGTCCACCCGCGCACCGAGCTACCACGCCTACCTTTCAACTCCGTCAGTATTTTTGTACGAAATTTAATTGGGGGGTTTGCTGTATTATTACTGGTGGGGTATCTGGGCTGGCAGGTGAAGGGGATTTTACAGCCGCCTAAATTAACAGTATTTTATCCGCTCGAAGGCGCGATCGTGAACGATTTGAACACGACCATCGCCGGACAAACCGAGGCCGAAACTAAATTATCGATCAACGGTCAGGAAGTATTGTTAAATAATCAAGGTTTATTTTCCGTGCCGGTTGACCTGACGAATGGACTCAACACCGTAGTTATTTCCGCCATGCGTAAACACGGTAAAACTACTGTAGTCACAAGGCATCTGATCGCCCGCTCAAAAAATACGGTGACACTAAAGAATAAAGAATAAGAAATGAGGAATCAAGCAGCTGTACTTTCTTGATTTTTTACTCCTGATTCTTAATTCATATACCTATTGTATGCCAAAAGCGACGATATCGGAGGAAGTCAAAGAAAAACTGAAAGCAGCTGAAACAGCTATCGAACAGATCAAAAGCCGATTTGGCGATGGAGCGATCATGAAATTTGGTGAAGCAAAAGCCATGCAGGTAGAGGCAGTGCCAACTGGATGTTTGTCTCTGGATATCGCCTTGGGTGTGCGCGGCGTACCCCGGGGACGTATTATCGAAGTCTATGGGCCCGAAGCCAGTGGTAAAACCACGCTCGCTCAACACATTGTATCAGAAGTGCAAAAACTGGGCGGTATCGCAGCCTTTGTGGATGCCGAACACGCTCTTGATCCGGATTATGCCAAGAAAATCGGCGTGAAAGTAGATGAATTATTAATCTCTCAACCCGATACCGGGGAACAAGCACTCGAAATCGTCGAGACGTTGGTCCGCTCGAACGCGGTTGATGTCGTTGTCGTCGACTCGGTGGCCGCTCTCGTGCCGAAAGCCGAAATCGAAGGAGAAATGGGCGATTCGCATATGGGTCTGCAGGCCCGCCTGATGAGCCAGGCACTGCGCAAACTTACTGGTATCGTCAGCAAATCCAAGACGTTGGTTATTTTCATCAACCAGACGCGTCAAAAAATCGGTATCGTCTTTGGCAATCCCGAAACCACCACCGGTGGAGTCGCTCTTAAATTTTATTCTTCGGTTCGTATCGAAGTCCGCCGTGCCGCGCAAATCAAACAGGGCGACAAAATTATCGGCAACCGCGTAAAGGTAAAAATCGTGAAGAATAAAGTAGCCGCACCGTTCCGCACCTGTGAATTCGATATCATGTATAACGAAGGTATTTCTGTTGCCGGTGATATCCTTGATGTGGCGACACTTTACAAAGTAATCGACAAAAAAGGTAATTCCTATTTATTCGGTGAGGAAAAATTAGGCGTTGGTCGCGAAAATGCCAAAACCTTCTTGAAAGAACACCAGCCAGTTTTGAATAAAATCAAAAAACAAGTCTGGGAAGTGGTAGAACGCGGCGATGCACCAGATGAGGAGCCGGGTGAAAAAGGGAAAGAAACCAGCAGCGAAGAAGTACCGCCGCTCGAATAGTATTTTTTTATTAATTTTAGTGTAATTTTATTTTATGGATCACCAAACATCCAACGCAATGAATTCCGGCTCCTGGCTGCAAGGATTGTCTCCCAAAGCTTCATTAATGATGGGCTTTTTGGGGGCTTTCAGCTTATTGTCGCTCGCTGGCAACATTGTGCTCGGCACCTTATTTTTTAAAGGCGTAGCCATCATGGGCGGCACCCCAGTAGCAGGACAACCGACCGTAATAAACAACCAACAACCAACTGACGACAACACACCGCCACCAATTCAAGCTTTTACTGTTACGAGCCAGGACCATGTGATTGGCCCAGCCAACGCTCCAGTAACTTTGATCGAATACTCTGATTTCCAATGCCCGTTCTGCTCACGTATTTTCCCAACTTTACAGCAAGTAGTGAAGGAATACGGCAACAAAGTTCGTTTTGTCTATCGTCATTTCCCGCTCACCAGCATTCATCCGTACGCACAAAAAGCTGCCGAAGCATCAGAATGTGCAGCCGAACAGGGTAAATTCTGGCAATTCCATGATTTGGTTTTCAGCAATCAGGAACAACTGAACCTGGAACAACTCAAGACCTGGGGCAAGCAGCTCGGCCTCAACACCAGCAAATATAATGACTGTATCGACTCGGGCAAATATGCCAAGCGCGTACAAACCGATATGCAAGAAGGTGAACAAAAAGGCGTCAGCGGCACCCCGGCCACCTTTATCAATGGCCAACTCGTAAGTGGTGCTCTGCCCTTTGAATCGTTCAAACAGATTATTGATCAGGCAATTGCCAATAAATAATTTCTTTTTTGGCCGCATGAAATCCGCTCTTCCAACCCCGCACCCCGAAGCGATGATTTACGAAGACAATATTTTGTATGCTTGTCTCGCTAATTTCCCGATTGTCAAAGGCCATACCGTAGTAGTGTGGCAAAAGCCGGTTAGCGACCTGCATCTGTTGGAGAAAAAAGAGTACGAATATCTGATGGACAAAGTAGACGAGGTGCGCTCCGCCCTTCTAAAAACACTGGGAGTAAAAAAAGTCTACCTAGTGTATATGGACGAAGCCAAGCATGTGCATTGGCATCTGGTACCGCGCTATGACGAACGGGGATATAATGTGTTCTTGCATGAACCCCAAGAGTTAAAGGATTTTTCTTTAGCCGCCAAAATTAAGAAAAATTTAATTGTTGAACTTTAACAGACAAAAATTTTACAAAAAAACATCCCGATACTATCGGGATGTTTTTAATTCATTGCGTTCTATATTATATAAAAATCAATGAGTTATGAGGGCGACCAGGCCTCGGGCGGGTTTCGTCGGGCGCGGACAGGCGGGCGACGGGTCGGGGGGGGGGGGGGCAAGAACGGGTCTAGGTTGGGATGGAGACCCCGAGCTGGACCATCCATTCGCGGGCGTTGTGATCCCGCCAGTACTTGCGCTTGGCGTTCTCGGTGTCGCGCAGCGTCTGCTGTAGGTGGGCGTACCCCCGCTGGAGGCGCTCGCGGGCCTCATCCACACCAAGCTCGGTCGCCAGCGCCTGGCGCAGATCCGAGACGGCGGCCGAGAAATCGGAGATGGCGGCTCCGCCCAGATCACCCGCGAGGCGATCGTTCTCGGCCCCACGCCGGTGCCAGACGGCGGCGGCCACGTGATTGCCGAGGAGTTCCCCCTCCGTAATGCCCCCATGGTAACACGCGAGGCCGATCACACGATGCTTCTTCGGGCCGTCAGGGATCTGGTCGCTCAAGGTAAGGGCCAGACGCAGACTTTCCCGGAGCTTCTCTGGGTTCATCTTGGCGCCTGCGATTCGCCGCTCCCCGTTGAACCGGAAGAGGAAGGCCAGGGCCTGTTCGGCGGGACTTTCCACCTGCTCATACACCAGGCCCCAGATGCTGACCAGGATATCTGGCCGCTTATGACCCATGAGGGCTTGTTCAACTTTCTGGCCTTCGACGTCGAGAGGCCAGCTGGGGGGTCCCCCAGGAGTTTCGCCACGCCCATCAAGTTTCTCACTTGATGGGCGACGTATGCCGCGAACTCCTCTGTGGTTAAGTTCTCAAACGAGATGGTCATGTACCCTCCTCCTTGGTACGAGTTATGGGACAATCAAAATTAAATTTTTTATGTTATTTCGTAAATAAAAACAAAAATAACTAAAAATAATAGCATACTACTGCTATTTTGTCAATCTAATTACAGCAATTCAACTCAATTTTAATCTATTTAAAATTAGCCCTTTTATTCAATTTTTATATATTAAAAGACTTGAATTTTTTCTTCTTCTAACGGTATAATAACTGCTAATACGATTTTTTGTCTTATATTTTGAAAATCTATGAAACAGACTTCTTCTGATACCTCTGCCATAAAAAAGATGTTACACCGCTTCGCACTTTGGATGGGTGTTATCGCCCTACTTGGCCTCGCTTTGTACGGCATAATGCGCCTCGGCGCCGGGTCGCGCAGCGGAGCAACTGTAAATGGTGATGCGACTATTCCGGCGGTCAACGCCCAAGACTGGACCATGGGCAGCAGCATTGCCAAATTAACCCTGGTCGAGTATTCCGATTTTCAATGCCCGGCTTGTGCCAGCTACGAACCGCTCTTGAAGGAGTTGCAAAAACAATATGCGGGCACCGTTTTGTTCGCGTATCGTCACTTTCCACTTCCTCAACATGGCAATGCGATGGCGACGGCGATTGCAGCCGAAGCAGCCGGGAAACAGGGTAAATTCTGGCCGATGCACGATCTGTTATTCAGCACGCAAAATAGCTGGTCCAACAGCAGTAAAACTGATGAATTATTTGCCGGGTATGCCGGGCAACTCGGCCTCAATGTAGATCAATTCAAAAAAGATCTGTCTGACCCGTCCACCAAAGCCGAAGTGACTGCCGACCAAACGAGCGGTGAACAATCAGGGGTTAACAGCACTCCAACATTCTTTTTGGATGGCAAACAAATATCCCCTAACCCGATCAATCTAGAGGAGTTTAAAAACCTGATTGATTCCGCTCTCGTTACCAAGTAAATTTAAATCGCATGAAAATTAATCTTAAAAAAATTTTTATCGGCGGACTCTTATTATTTGGCTTACTAGGATTTTTGGATGCCGGCTTTTTAACCATCGAGCATTTCCGTGGCGAGATTCCGCCTTGCACCATTACGCACGGCTGCGAACAAGTGACTACCAGCCCTTACTCTTTCATTTTCGGCATCCCCGTGGCTCTCTTGGGGCTCATGTACTATACGTCGGTACTTCTTGGTACTGTGCTTTACCTGGATATTAGAGACGAAAAAATCTTGCGCGTACTTGCCCACTATACCATCATCGGATTTCTCTTTTCGCTGTGGTTTACCTTTTTGCAAGCCTTTGTTATCCGGGCCTGGTGCCAATATTGTTTATTCTCGGCGTTTACTTCTACTTCTTTGTTTATTTTTGGGCTTATTTATTCCAATTATCGAACAAAGAGCCTAACAGAACGCGTGAAAGACACTCTGTAGTTTTTTATCTGTATGAATAAACAGCTGCTGGCTATTCAGCGCAATGAACTGACCGAATATTGGATTTATAAAAAAATCGCTTGCATCGTGAAAGAGCCCCATAACCGGGCCATCATCGAGCGGTTAGCGGCGCAAGAATATCAACACCATGAATTGTGGCGCTCCATTACAGGGCAAGAGGTAAAACCAAACACCCTGCATATTTGGTTTTATTATCTGGTGACGCGACTATTGGGATTAAGTTTCGGGCTTAAATTGATGGAAAAAGGAGAAAAATTGGCCATAGGGCTCTATGAGCGTTTGCAAAGTGACTATCCGCAAATTGCTACCATGTTGCGCGACGAACAGGATCACGAACAGGCGATTTTGGGCATGATTGATAACCGGGAGCTTGCTAATGTGAGTGCCATGATCCTGGGGCTCAATGACGCAATCGTGGAAATCACCGGGGCGCTGGCGGGTTTGACACTGGCTCTTGGCACTACCTCGCTTATCGCCCGGGTTGCTCTCATTACCGGGCTAGCCGCATCGCTGTCGATGGCAATTTCCTCGTATCTATCAGCCGAGGCCGAGCCAGAGAAAAAAGAAAAATCGATACGCCTAGGGCTTACCACGGGCGCGGCTTATAGCATCGCGGTTGTTCTACTGGTTACGCCGTATTTTTTTATCACCAATGTGTTCGCGGCTTTAACAACGTCGATCATCACCGCCGTCATTATTATTATAGCTTTTAATGCTTACACCTCGGTTTCTCGCCAAGAGCCGTTTGGCAAAAAAACGGTACAAATGCTGGTGCTTAGCCTGGGTGCGGCGGCTATTAATTTTGGCTTGGGCTTTGTCGTGAAACGTTATTTTGGTGTTTAAAATTGACAATCGCTGCGGCTTCCCCTACCATTCCTAGAGGGATTAAGACTGTACTATACAAGCATAATATTTATTAATGATTTGTTAAATCTAATCTAGTACTCATATGAATGAACTCGCTGTCAACAAACTGCCCTTAATCGGACAAAACGTGCCTGATCTTACGATGGAAGTTTTTCAAAATGAAGGGGTCCGAAAAATTAAATTGTCAGACTACCTGGGAAAATGGCTAATTTTGTTTTTTTACCCTGCTGATTTCACGTTTGTCTGCCCTACCGAACTCGAAGAAATGGATGGATTGTACGAAGAATTTAAGAAATTAAACGCCGAAGTAATCAGCATCAGCCGCGATACCGTCTTCGTGCACAAAGCCTGGCACGATAATTCTCCGGCTATTAAAAACATCACTTTCCCAATGGGGGCAGATCCGACCGGTAAAATTTGCCGTGAATTCGGCACACTCATCGAGCACGAGGGTTTGTCACTGCGCGGCACCTTCATTATCGATCCGGACGGCGTTTTAAAGGCGTTTGAAGTCAACGACAATTCTATCGGACGTAATGCCGAAGAATTACTACGCAAACTCCAGGCGGCCCAATATGTTCGTGAACATGGTGGCGAAGTTTGCCCGGCCAAATGGAAGCCAGGCGCCAAAACCTTAAAACCAGGAATGGATTTAGTGGGCAAAATTTAAATTGAGGAGTTAGGATTTAGGAGTTAGCTGATAGCGGTAATTTACTATGAATTCTTACAAAGATTTAATTGTTTGGCAAAAAGCAATTGAATTAGTAGTGGATATTTATACTCTAACTGACCAGTTTCCTAAATCTGAATTATATGGATTAACTTCTCAAATGCGTCGAGCGGCCGTTTCAATACCCGCCAATATCGCTGAGGGAGGAGACGAGGATCCAAAAAAGAATTCCATCAATTTATCATTATTGCTTTTGGCTCTGGTTCTGAATTAGAGACTCATATAGAAATCTCAAAACGATTATTATTTGGTAAAAATTTTGATTACTCTAAAATCGATAATAATCTTAATCAAATAATGCGTATGCTTAATAAACTAACTATTACTTTAACTTAATTATTCTACAAGCTAATTCCTAAATCCTAACTCCTTACACTATGTATACTGCTCAAAACTACGACCGGCTCATTGGCACGCCTGGCTTTAGTGAAAAACTTCTTACTACGCACTTTACGCTCTACCAGGGTTACGTGACGAACACGATTAAACTCTCCGATCAATTACGCACACTGCTTGATAGCGATATGGCTTCCGCCCCGGAATACGCGGAGTTGACACGCCGCTTTGGCTGGGAATTCAACGGCATGCGTTTGCATGAATATTATTTTGATAACATGATTTCTGGCGGCAACCAACTTGCTACTGGAACTCCATTACAAACGGTTTTGGCCAAACAATTCGGCACCTTTGAAAACTGGCAAAAAGATTTTGTCGCCACTGGCGCCATGCGTGGTATTGGTTGGGCGATTTTGTATTACGATCCCATGGGCGACCGTTTTTTCAATTGCTGGGTGAATGAACATGATATGGGCCATCTGGCTGGCTGTGTACCCTTACTCGTAATGGATGTCTTCGAACATGCCTTTATTATCGATTACGGCACCAAACGCGCTGATTATATCCAGGCGTTTTTGAAAGCGATAGATTGGAAAAAAGTGGAAGAACGATTGTCTAAGTAATCACTCACTTCTAAGTCAAAATTTCTTTAATTCTAAAACATGACTCATTCTTTCGGAAAAATTTTTCCCCTCTTGGGAATATTGCTGCTTTTGGCGGCTTTTGTAATCGGATTCAAGACTTTGCAACAGGTAAACACCAGCCTGTCCGCTAAAGGCACAGTGGCTGATATTCTTTCCGATGATTCGCGTCATTCCGGCAAAGCGCTGATTACATTTACCACTCTAACTGGCGAACAAGCAGAATTTTATGCTACAAATTGGCTAAAAAGTAAATATTCTATTGGCGACACAGTGGATGTTTTGTACCAGCCGGGAGCCTTGCCAAACGGCAGAGTAAATTCTTTCTTTTCTCTATATTTATTGCCAGCTATTTTAGCCATGATCGGTCTTGATCTCCTAATTTTTTCGTTTATACTCAATCACTCACAGCAAAATTTATTAGAAAGAAAAAAATTAGTACAAACCGGTCAAAGCATCAATGCTACCTATCAGAATTTTCGTGCTACCTCTTACCGCGGATCACTGTCTCCAGCACGCTACTACGCCGAAGCGAACTGGACCGATGAATCTACCCAAAAAAAATATTATTTCACTAGCGAATCCGTGGTCGCCGAAGAAATAAATACCTTAAAAAACGGCCAAAATGTTATAGTCTATATTGATCCTAAAAATCCAAAACACTATTATTTTGATCTACAAAATACCTTACACAACCAATAACCACTTGCTAAATTTTTCGACAAAAAATCGACCATGCGGTCGATTTTTTATTATCCTTTATTCCCAATCTTCGCAGACCGCTCGCAGTTCTTTCAGCCCAACACTATTTACGCTCATATCGGTAATCAAGCTTAAATCCATTACGCCATAACCTGTAATCGGGCCGATCTCACCTTTACCGGTAAGTACTTTTGAATACTCACCAGGCTGTGAAACAATAAACCGATCTTTTGCATACTGCAAATCGTACGAAGCATACCAGCTAAAAGCGCCCCCTCGGCACGGATTCCACTTGGTCGTAGCTCTTTGACTATTGGGCAGCACTGCCGATGGCAGCGTAAAACACTCCGGCCCATGACAAATAATTTTAGCTTTATCTGGCGAACATGTAGTTCTTATGGAAGTAAAGCCAGAACTTTTTGATTCCGTTGCCTCTAGCGAAGTAGGACATTTTATCATTAAATGAGTTATGCCCGTGCTGTAGCTTTGCATGGTAGAAGAAGAATTAACACTAGTAGTATACGCTTCCACTTTTAACGCTCCTACCGCAGTGCCAGTGGCCATACCATAACCAATCAAGGGCTGTCCGTTAACCACACCGTGATCACCCTCGAAAAAATTATAAAACGCTCTCCACTCATACGAACGCCAACACATTGGATCGATATCTTTTTGGGCAGAAAAGTTAGCCGGCAAAAAGGGTGATGGCCACTCAATAGGGAATACTTTAAATTCCCCTGGCAAAGAATCACTAGAACTATAGGCCCACACTTTGACAGGCAAATCCTTTCCAGAGGAAACAAGCCCTTGGGCTGTTCCGGTACCGGTTAGCGATTGTCCGTTAATTTCGCCGCCATCACCCTGGGCAAACTGGTAGTCCGCTTGCCAACTATAACTTTGTCCGCCACACATCGTCGGCAAATCTTTATTATCATAAAATCTACTCGGCAATGGATTGGACCACGGCAGTGACAATTTATTGGTATTTGCTTTTTGCAACACCGGGCTATTACAGCGCACTTTCATGTCTTGAATTCCGGGACTTCTTACCGAATCATTGGTACTAATACTAAAACGCATCGGCCCATACCCTTCGGCACTATAGGTCTTTTCCCAACCGTTCAAAGTGATTACTTCTCCCTGGCCATAAATATAAATATAATCTGCATTTGGCTCCAGACTGTATTTAATAGTGTAAGAAAATGGTGAGCGCGGACACGGATCCCAGGCAGTTTCTTCACTCATGGCATTTACATAATTATTTCTAAGTGGGCTGTCGAAAAAAGCCGGATACTCTGAGTCGTAGACATTCCAAGTTTTGGGAAAACTAATTTCTCGATTATATATATAATCGAGCGTCCATTCACGCGTAAATTCGGGACGGGAAAATTGACCATTTTGATTAACTCCAACCAATACGCTCCCGGCATTTCCAGTAGTGTAAATCGGGGAACCCGAATCTCCTGGCACAGAATACTCCCCACCTGGATAATTTAAAGCAAACTTATACTCATCATAAGATACCGGAATAGCATTAGCTTCACGTAAAATCTCATCGCCTCCGCGCCCTTGATGCAGCAACGTTTTACCCATTAACTCGTCGGAGGTGCCGGTATAAATACCCCTAATATACCCTGCGGTTGAGCTATTCATGCTAAAACCGTTTTGTAGATGAATAAGCCCATAATCATTGCCGGGGTGATAGACAATAAAATCTGCCCACTGTTTTTGTTTTTCAAACGTCACAGACAAGGTTTCAAATGGCAATCGTCTGCTATATGTAAATAAGCCACAGTGACCAGCCGTTACTATCCAATCATTAGTTAAAAGGCTGCTAGAGCAATTATTCCAGGTAACCCCGCTCTTTTCTGGATTTGGAACAACGTTACCGTTGGCTATTGCCGAAGCAGGAGAAAGCGCTACACTTAAACCAAAAAACACCATTCCGACGAAGAATAGACGTAAAAAACTGTTTCTCATACATTTGTTAATTTAATTTAACAAATTATCATATCACATTTTTTAGATTTAGTCAATCTCGAACGTTCCACAAAATGCTAGAGAATTAGTAAAAAAAATATCACTACCTTCAGGCACTGATATTTTTAAACCTCCTCTTCAATACAGCTACTATTTTTAGCGCATCCGACAGTTAAGGAGCCACAATTTTCCCATATAGTTTAGGCTTATTCGACAGACTTCCAAATTCTCCAGCTCCACACTCGCTAAACTTCCACGGTTCTTTGGCCGCGTTTGGCAAGGGTTCGAGCTCCGCAAAAAATTCTACTCTCTTATCAGGTGCCCCTTTAAATATAGGCAAAAGCGGCCCCTCCGAAGCCCCACTTAAAATTAACAACAAATCTGTTTCAGGGGTAAGCCCAACCAGAGCGGCATAGGTCCGCGCGCACTGCGCTTCTTGAGTGGCTAAACACGGACACGACACCAGATCTTTAGAAAGCAGCGTCCCTTGAATTTTTACCGGCACGTTCATTAATTCTGGGTGACTGGCAGCGCCACCGGCAAATGTATGGCTATTTACCACCGGCAAGGCGTTGGCCGTGCGGTGGCTCGTTACCGTGGCCGCCAGCATAAACCCCGGTATTATGGCAGCGAACAACGAAAAAAATACAAGCGCTGGCGCAATGATATAGGGCTTGTCGGCTTTAATACGACGACGCAGAACATACCAGAAAAAAAGCCGTAACACCGGATACAAGACAGCCACAAAAAGCATCGCCTGCCCCGCAAACCAGGTGCGCACGAACGGGCACCCGGCCACGAGCGGATAGGTATAGTCGGGCAAATAAAACAAGCTAATTAAAAAAATATTCCACGCTTCGATAAAAATATACGAGGGATGATTGGAATAAAATTCATAGCGGCTGGCCGGGATAGCGGGATTAGACATGATTAACGGGCCGGCCTTGAGGAGCGGACGATAAAAAAGAGTTTTTATTTTAGGACGGGCTATGTTTACGAGTATCCAAGCGTTAATTGCCAAAATAATAATCAACCCCACCCAATCACCCACGGTGAACTCCCAGGGCTTGCTCGCGCATTCAAACGCCCCTTGAGAAGCTTTCCAATCACCGTAATAGCTGCCAATCAGGGTACTAGCAATAAACTCAAAAAATAAAATTTCCACTAAACCCACGACTTTTTGCAAGTTTGTTACCGACCAATTTTTAAATAGGGTCATATACTTTTGTATTATAATACCATTCTAACACTTTTCTTTAGTCATTCCTAATGTCACTCATTGAAACATAATTGCGTCATCTGGATTCTTTGACTTATCTATGATATTTTTCAAGATGAAATTATAATTTATCTTTCTGCTATGTACACTTCGCTCCTGCGTCCTTTGTTATTCTCTCTTTTTTCTGATCCTGAAGATGCTCATCGCTTGGTTATTTCTCTCATGCGTCATGGTTCTTTTTCTGCACTTTTAGCGATAGTCCGGCAGATATGCGAAGTGAAAGCTTCCGAACTTAAGCAGCAGGTATTCGGACTTTCTTTCTCTACCCCGCTTGGTCTAGCAGCTGGTTTTGACAAGCATGCCGAGGTGCTCAAAATGCTCGGCGCATTAGGGTTTGGGCATATCGAGGCCGGCTCTGTGACGGAGTATGCTCAACCAGGCAATCCCCGCCCCCGAATGTTTCGTCTGCCGCTCGATCAGGCGCTCATTAATCGCATGGGCTTCAACAATGATGGGGCAGAAAAAATGGCCCAGACACTTGCTGCGACCAGTGCATTATCCGGGCCGTTGGGGATCAGCCTTGGCAAATCAAAAATCACCCCTCTCGAAAAAGCGGCTGCTGACTATCTATTTAGTTTTCGCACGCTCTATAAGTACGGCAACTATTTTGCGATTAACGTAAGTTCGCCCAATACCCCAGGCTTACGCCAACTCCAAGACAAAGCAGCTCTAGAACAAATCGTACAGACACTACAAGCAGAAAATAAACTCCTGGCCCAGGGGCAACCGCTAAAACCACTGCTGGTTAAAATCGCTCCTGATCTTAGTTTTGACGCGATTGATGAGGTGGTAGCGGTCTGCCGCAAATATGCGGTGAGCGGAATTATTGCTACGAACACCACCCTCAAACGCGACCAACTACATACTTCTATCGAAGAAACGGGCGGATTAAGTGGTCGACCGTTATTCGCGTCATCACTCGCGATCGTGCGTCATCTACACAAGACTGCTCCAGAATTGCCTATTATCGGCGTAGGCGGCATTTTTTCGGCTGCAGATGCTTACGCCTTTATCAAGGCCGGGGCGCAACTGGTGCAGGCGTATACTGGTTTTATCTACCAGGGCCCGCTGTTTGCCAAACACATTAACAAAGGCTTGCTCGCCCTCTTACGCCAAGACGGCTTTAAGCATATTAGCGAAGCGGTAGGCACCGAATCATAATCTATGCCTCGTTTATCCCGCGTAATCCCTTCGGTCATGGCGACCCAGCATCCGGACAATGCCGGAGCGCCGTATTGGAGCACCACGGGGCACCCGTTTGTCAGTGCAGAGCAAGAGCTCTCCGAATGCGTGTCGGCTTGGCAAACACTGGGGGTGGAGGAATTCATGTGGGACTTTGAAGGGAAGCACGCGGATGAAGCAGTGATAGACAAACTGTTTTCCGAACACTATGAATTCTGCAAAAAAACCGGGATCGGTCGTAATTTATTTTTAACCTTTCGCGTGCCTAATGTCTGGCACGAAAAGGGCTACAGCTTGCTGCGTTCGCTGATGGTCATTTTGACCAGCGAAGATTTTGCCCGCGACCTTAGTTTTAAAAACCGCCCGCTATTTGAAGTTATTTTGCCCATGACCGAAACGGCGGAGCAGCTCATTTATATTCAAACTTGCTACCAAAAACTAGCGCGGTTCAAAATGGCAACCTTTAATCACAATACCCCACAAAATTCCGAACAGCTAGAACTTATCCCGCTTGTAGAGAGCGTAAGTGGACAAATAGGTATTGCCCAACTGCTCAAAAAATACATTGTCCTGCATCAGAAAAAATTTAATTCCCGCCTCGCTTATCTGCGGCCTTTTTTAGCACGCAGCGATCCGGCCATGGTTTCTGGGTTGTTACCCACTGTACTTGCTAACAAAATCGCTTTGTCTGAGCTAGTTCGTTTTTCAGCAGCGGAAAAAATTCCTACTTTTCCGATTATCGGGGTAGGAAGTTTGCCATTTCGCGGTGGACTTGCACCGACGGATATCCCGGCGTTTCTGATGCAATATGCCGGAGTGCGCACGGTGACCGTGCAGTCGGCTTTTCGCTACGACCACCCCTTGCCCCTAGTAAAAAAATCAATCGCACTACTTAAGCAAAAACTCCCCCATACGAAAGCCGTTTTAATTCCGCCCACTCACCAACGCCGCTTGATGGAAATTATTACCGAGAGTGAAATTATATATCAGAAGGAATTATTACCAGTATTGAATGATCTTGGCCCCTGGTTCGGGGCTATGCCGCGCCGTCGTGAACGGCGACAACATCTCGGTTTCTTGTCGTATGGCCGAAAAACGGGCAAAACGGCACTGCCCCGTGCCATCAGCTTTACCGGCGCCCTGTACTCGCTGGGTATTCCACCGGAATTTATCGGCCTTAGCGCTTCATTAGAAAAATTAAGTGCGGCTGATTGGAAATTAATTAATCGCTATTACCCAATTTTAAAAAACGATTTAGCACGGGCCGGTCGCTTCCTTAATCTAGAAAATATTCGCCGTTTATCCAAGGCCAATCCCGCCTGGGAAAAAATTGCCGTAGGAATTCCAAAGATAGAAAAACTTCTCAATTTACACTTCGGTCCACAGACTAGAGCAGAGCACGAGCATTATGACCTATCGCTTGATATCTGGTTGAGCCGCCACAACTCGGCTGCACTCAGTCGTCTCATTACCGCGAGCGGCCTAGCCCGCCAGAGTTTAGGATAATTGGATCACACTGTGCCCCTTCTGCCGTTAACGAATTAATTACAGTCGCTGCTTTTCTCCACCGAACAGTTTCCGTCTTTTTCGCCAATTAACACATCAACCCCTTCCGGGAATTTGGTGGCAAAATCTTTAACGTGGGATGCCTGATGAGTAGTGACAAATGCTACCTGGACTTTTTAGTTGAAACTTTTGGCTTGGCAGAGTAACTGATTGCCGGCTTTTCCCGTAGCAAAAATCCGGCATTTTCCAAACTACGCGCCAAACGCTCATACCGGCTTAGTGTCTTTCTCGATAACTCGCCCTGGCTAGCTACCACGCTATCTTTCCCAGACGACACAATTTCGGCCCAACGTTCAAAGAGTTTCACAGACAAGAGCACGGCTTTGGGATCGCCATGTTCGGTGAGTGTTATCGGCCCCCCACCCTTCGACACATTCTCGACGACATCAAATAAATTTTGCCTGGCCACGGTGAGAGAAATATTTTTTCCTTTGAGCTGAAAAGGCTGTTTTTTCATACATATTTTAGCAAAACTTCCTATTGAAACGATGCAATATTATTTTAATATTAACGGCAACGAAACCACATTCTTAGGGTCTTTAACATTTACAACAAAAACTGTTTCCTCTCCAACTGCGACCAAGGCCCAATCCGCACAGATTAAACGGGCTTTGGTTATCGTTTTTTTTATTGCCCGCTCTTTTTGATAGGGAGTTAATGGATTTCTAAAACATTCCAACACCAGTTGTGCGTTTAAATGTTGGTCATCTCTATATACCACAATAAAGGTTTTTTTACGTTTATTACCAGGCAAAGCAACATTAATGGCTATTTTTTGCAAAGGAAACCCAAACGTCTCTACCAAGGACAACACTCCCGCTACGCGTAACTTTTCACGAATACTTTCGGCCGAATAATGTGGTGGGAGCGAAGCTTTGTAGTTAATCGCCGGTTCTTCCTTTATCAAAAGAGCCTGATACCAATTATAGACCTCGGAATAACCGGCCGTGCCGGTAAAAGTAAAACAGCTATTTTTAATGCGGCTATCAAAATAGTAGGGCATACGTGTTTTATGTAAGTAATTTAGATTCACTAAAACTAAACCAACCGTCCTTTACCACAATCACGTGATCAATTAAATTTATTCCCAAAATACTGCCGGCTGCAGATAAACGCCTAGTAATTTCTACGTCGCTGGCAGAAGGATTTTTATCCCCGGAAGGGTGGTTGTGTGCCACAATAATTTCTGCCGCCGCTTGCCGGATTGCCGGTTCAAAAATTTCTCTCGGATGCACCAAACTGGCGTTTAATACCCCCACCGAAACCAGCTCTCGCTTGATAATTTGATGTATCGAATCGAGAAAAAAAACTACACAATGTTCTTTTTTTAAATCTCTTAACTCTTTTAGTTCTTCCCATACTTCTTGGGGCGAAAGTAATAAATTAGATTTTTTTTGCTGTAGCACTCGCCGACCCAATTCTAACGCCGCCATAATCTCGAGTGCCTTAATTTTACCAATGCCATTTATACTGCTTAATTCTTCAATGGTGGCCTTCCCCAAACCAAGCACACCAAACTTTCGTAACATATCTTTTCCCACTTCAATCGCATTGGCTCCTTTGGTACCCGTGCCGAGCAAAATTGCAATTAATTCCGATGTGGCTAATTTACTTGGGCCGTAGGCTAGCATTTTTTCTCTAGGCCTATCTACGCGTGCGACTTCTTTAAGTTTGGTCATATTTTTATGTACAGTATAGTGTACAGTATATCACGTATCCAAAATTCACGCAATTTTTGTACCCGTATTTTACTTGCTAATTACACTAAGCCTTGTTACGATAGCGTGTGCTTAAACTTTTTCCCATGGCTTCCGCCCTTGATATTTTAAAAAATACATTCGGCTATAATGAGTTTCGCCCGCCCCAGGCCGATATCATACACTCGGTATTAGAACAAAAAGACACCTTCGTTCTCATGCCTACCGGCGGCGGTAAATCGCTTTGTTATCAATTACCTGCCCTCATGCTACCCGGCCTCACGGTAGTGATTTCGCCGCTCATTGCGCTCATGAAAGACCAGGTAGATGCACTCCGACTAAACGGCATTAAAGCCAGTTATTTGAATTCCACTCTTTCTCCCTCCGAGCGGGCGGCAATTTACAAAGCCTTGGAGCAGCGGCAGCTCAGCCTTTTATATATTGCGCCGGAGCGCTTGTTCGCCAATGAAAAGCAATTTTTAGAATGGCTGCAAAAATTACCTATTTCTCTTTTTGCAATCGATGAAGCCCATTGCATTTCGCAGTGGGGGCATGATTTTCGGCCGGAGTATCGCCTCTTGTCCCATTTAAAAACAGCGTTCCCTAAAGTACCGACAATCGCTCTTACCGCCACCGCCGACCAAATCACCCAAGAAGATATTATACAAAAATTGGCTTTGCGCGAACCGGCAGTTTTCAAATCCAGTTTCAATCGCCCCAATATTTATTATTCCGTAGAGCCTAAACAAGGCATGTACGCGCGCCTGGTAGAATACCTAATTGAACACCGTGATGATGCGGGCATTATTTATACCTTATCACGCAATTCTGCCGAAAAGCTGGCCGCCGATCTGCAAACCGAGGGCTTTGCCGCGGCCCCGTATCATGCTGGTCTGCCCGTCGAGAAGCGCCAACTACATCAAGAGCAATTTTTGAAAGACGACATCAAAATAATCGTAGCTACTATTGCGTTTGGTATGGGCATCAACAAATCGAATGTCCGCTTCGTAATTCATGCTGATCTACCCAAAAATATCGAGAGTTATTACCAAGAAACCGGACGCGCCGGACGCGATGGCCTACGGAGCGATGCGCTATTATTTTATAGCGGCGGCGATGTGATGAAACTACGGAGGTTTGCCCAGGTAGAAAATAATCCAGAGCAAACCCGCATCATGATGCACAAATTACAGCAAATGGCAGATTTTTGCGAAGCACATAGCTGTCGTCGCAAACGATTGCTGCATTATTTTGGCGAAATGCACACACCAGAAAATTGTGCCAATTGTGATGCGTGCCTCACTGATTACGAACATTTTGACGGCACAATCATCGCCCAAAAGGCACTATCGGCTGCGGCCCGCCTCGCTGGTAGTCACGGAATTACATATTTGGTAGAATTTTTGCGTGGCTCTAAATCAGCCAAAATAAAAGACGAACACAAAGCCATAAAAACCTACGGGGTCGGTGCGGAATTTTCCAAAGCTCAGTGGTTTCATTATTTGAAAGACTTGATCGCACACGGCTATTTAGAACAAAGCGGCGCAGAATACCCGGTGGTGAAACTGACTCAAAAAAGCGTGCCTGTTTTGAAGGGCTTAGAAAAAGTAAATTTAGTACAAGCTCGCACCACACGCGCGGCTACAGTCACCGAGCGGCAACACGAAGCGGACCTGTTGTTAGAACTCAAGGCTGTACGTAATCGCCTGGCACACAAAGAAGGAGTACCTGCCTATCTTGTTTTCTCTGATGCCACACTGCTGGAAATGGCGACCTATCTACCTTTGACCGAACCTGATCTGAAAAAAATCTCTGGCTGGGGCGAAGTAAAACTCGCACGCTATGGCCAACAATTTTTAACTATACTACAATCGTACTGTAGCGAACACCAACTCGTTACCCGTATTGAACATAAGGTTCCTAAACGCCGCCGCGGCTAATAATGCTATGAAAAAAACACTCGTTATCTGGGGCATTCTATTATCCATGATTTTATCTGGTCTCATTTATTTTTTGTTATTCCGTTCTTCTCTACTCGTCCAGAATTTAGTGCACCCTGCTACGTTCGCCGTTACGTCCACATTGCCGTTTTGCCTGATGGACCCGACTCCGCCAACCACTACCCCGCTTCATTTTGTGATGCAAACGGTGCCGTTTATTTCCCAAGCTCCCGAAGCGCAGTGGAGTGATCCAATATTTCAGGATGGTTGCGAAGAAGCGTCGCTCCTTATGGCGATGAGCTGGGCCCAAGGAACACCGCTTAGTGCCGGTAACGCCACAGAAGAAATTATGAAATTAATACGCTTTGAAGAAGCGTCAGACAAAGGCTACACCGCCGATGTCTCGGCTACCGATGTGGCGGACATTGCCCGGCGTTATTTTAATTATACCCAAGTCGAAGTAGCAGAACATGTCACGGCAACGAGCCTCATCGAGCGGTTGCAGGCTGGCGCGGTGATTGTCGCTCCGATGAATGGACAACTATTGCATAATCCTTATTTTACGGCACCTGGCCCCTTGTATCATATGCTTCTCGTTATCGGCTATGACCCCACCACACAAGAATTTATTACCAATGATCCGGGCACGCGGCGCGGCAAAGGATTTCGTTATTCCGTGCCGGTATTCATGAATGCCCTGCGCGATTATCCGAGCGGACATCATGAGCCGATTACGCACAACGAAAAGCGTGTTGTTATCATTGAAAAATCGATAGCCAAATAAAATCTTCACTACTGCGTATTTGTAAGTTTACCGATTCATCGTGGCTCTATCAAAATCTATTAGATACACTCTTGGCACTATATTAAAATCAACTTCTCCGTGTTCGTTACGAGCAAATTTTAAACAAAAATTTCTCTCGTGCACATGATTATGATCTACCCCATTTTTTTTTATAACTCTAAAAATTTTAGAGCACTGTGCGGCTATTTCTTTTTTAAAACCACCACTAATTACCGACCATTCCTTGACATTTAAGTCTAGAACTCCGCTGCATACATCGACAGTGCCTTTTTTTTGATTATACTTGAAAGACACAATCGGCTCTACTGGAATATAATCAAAACCTTCTGCTTTCCACAACGCCTCATTTTCGTAGACCTTTTGCCAAACCATAAAATGTTCTGGCAAGATATGCCTAATAATAACTTTCCCTTTTAAGGGGCCTCCCACCAACGTAGTTTCGGAGCCGCTTTTCTGCAACGCCTCGCGATGAAACCAGCGATTTTTATCAGTCCTCATTTTATCATATAGCACACTTGGCGCTACTAGCAGCTCTTTGTCTTCAGAAGACATTTCTAATTCCACTACATCTGTCGCACTGACCTCACTAATACCTCTTAACATTATCAACCTCAATTCTCTGGGTATTTCTTGAACCAATGTACTTAGAGTGGCTACGCCGGGCAGAATATGTGGAATTAAATATATATACTTTGCCAAACTATTTAATACTGCTACGTTTCTACTTTTTAATAATGCTGCTATCAAATCAACCTGCTCTGTATCACTAAAATAGGCATTCTCTCTATCCAAAACGGGTAAAATTTTTACTACCAACAACAAATCCTCGGTTTTGCCACCCGACACATACTGATCTACAGTCTTTTTTAAGAAGCCATAAAACTCTTTAACATGGTTTAGCGGCAAAACACCAATCATCTCAATGGCGATACGGCGCTCTTCGTCATTTCCTTCATTTGTTAAAATTCTAATTTTTTGCAGAGCGTGTTCAATTAAAACGTTCTTTTGCTCATTTGAGAGAACGCTAACTCTACATAGAATATCTTTCAACACATTCAGAGTCATTTTTTTTAAAATTTTTGAAAATACCGATAGCCTCAATTTTTCTGAATCAATATTCTCAATTGCTTTTACAACCGCCTCAATAATTTTAGCATCTACAGAGACAGCCAGCTTTTCTATAATTTCTACTTGTTCTTGTTCCGAGAAAATTCCAATTTTATTTAAAACTAATAAGGCCGCCTTATCATTATCTTTAGTCAACAAGTTTTTAAAAACTTGTTTGCAAAATTCTAATATTTTTTGGTTACCATTTTCACTTAGGATGCTCAAATTTTTAACTATATTTAAAAAGTTATCTTCTACCCAATCTTCATCTTCCGCCATGCATTGGTCAATATACTGCTGCAATACATTTGCGCGCGTTTCAATATTTTGTATATCTTGAATAAATTTTGTTAAAAAACGTGCTACTTTATCCCCGTGCAAGCTCAAGACTTTTTCTATGGCTAGAACAAAAAACTCCTCCCCTGCTTGTTTAGCAAGGTATAAAACTTTTTCTATTTCTGCAAAATTTCCTTTTACAATCACTTTGTCGGTTAGCACCTTAAATTCGTTCAACAATGCCGATCTTTCCTGCTTGTTTGCAATATTAAAAACTTCAATTTGCAAATCGCAAAAACTATCATCGTCAATTCTAAAAAACTCTCTCAGCAACTCTGTCTTGTGTTCGTAGTTTCTGAACACGGCTACCAATTTAATGGCTTTTTTAAATGAGCCTATGCTCTTTTCTTCCAACAGCTCTCTTACTTTTCTATCAATGACTGCTTGCACTTGTGCTCGCTCTGGGTAGTGGATCGCACCTTCTTCTGCGACAGCTTTAACTGCGACGTTTATGTTTTCATTATTAATTCCCGCCATAATAAGCGGGAATTTTTTATCTCGAGAAACGCAGTAAACATAAGAAACGGCCACACGCTGTGCCGACTCATCGTTCGTACTCATTGCTTCTTCTAAAATTGCTTCTATCACGCGATACAGCTGCCCTCTTTTTCCTCCTGGAACATATTCTATTAACTTGAGTGATTTTAGTTTTAAACTCAAGTCATCCACCAGCATCATTTTTTTAATGACATTTATTCTTGCATTGTCGGGCAAGCGTATTACAACATCACAAACACTATCAAACAATTCCGCCTTGCCAATCGCAGACTCAATTGCTGATTGCAAGGCTTCTCCGGTTAATCCGTCTACCTCTCTTAAAAATGCTATTACCGGCTCTTTTTCAAAATTTTCTTTATCTACAAAATATCGTTTTAATGCCCGATCCGTTATTTTTTCTTGGCCAGGCAGTTTATATTTTTGCAGATCGACAGATTCTAAAGGCATATCAGAATACAAAACCATTATTTTTTGAGCTTGCTACCTGGTTATATATTTTTGCTTACTATTTTAATTGGAAGGTTTTACCTTTTGTGTAGAATACTTATTATACTCAAGCATAAAATCCTGCAAAAAAAACGCAGCCGCCAGTTTATCGCTAGACCCCTCTTTCAACCCTTTTTCGTTCAAATTTTTGAAAAGATCTGCATTTTCTTTTCGTAAACTTGACACTATACCATCGACTCCATGTTTTAAAAGCTGATCTAAATTCACTTCTACTAATTTTAGCGCATGTTTGAACGCCTTTAAAGGATCGGGTGATTTATCGCTTGTCGGTACAAGCACCCGGTTTAGCAACATTCTTAATTCGCTTTCAGAGAGTGCGCTCTTGTCTTCATGTTTTTGATTACTAAATTCTTGACGTGGTAATCGCATGTTCATATTTTTTGGGTTACCTTTGCTCGCAACAATGAGGGAGTATTTTAAATCACAAGCAAAGAACTTTTATATAAACGAATGACGTTTTATTGAACATTTTTATAGTCTTGTGCTTTGCAACAAGATTATAAAATATGCTTATTTTTATAATAGCATCACTTGTATTACTATACATTAAGATACAACAACTTTCAATTACGGGTTTTTTACAAAAAAATCAGATTAATTGTAGGCCATATTGTAAAATTGCTTGTTTGATACAAAACGTATCACTCACGAAGTTGCTGTAAATATTTTTTAACAACTATTTACTGACAAGATTTTTTTTGCTAAACTTAAATAAAACTCTTAAGTATTTTTGTTCTAAATTTATAAAAAAAATTTAATTTTATATTAGGCTGTTAATATGTCGGAAAAAATAAGTTCCGGAGATTTTACATATACAGGAAAGTTGCCCCTTATAACCTGCACTCAAATTTTTGAGACTGGCCAAATCGAAGAAGCGAAAGATTTAGTTTTTGAACACCTAAAGCATAATCCAGACAGTATTCCAGCAATGCTGCTTTTGTTTAAATGTCATTTAGAAACCAAAGAAATAGACGAGGCCTTGACCTTGGGCGAAAAAGTTATCCAAAAAGAAAGAGTCCCAGCAAAATATTTTTCATACTTTGCCGAAAAACTGGCTACTATTTACCGTCAACGAGGCGAACAAGAGAAAGCTGACGCCTTGGATTCCCAGGTCTTAAAATTAGACATGGGTGAAAAAACGCCAGCTTTGTTGCACCAAGCGAAAATTTCTATTAGCAGAGGCAACCACGAAGAAGCAAGGAAAATTACCGACCGCGTTCTCGAAAAAGAGCCAAACAATCCCAACGCCTTATCTTTGAAAGGCAGCAGCTATATACACGAAAAAAAGTACACCGAGGCAATCCCCTGGTTCAAAGCTTCTCTTGAACAAAATCCACACTTTATTGCCTACGACCAGCTAGCCTTTTGCTACGAAAAAATCGGAAATTTAGCCGAGGCCGAGAATTATTATTTTGCCGCCCTTGATTTAACTCCACCAGAAAAAGATCAATCGCCATCTTTACGCGGCTTGCTGCGAGTATACGAAGCCAGCAATCAAATAAAATCCTTGATAAAAACTGCGGATCGGCTGGTACAACACGCTCCCAACAACGTTTTTAACCTGTGTTTTATTGCCAAGTTATTTCTGCGTTGCGGTTTAATATCCGAGGCAGAGCAATTAAATTCTAGAGCAATCAAGTTAGATAGCAACAATTCTTCAGCTTTATTAATAAAGGGCAGAATATTATTAAAACAAGACCAACCAGACCAAGCCCTCACCTTTGTTGAAAGAGTTGCCAAAAACACCGACCCCGAATTCAATTCCGAACAACAAAATCTACTGGGCATCTGCCACTTAAAAGCCGGCAATCTTGCCCGGGCAGAAGAAATTTATACAGAATCGATGAGAAAATTTCCACAAAACTCGGCCCCAGTGGTGGGCCTCGCCAGGGTATTTCTAGCCGAGAGAAATACCGCCGAAGCAATTTCTCTTTTGGAGAAACAGCTAAAAAATGATTCGGATAATTTCTTTATACGATATTTCTTAGCTAAAGCCTATTATATTGAGGGTGATCTAAAAAAGGGGGCCGCCACTCTAGCGCCAGTGATCCAAAAACCACCTGTAAACCCCGGCGCTCTATATTTGTATTCGTTGTTTATTGGGGATAGCGAAGAATTTTGGCAAGCTATTCAAGCAACTGTTAGCCCCAATATTTACAACAAAGCACGCGCCATGAGAGACAGCGCGTCGGCCGAAATGCTTGCCGCAGGCGAAGAAGATCTTTTTTATCAGAATAATTTTTGGAGTCCGGATCATGATTTTACGCGACCAGTGAACCGCTTCACGTACCACTCCACTAAACCGGTAAGCTCAACAGACGAAAATACGCTACCGTAAAATTTTTGCCGACCCTACAAAAAATAGATGCTATTCAAAAAACCCACTTATCTCGCGGGTTTTTTAATTTACACTTTTTAAAATTATATTTTCGAAAAAAAGGTCATGGCATCTTCGTAAGGTGATTCGCCAGAAAAATTTTGACCATTCTTATTGTAGCGCACCGTAAGTGTTAGGCCATTCATAGGCACATTTGGCAAGCCAGGGAGCACGTCCTCATGCGCTTCATTTTCGGGCATTAACACCACATTTAAAACAGAGCCAACGTATGAAACACGCTTAATTTCCCAGGTTATGCTTGCTAAGCCACCATTTTTAATGACTTCTTCCAGCCTATCTCGTTGTCCGGCGATTATAGTGCCGGGGAGTTTAGTTAATCTACCTTTATCTCCAACTTTTAAACCATATCTTTCTTGTAAAGCCACTGCCCCTTCGTGTCTACTCATCTCAAAGTATTTTTGATCAAAATCTCTGCTTTCTAACATATTTTAATTTTAAAATTTGTTAAATTACTTAACCCGGCTAATCCCTGTTGGGGTTAACCGAACCGTACCGCGGAGCTCCCCCGTGCCACTAACAAAACTTCTGATACCAGCCACTTTTCCAGACAACTTTACCGTGGCGCTATACGTATTAGAATTTCCAGCATACACAATAGTATCGAAAAAAACGCTATTTAGGAAGCTGTCTGGGCCTACGCAATTATTTTCACTAAATCCCCCCTCGTCCAAACAATACGGTGTATTGGAAACAAGAGTAATATTCTGAACGGGATACGTATTAAATTTTTCGTGATACTCCGCCAGGGCTGTTTGTAACGTTTTCAGATCATTGAGGCGGTTATTGTCTTTAGTCTCCAGATAGTGCGCATCAGCTATTTTTTTATAAAAATCTATTAATGTTCCCTTGCAGCTTAGAGGGTCTAGCGCAGTAGCCATTAGAAAAAAAGATTTGTGTGGGTCAAATAAATCCTCAGAAATCATCCCCGTATCTAACTTACAAACCGCTTCTTTCCCCTGAAAATTTGTTTTTTCGTTGAGATCGGCTTTAACGGCTCTCAGAAAAGCTTTGGTATCAATTTTTATGGTAGAGCTTACTATAGGTACATTTTTTAACAGTTCGGCATCATTAAATTTAATTGAGTATTTATCATACTTAATTTTTAAGGAGCACTTTTTTGATGTTCCAATAATTTCGTCCGTTAACGTTTGCACAACTGTTACCCCCGATCTCGAGGATTTGTCAGACTCTGTTATTTTGGCGGAGCGGCAATTCTTGGCCGCTTCCAAAAAGCATTTTGCGTCTCTACACACCTTGGGTTTTGTGGCAGCATACGCTGGCACTCCTCCCAAAATCCCTATTACTACCAACAAAACGAATATTTTTTTCATATGGTTAAGATTATGTCAGGAGTATATGCCTAAAATAATAATTATTCAATGGATTTACTTGGCGATCTTTGCTTCAGCAAAGGTCTGCAGGCAACTTTACCTTAGACAGGTAAAACCTTACGGTTTTCAAACTTTCCCTGGTTCTATTTTTTTATAGACCAAAAATAAAATCGCCCCAGCTAAAGCCGGAGCGATTTTATTTGAGCGGGTAAGGGGAGTCGAACCCCTGTCACCAGTTTGGAAAACTGGGATAATAGCCGTTATATGATACCCGCAGTGAGTGAAAATGAGGGCACACCCTCAATTTTCCGAACGAGGAGTACCATATATTTTTATATATGATACCCGCGAGGAGTGCTGTAAAACACAAAATTCATTTTGTGTTTTATTGCCGACGAGCGGTGTCATATACCTTAGTATATGACATGCGCACAAGGTTCTTTTGCTTGACCTAATCCACCAACACATTTCATTTCACAGTGCTATAGAGTATAATAAATCCATAAAAAATGTCAACCATGACTGCTTTTTCTTTGGAATCTATCCAGGCCATACTGTCCGATCACTGGCTGATTACTTGGTATGTTCTCGGCATTAATTTTTTGGCCTTATTTATCTACGGAGTCGACAAAGTATTGGCCCGTTCGCACGCTTGGCGCATCTCGGAGCGCACCTTACTTCTCCTCGCCCTGTGCGGGGGCAGTGCTGGCGCATTATGTGGCATTCACCTCTTTCGCCACAAAAGCCGTAAAAGCATTTTTTTGCTTTATTTTAGCATAATTTTGCTTCTTCAGATTGGACTAGTGACAATGCTTTTGTCTCGCTCTTATCCACTGCTAGACAACGGAATATTAAATCCGGTATAGTTGACAACTGTTTATTTTTGTGATATATTCGTGCCGAAATATGGCTTCCCGGCCATTTACTTACTAGATATTTATCTTATGGCAATTAACCCCGATTTTGATGATGCTTGGCCACAAGGTGGCGGCATGAATGATGATGACGATGACATGAACGGAATGAATGACGGTGATGATGACGATGATCTCGACGAAGATGAAGATGACGACGATAGTGATGACGATATGGCCTAACAGAAAACCGCCGGCTCTGGCCGGCGTTTTCTTTTGCCAAATAAAAAATCCCTCTTCAAAGTAAGAGGGATTTTAAATCTATAATTTTTAAGCGCGAGTAGAATAATCACCCGTTTCCGTATTGACCAAAATTTCTTCACCTTCTTTAATAAAAATGGGAGCCTGGATCTTGAGCCCATTATCTAGCGTAATTTCTTTGGTCACATTGCCGGCTGCGCTATCGCCTTTTACGGCAGGTGGCGCTTCGACTACTTTATATTGAATTTTTTTCGGCAACTGAATACTAACTGGGCGTTCTTCATACATCCCAATTACCACGTCAATCCCTTCTTTCAAGAATTTTGCTTCGTCTCCTACCAACTCGCCATTCATTTCGATTTGTTCATAATTATTCATGTTCATGAAGGCGAAATTGTCACCGGTTTTATACAAATATTGCATAGTCTGGAATTGGACACTGACGATATCCACCGACTCACTGGTTTTGTAGGTGATTTCAATCACTTTGCCGTTGCCCAAATTTTTCATGCGGGTGCGCACGAAAGCGGCGCCTTTGCCAGGGTTAACATGTTGGAACTCTACTACGACATAGAGGTCATTCTGGTGACGAATCACCACTCCTTTGCGAACATCTGATGTTGAAGCCATATAGAATTAACAATAAAACAATTAGCAATTAATTTGGTCACTTACCGTCTGGAACACCACTTCTTCGAGGGTGCGAGCGCCGGTAAACAACAGTACCATACGATCTACCCCCAAGGCAATACCCCCGGCTGGAGGGGGAATAGCGGGTAAGGCCCCAATAAAATCGGCATCTACTGCCCAGGTAGCTTTGCCTAATTTGTGGCGCAAGGCCTGATCCTGTTCCAGACGGCGTAGCTGCTCATGCGACTCTGTCAGTTCTCCAAAGCCGTTTGCGAGTTCAAGGCCGCCAATATACACCTCTACCCGTTCGGCATAACGAGGGTCATGATCGCACCTACGCGAAAGTGAACACATCCGAGCGGGATAGTCGTATACGAAAATTGGACGCTCAACCCCAAGATGTGGTTCGATTTCGTTCAAAAAAATCTTGAAAAACAAATCTTCGTATTCATCGGCTTCGCTTGTGGCGTGTCCCCGCTCCGCTGCCAATTGCCGTAGCGGCCCCAGCTCCAAATAATCATCCAAGTTAATACCAATGTATTCTTGCCACAGTTGTTTCATGGTAGAACGCTGCCAGGGATTAACGATCGACACTTCGTAAACACCATACTTCACCGTGCCAACACCCAACTTTTCTCCTACATATTTGAACAAAGCTTCCAGGTCGTCCATGATTTGCGGCAACGTTCCCGGCGCCCGATACCATTCAAGCATGGTAAATTCGGTATTATGCGTACCATCTCCAAACGCTTCGCCATTACGAAAACATTTAGCCAGTTGGAAAATATTTTGGAAACCAGCAGCTAATAATTTTTTCATCGCGAATTCCGGCGATGTTTGCAGGTAAAATTGCTCTTGGCGACCCAGTGGATCAAAAAATGTTACCGCCGCCGGGTTTAAATATGGTTCTTGGCCAGGTAGTTTAAGCGCGATCGGAGTATCGGTTTCGACAAAATTCTGTGCCCAAAAAAATTCTCGAATCAAACGCAAGATACTAAGCCGAGTACGGTACATGGTCTGCAACCGAGGATTATCGTGCAATTCTTTCCAAACAGTCATATAGTTACTTTTTGATTAAAATATCCCGATCAAGTCGGGATATTTTTACGCACACTACGATTAAGTGTTATTTCGCGAGATACGGCATCAAGGCTCCCTGACGAGCGCGTTTGACAGCGTTTGCCACCTGGCGCTGGTGCTTGGCACACAAGCCAGAGCGGCGGCGCGGAGCGATCTTCATGTACGAAGACACGAAACGACGCAAGGTGCCGATATCTTTGTAATCGACAACTAATTTATTGTTGGTGCAGTAGTGACAGCCCTTCGGTCGGTTGTCAGTTTTGGGTTGAGTGTTCGGACTCATAAGAATGAGAAGTAAAAACGGTTAAGGTTAAAAAGGAATATCTTCGACTTTGATTTCTTCTTCGATCACATCATTCTGGGCACTCGGTTGATAGCTGGGCTCAGAGGAAGATGTGGCCGGAGTTTGGCCAAAGCTGTCGGTGCCGCCCATGGGCTTGCCCCCGAGCATTATCATGTTGTCAGCGACTACTTCGGTACGATAGCGTTTGACGCCGTCCTGGCCGGTCCAATCGCGGGTTTGTAGCCGACCTTCGATATAGACCTGGCTAGCCTTGCGCAGGTATTGGTTGGCAATCTCGGCTAATTTGCCCCACATCACGATGTTGTGGAATTCACTTTGGCGCTGCTTTTGCCCCTGAGCATCAGTCCAGCCGCGGCTGGTGGCGATACTGAAACTGGCAACTGATTTTCCGCCCGGAGTATTACGTAATTCCGGATCGCGGGTCAAGCGGCCGATCAGCATGACTTTGTTGAGGTCCATATGAGAGAGCGTTAAATTGCTAAAATGTTAAATTGTTTGTATTGCTTTAATTCTTTTCCGGCAATTTAGCAATATTACAAGGTAACAACGATTTCATTTAGACTCCTGGGATAATATTATCACCACTCAAAATCTCGTCCAATTTTTTGGTGATTTCTTCCATCGAAGCCGCATCAGGCTTTACCGCTGCAGAGCGTGGGGTTGGGGCCGGACCTTTCATTTCGGCTGGCACGACATCCATTTCTTCTACCGCTGGCATGGCTTTTTTCATGGCCGGGGTTGGGGCCGAAGCCATTTCTTTTTCTTTCATCGGCATTACCGGCATATCTTTATTTTCGGCCATGACCGGAGTCATACCCATACCTTCGGTGGTGTAGGCGATTTTTTGCGCAGGGGTAAGAGCGATGTTGAAGTTGGTCACCATGGTGCGCAGCACATCGCGCAAGAGTGATAATTTGTGTTCCAATTTCTTGAGCGCGGCGGATTCGGCCGTAAAGACGACGGTATAGAAATAACCGTATCGAATTTGCTTAATCGGATAGGCCAAGCGATTTTTGCCGATGGTGGTAAGTTCGACTTCGCTGCCATGTTCTTTCACCATTGCAACAATTTCGTTGGCGCGGGTTTCGGCTTGTTTGTCATCAAGCGTGCCCGGCAAAATTAATAATAACTCGTATTTCTTCATACAGAAGACTAGGTCAGTTAATAACAGAATGTTCGCTGCGGCGTAGATACCCGTCGAGCGAACCGTGAATAAGTAAGCGTTGTACGAGGCCCACCGGAGCTAGCGGCGACCAAGTAAAAAAGGCAGTAATATGTGGTCATACTAACCAAATACCCTAGAAAAGTCAACAGTAAGCCTACGAACCTCTTTGACGCTTGCGGTTGAGACCAGTACTTTACCCACGATACCATACGATTTACGTAGTATCTAACCTAATCCTTTATGTCATACGAAGAGTTCGCTCCCGAAGAATTAGCCCAAATTGCCAAGGAATATTTCGCTAACTGTTCGGAAGAAATTGATTATTTAGTGCAACAAAACGAACTATTTGACCAATGGGAAAAAATAACAGAACTTTACAAGGACTATCTGCCGCTCACCGGGGGACAAATCAGCGCCCTGAGAGTAGCGACACACCGACCCCAAATCAGCGGGCACAAGCTGAACAGTGCCAAGCCATCGCCACCGCTATGCTGGCTACAGAAATGGATTATAACCGACGGGAAGGTGAATTTTTGCTAGCAAAGCAGGCCAGCGAAGAGACAATGCGAGTGTTACAAACAATCCAAACCAAACTAGAACAACACCGTACTAACCCCACGGCTATAGAGCCGTTGGTAGATACCTGGGAGCGTGAAAACCTGGGCACTGTGTATATGACATCGTTTAGTCGTGCCATGACTGATTTTATGAATGTCCATATGGAATTAGGCAGCATCCTACGATCTTCTGATCCTGCCGTGCCCCCGACCGACCACAATACCCCTGTTATCTTTGCTTCGGACTGGAAAAACCACACCTAAATCAGCGAATGTTGCGCGAGTTGATATTTTTAGCTTGACACAAGCGCCTTTTTGTGTTTAAATAGGCTGTTTAGTGCTTGTAAATTAAGCCTAAATTAATTCTTTGAAAATTACGGTACCCACGGTGAAAAAAGGGATTATAATTGATTCTTTTTTCCACCTAGGGTGCCGATTCGGTGCCTGCTTACGGATGAGAACATGCGAATGTCTCTGACCCTCTTTCTCGCCGCCGCTCTTGGCGGCTGCGCCACTCCACACATCAAGCTCCTAAACCGGGCGGTCGTTATCCTGGCCAAGCCAGGGGAAACGAAGTTGAATTTCCGGTGGAAGGTGGGCGTCTGCCGACCAGGCTATGTCGATTGCCGTTTCGTGTTCGGAGACTGGGCAAACACTCGGCTGGAGGCAACGATGCCGGCCACGCCGGCGGGCTTCGTGTCATCGGCGACTTTCACCCCCCAGGTGGAGCAGCGCGTCTCCACCCCGACGGCCACCCTGATCGTCGAGTGGGGCACGGACCTCACGTGGGCGCCCAATCAGCCTCCAATGCCCGCCGCCTCAGTCGCACCCGCGCCCGCGCCCGCTTACCGGGACCCTCTCGCGTACTGCGAGTACTGCGGACGGGTCCTCCCGGCCGCGCTCCACGCCCGTACCTTCGGCATCGGCACGGTGCTGGGTAAACCCCAAGATAAGCGCCCGCGCCCGTACCACCTGTCGGCCACCGGTGAGTGGATCGCCTGGTTCGAAATCGGGACTGCCACGGGCATGTACCAGGAGGCCAGCCTCCGCTTCATGCCGAAGAAAGGCATCGAGGTGAAGCCAGGTGCTCGCCTGCTGATCGTCAGCGTGAAGGTCCCCGGCCAGCATGGCGGCGAGCTGGTCGCCTTCCCGCTCCCCGCCGAGTAGGCCGGATGGAGAGAACGCCGCATCTCCCCGCCGCCTCACCCGCGACGTCTCTCTCCCATCCTGTGCAGATATCCAAAAATATCTTTGCAGGATGAGAGACGTCGTAAGTAAAAATGTATAAAAAACATTTCAATAATTTGAAATGTTTTTTTGTTTTTTAACAGTTGCTCTTTTTATTGCTGCTATAGTAGAATGGTACTCTAGATTTAAGTAAAAATTATGTTGCCCTACTGGTTTGTATTAGGCAGAGAACCGCTGCTATCTGCCGCCGAAATTGCGTCTGTTTTTGAACTGGCTGATGTTACTACCGAATTTTCTATTTTAAAAGCAAAAATCAGCGAATTGACCGACAGCAATGTTACCCGTTACATGCAGCGCTTGGGCGGTACCGTTAAAATCGCCGCCGAACGTGGCAACCAGCTCACCGAAGCTGAACTGCTCGCCGCCATTACCGAAGAATTAAAAACTGTCGACGGCAAAATTCATTTTGGCCTTAGTCTCTATGAAAAGGAACAAGGAACAATGAACAAGGAACAATGTGTTGACACGGTGTATCGTTGGGGCAAAAAAATAAAACAGGATCTAAAAGAGAACGGATTATCCGTACGTCATGCATTCAATCGAGAAGCTGTTTTATCCTCCGTCAGCGTAGAAAAAAACGGCCTGACCAAACGTGGGCGGGAATTTTTAATTACCCGTTCCAAAAATAATCTATATTCTTTTGCCAAAACTGTGGCTGTGCAACCCTTCGAGGCGTTTGGCGCGCGTGATTTTGGCCGCCCAGGGCGCGATGATGTTAGCGGCATGCTACCCCCCAAACTGGCGTTGATGATGATAAATGTGTCACAACTTAAACCAGATCAAACCGTACTCGATCCGTTTTGCGGATCTGGTACAATTTTGACCGAAGCAAAATTATTAGGATTTAAAAATTTGATCGGTAGCGATATTTCGGAAAAAGCAATCGAAGATACAAAAAAAAATTTGGAGTGGGTGGCAACAAGGAACAATGAACAAGGAGCAATCAACAAATATATAGCCCAGACAACGACACCCTCCACAGAGGCTATTTCTCGATTATTAGCGATTGATAGTCAAAAACTCAGTACGGTGATTATCGAAAATTCAATTAACGTAATAGTAACCGAGCCGTATTTAGGCAAGCCGCTTAAAGGCAATGAAACCGAGGCGGCTCTACAGAGTCAAGCGGCAGAATTAAAACAATTATACCTGAATGCTTTTAGTGAATTTTATAAACTATTAAAGCCAGGCGGCCGGATCGTGTTTATTATTCCCCGATTCAAAACTCGTACTGGCTGGGTTAGAATTGATTGTGCCGAAGAAATTAAAAAAATTGGTTTTGCATTAAAGCCACTTTTGCCGGCCCATGATTTTTTGCTGTATGCCAGAAGCGATCAACGCGTTGGACGCGAAATTTGGCGCTTTGAAAAAAGGTAAACGCTCATTTAAAATGCAAGGCCCCCGGGAGACGAAGTCTCGCACGGGGGTGGATTGAAAGAGCTTGGTTGGGTTAGCGGGCCCGCTTCTTGCCATGCTTCTTAGTGGAGATCGCCGGGCGGCATACACCAACCTCGGCGTCTTGAAATGGAAAGACGCATACGGCATTTCCCGCGCAAGGGGTATCACGCTCCCCGCCGCACTGCGGTAAGGGCTCACACCTTCCGACTCCCTCCTTATCTTTGTGTGCGCATTTCAGGCCTGTAGCGCACAAAGTTCGTTTGTCGCACTCGTCTCCTTCGGTGCCCGCCGTCTTTGTGGTTTGCAAATTGAAGACGCTGGCGTATTCCGCCTTCGTCGGCTGGCAACTACGGATGACACTTCCTTCTTCTTCATACACCTTGCAGATTCCCGATGCACAATATGTGTCATCGAAACAAATTGCCCCTCCTGCCCCAACCACTGGGGCTAGCAGATGCTCTACCGGCTTCTGTGGGAGCCGCTGAGCAGCCTCACAGACAAAGGCCAAAAAAAACCCAATGGTGCCGATGACGAGAGAACTAAACTTGCTCACGACTGACCTCCTCGCGCCCTTGGCGCGTTTGCTTTGTAGCCTATTCCTATTAATTATTAATAAGCATACCCTACAAAACAAGCTAAATTTTTATTATTCGACACCTTGTGCCGATACGCAGAGGTTCATTTACTACTGATTCTGGGGCCTGAAATTAACTACAAAATAGTAAATAAACAGTAGATATTAGCACAAAAATTGCCTTTTGTCAATAGGAGTTTACTCCGTTTTTATGCCCACCCTCCTCGAAATTAAGAATGTATCGAAAGCCTACTTCCAGCAGCCGCTATTCAACGCGGCTTCTCTAACCATAGCCGAAAAACAAAAAATCGGCGTGATTGGCCGTAATGGAGCCGGTAAATCTACCCTGTTCAAAATTATCCTCGGGATAGAAGAGCCGGATAGCGGTAGTGTACTCCTTCACGATCGAGCTCGACTAGGATACTTGGAACAACACGACACTCCGGATCTGTCGCAAACGGTGCTCGCCCACCTGGAACACACTACTCTTCGCCCAGAATGGGAATGCGCCAAAATGGCGGCCAAATTTGATCTCACTCCCGACAAATTATCCCAGCCATTGTCTGCATTATCCGGCGGCTATCAAATGCGCGTTAAATTAACATCGCTACTTCTCAAGGATCCTAATTTATTTTTACTGGATGAACCAACCAACTATTTGGATGTGCATACTCAGCTACTGCTCGAGCGGGCGCTTATTTCTTACTCCGGAGCTTTTTTGATCATTTCTCATGACCGCGAATTTTTGGCCCGCACCTGCGACCAGACACTAGAGGTAGAAAACGAACAACTCTTTTTATACCCCGGACCGGTGAATGATTATTTTGAGTATAAAAAAGAACAACTCTTGATGAAGCAGCGATACAACAAAAAAATTGAGCGCGAACAAGAACATTTGCAAGCCTTTATCGATCGCTTTCGCTACAAAGCTACCAAAGCCGCCCAGGCCCAATCCAAAATGAAAGCGCTAGCTAAATTAAAAACGCTCGATATCGCCGACCCTCTCGCTCGCGTGCGTATCACGATTCCCGCAGTCGAACCCAAAAAAGGCATAGGATTTTCGTGTCACAAATTAGCTATTGGCTATGGTGATAAAATTGTCGCGAGCGGCAGCACCTTCGACATTGATCGCGGAGCGAAAGTGGCGATTGTGGGCGATAACGGGCAAGGCAAAACAACACTACTCAAAACGCTCGTCGGTGAATTGCCGCAAATTGATGGCACCTTTCGCTGGGGCCACGGCAGTACCATTTCGTACTATGCCCAGCATGTGGCCAGCCGCCTGCCCCTCTCCATGTTCGTGCTGGAATATTTACGGAGCTGTAGCGATGGCACCCTTCCCGAAGAAACAATTTTGCAAATGGCCGGAAATTTTTTATTCAAAGATTCTGCTCTAGAGAAAAAAATTTCGGTATTAAGCGGGGGCGAACGAGCACGCTTATGTTTGGCCGGGTTGCTTTTATCTAAACGCAACGTCTTGATTTTGGACGAGCCCACCAACCACTTGGATTTTGAAACGGTCGAAGCGCTTAGCCGCGCATTGGCCGAATTTGCGGGCACGGTGTTTTTTATCAGTCACAATCGCACGTTCGTGAACAATCTCGCCACAGCGATTGTTGAAGTAAATAATGGCGAAATAAAAAAATTCCCCGATTCATACGAAAACTATATTGCCTTTTTAGAAAACTCGCTTGATCCAAACGAGCCCGCCGTCAGCAAACCAATTCATCCTACCCCCATCACTTCCGGCAAAGAAAAATATGAAGCGGCCAAACTGCATAAGAAAAAAATTCAAGCGTGCGAAGAAACAATTAAAGATCTCACCCATCAACGCGACCTGCTTTTGGCTCGTCAAATAAAAAAGCCGGGGACTTTCTCTCCGGCTGATTATGAAAACTTAGGGAAAATTATGACTGAATTGCAAACCGCGGAAGAAACCTGGTTGACGCTGTCTCTTTAATTTGGCTACGAATCTTTTTCACTTCCTTCACATAGGCTAGAATGCTTCTCCGCACACTTTCTCTCTCATTATACACCATTAAGTATTGATATGAAAATAACACACATCACCATCTTGGACCACATACTCTTTGCCCTCTAATCGTAATTTGCCACTCTCGCGCAATTTGCTCCAGCCGCCAAGCGAAACAAAATCATTCCAGCCCACTACGTCGGCTTTGATAAAGCCTTTAATAAAATCAGTATGGATCACCCCAGCCGCTTGTGGAGCTTTGGTGTTTTTCTGCACGGTCCAGGCACGAGTTTCCGGCTCGCCGGACGTAAAATAAGTGATCAGGTTTAACAATTGATACCCGGCTGCTATCAGTTTGTCTAGCCCGCTTTGCGACACGCCGGCGGTGTTCATGAATTCTTTGGCTTCCGAGAGCGGCAAATCGGCTAATTCCGCTTCGAGCCGCGCACAAAGCGCCACATGCGGCACACCCTTTTCTACAACCGGATGATTTGCCAGCGCCGCATCGTTTACTTCGTCCATGTTTACCACATACAACAGCGGTTTCATAGTAAGCAGGTGCAACTCCAGCACAAACGGCAACTCGTCCTCGGTAAATTCCAATTGGCGCACGGGCAAAGACGCTTGCAAGTGAGCGTTAATCCTTTCTAGCACCGCAATCTGCGGCGCTACTTCTTTGGCCGCAGTACCTTTGGCGGATTTTTTTACGGTGTCGAGACGCTTGGAAACAGTCTGTAAATCGGCCAACGCTAATTCGGTATTAATTATCGCAGCATCATCAAGCGGATCTACCCGATTATGGACATGAATTACATTATTATCAGTAAAACCACGCACTACCTGTGCGATCGCATCCACTTCACGAATATGTGATAAAAATTTATTACCCAGCCCTTCTCCTTCGGACGCTCCTTTTACCAACCCGGCAATATCCACAAATTCGATCGTAGTTGGAATAATTTTTTTGGAGGCGGACACGTTAGACAACTGCTGCAACCGATCGTCTGGCACCTCTACCACCCCCACATTAGGGTCAATTGTACAAAACGGATAATTTTGCACGTTGGCTTGTTTGGTGCGAGTGAGAGCGTTAAACAGAGTGGACTTTCCGACATTAGGCAACCCGACTATACCGATAGAAAAAGACATACATGAGATACTTTAAAACATGCCCTAGCATATCTAAATATCGCTTAAAATGCAAGTATTTAGGCCTTGAAAATTGTCTAAAAATGTGCTATACTAGACGGGTATGAAACCCCCGCTTTTGTTAAATTCTTTAACAGCCTTAATAACCCGTTTATACGAGGCTGTTCAGCAATTTATTACCGTTAAAAAAACCATCGAAGCAGAAGAAAAGGCAGTGCTGTCACATATTACCCAAGAAATGGAAAACGAAAAAATAGCTGCTCTTAAACAAAAAATTGATTCTTTATCCTAATTTCTATGCCAACTTCTCGCGAACAGCGTCACACCGAGCACTTGCCCCAAGCTAAGCAGGTTGAGCGAAAAGGATTTGCAAATACTATTAGAGAAAAGCTGGCCATGGCCGGCACCTGGTTCGAGCAGCTTCGCTCGGGCGGAAACGCTATAAAAAATTCCGAACTAATGCAACAAGCGGCGTTTCGTACGGTACAAGACCGCCTCAACCATTTAAATGCAGAGGTCGCCGCTCAAGCTTCTGCCCACAATGTCCGCCCCGAAAAATATCTCACCGAAGCCGAGACAGAGAGACAGCGCCTGCAGGCCTTATTGGGTAAAGCCGAAAAAAATTATCAAAAGGTAGAGGCAGAGGTGGAAGCGGAACATATTCGTTTAATAGAGCAGAAAATCGAAGAGTTGCACACTGCCATTGCCAAAGCAGCCCGCACTCCTGGTATTACACAGGAAAAATATTTGCAAGAAACACAAGAAGATCAGATCCATCTTTTAGCTTTATTAAAAGAAGCAGACACTTACTATTATTCTTTGGCCAACAAATTTGAAGAACAAAAAGCAGCCCAAACTCTACGCGGATTTAAAACCGAATTGGACAAAGATTATACTTTGGATAAAATAAATCGTTTCGTCAGTGGAATTCAAGCAAAACGAAATAATTTTTCATATATTCAAAAAAACTTAGCAGGCTTAGCTCAACGCCTCCCCTCTGAGGAGAGAGTAAAGACTCCGGAGACCTCTTTGCCATCACCAGAAATTCTAAAAATAAAAGAACAGTTAAACACTAGGTTAGCCAACCTTACCGAACAAATTGTAACATTATCAAAATCTAGCAAACCAGAAGAAAAATCTGCAGCGCAAAAATTAGAAACCGAGGCGGTGATTCTTGGAGCAGCTATTAGCGCTATGGAACAAGGAAATTACGGCCCAGCACTTAACTACCTCCAACAATTTCCCGCTGCGCCACCCGCCAAAACGCCGCGAGAAGAAGCTCTTTCTGAAATTTTTTCTTCTGTTCCTTTAAAGGAGCCTACTCGTTTAAACAACGAAGCTGGTTCGGGAAATATTTTGTCTTCTGTCCCTTTGGCTGATCTTAACCAAAGAGTATCTGAACTTGCCAATCGAGTTCCTGATGAAATTCAAAAACTCTCCAATACGGACCTTTTCAATAGCATGAAGGAGGCACAAAACGCTTCCTTCGACCGCTTACTTTCCCTTCAGGCTCTAGTTGAAAAAAATTCCATTCCTGAGCTTTCCCCCCTCGTACAAAAACATGCAAAAAGCATCCAGGATATGAGTGTTTCCATCGAAGTTTTAACTCAAATATTTCAAACAGCTTTGTTGGCTAAAGAACGTCAGGATGTAAATCGCTCGGCCTCTGATATGGAGTATTTAGACAACGTTATTTCTATGACCGGCTCTGCTATTCAAACCAAAGAAGCTTCCATTAGGCTTGAGGCCATTTACGAGCAGCGTAAACAAGGACGTGCCAAAGTTGCTTCTGCTAATAGCAATAAAAAATCTGATTCTCGGATCGCGGCGTAAACTTCTTGGCTTTGCGTCTATTGACTTTTTTAAATTACGTGGTATAGTGCTTTTCACTAGTCGGGCCTTTAGCTCAGCTGGCTAGAGCGCTTCCATGGCATGGAAGAGGTCAAGG
>CAZPCV010000004.1:0-2143 GCA_964585245.1 uncultured Gammaproteobacteria bacterium
ATATCGCTTTTGAAATTGTCGCTAAAGACGGAAAAATTTCGTTTTATGTCGTGGTACCTGATAAACTGCGCAGCTTATTAGAACAACAAATTCACGCTCAATATCCTCATGCCGAAATTTCGGTTGAGAATGATTATAATATTTTTAAACCGGACAGCCACATTGTTGGGAGCTACCTCTGGTTCAAGCATAAATCAATTTTTCCCTTTAAAACATACAAAAAAATGGATAGTGATCCGCTGGTTGCCATACTTAACCCGCTTAGTAAAATCCTAGATTCCGAAGGTGCGGTAGTGCAATTTATCGTCCGGCCGGCCGGCTCTCATTGGCGCAAGCATGGCGTGCATATGGTGCGCGATATACGGAAAGGGGAAAAATTCGAATATGTAGCCCAGCGCGGCTGGTTTACGCGCGGATTATATAAATGGAAGAAAATCATTCTTCCCAAACATCATGATCCAGCTACCAGCTCGGGCGGTGAACAATATCACCTAACTCAAATGGAAGAAGAAATGGTGAAAAACATGGAAGAAAAATTAAGCCATGGTGGTCTTGAAATAACTATACGACTCGTGAGCTCCGCCTCTAATAAAGAAAAGGCCCAGCTTAACCTAGAAAATATTATTAATTCTTTTAGTCAATATAATATTTATCGGTATGGCAATTCTTTCGGTGCAGCCATTCCGCGTCGTCAGACCGAATTGATTCGGGATTCGATCTACCGCTCCTTCCGCGAAGGATACCATATGGTGGTTAACACCGAAGAAATGGCCGGACTGTGGCATTTACCGATTCCGCATACCGAAACGCCTCATATCAACTGGCTGGGTGCCCGCAAAGCGCCGCCGCCGGTAAACATGCCTAAAGAAGGCATCACGCTCGGTCGCGCAGTTTATCGTGGCGAAGAAACCATCGTAAAAATGACCCGTTCCGACCGGCGTCGTCATTTGTATGTCGTTGGTAAATCCGGTGGTGGTAAATCCGTGTTTATCGAAAACCTGGCGGTACAGGATATTCAAAACGGTGAAGGCGTTTGCGTCATTGATCCGCACGGCGACTTTGTAGAATACGTCTTGCAGCATGTTCCCAAAGAGCGCGCTGACGATGTAATTTATTTCAATCCGGCTGATACCGAGCGCCCTATCGGACTCAATATTTTGGAGGTACGCACCGAAGAACAAAAAGATTTTGCGACACAAGAAATGATCGCCATTTTCTATAAAATGGTGACTGACCCATCCATGATCGGGCCGATGTTCGAACATCAGATGCGCAACGTGATGCTTACGCTCATGAGCGACCTCGAAACGCCGGGCACCATTGCCGAAGTGCCCCGCATGTTCACCGACGATACATTCGTAGCTAAATGGAAAAAGAAATTGAAAGATCCGGTGGTACGTGCTTTTTGGGACAAAGAAATGGCCAAAACCTCTGACTTTCATAAATCAGAAATGTTAGGGTATTTGATTTCCAAAGTTGGTCGCTTTGTTGAAAACGAAATGATTCGTAATATCATCGGGCAATCCCGTTCGGGTTTTAATTTCCGCGAAGTAATGGATCAGAAAAAAATTCTGCTGGTAAATTTATCCAAAGGGTTGGTAGGTGAAATCAATGCTAACTTGCTCGGTATGATTATCGTATCCAAGTTACAAATGGCGGCTTTGGAACGGGCAGCTATTCCCGAAGACCAACGCCATGATTTCTATTTATATATTGACGAGTTCCAAAACTTTATTACCGATTCGATCGCCACTATTTTGTCCGAAGCCCGTAAATACCGCCTGGAACTGATTATCGCTCATCAATATCTGAATCAATTAGTAGATAACAAAGGTAAAAACACGGTCCGCGACGCAGTGCTTGGTAACGCAGGTACGATCGTAACCTTCCGTATCGGTACCGAAGATGCTGAGATCCTGGCTAAAGAATTTGCTCCGGTATTTGGTGCATATGATCTTATTAATGTGGAACAATTTACCGCCTATATCAAACTTCTGATTGACAACACTGCCGCCAAGCCATTTAATATGTTGACCTACCCGCCTAAATCCGGCAACAAAGAATTAGCGGCCGCCATCAAAGAATTATCCCGCCTCAAATATGGGCGCCCGCGTGAAATCGTGACTGCCGAAATTCTCGAACG
>CAZPCV010000004.1:2243-38038 GCA_964585245.1 uncultured Gammaproteobacteria bacterium
CTTAACCAAATTGCCCACAGCTACCTGTTTTATGGTCCGCGCGGTACGGGCAAGACGACTATGGCCCGCCTCTTCAGCAAGGCTGTCAACTGCACCAACCGCGCACCCGATAGCGCCGAACCATGCAATACCTGCCCCAGCTGTGAAAACGTCAATAAAAATCGAGCGATTGATATTATTGAAATTGACGCCGCTTCCCAAACGGGCGTGGATAATGTGCGGGAAAATATTATCGAAAATTCAGAACTCCAGCCCACCAGCGCGCGTTACAAAATTTTTATCATCGATGAAGTGCACATGCTCTCGACGAGCGCTTTTAACGCGCTTCTTAAAACACTAGAGGAACCACCGGCCCACACCATTTTCATTCTGGCCACCACCGAGCTTCAAAAACTCCCGGCTACGGTCGTTTCACGCTGCCAGAGATTTCATTTCCAAAAAATTCCTACGGCCCTCATGCTGGAAAAACTTAACAAGATCGTGACTGAAGAACAGGTAGCGGTCGAACCAGCGGTACTTAACCGTGTCATTCGCCAGAGCGAAGGCTGTATGCGTGATGCGGAGAGCTTGTTAGGCCAGATTTTGTCTTTGAATAAAAAGACTATCACATCGTCGGATGTCAGTGCGTTATTGCCGACCACTGATGCAACGCAGCTGATTGATTATATGCAGTGCCTGCTCAAAAACGAAACTGAAAACGCGTTGACCATTGTCACGCATATAGTCGCAGAAGGCGGCAACCTGGATCGTTTCTTTGTGGATTTAATCGAGCTCCTGCGTCTCTTGTTATGGCTGCAGGTGGCTCCACAAAAAATTGATTCAACTATGAGCGACTATACGGCCGAAGATACAGCTACGCTTAAAAAACTTTCTGGATTAGCAAATGAGAATGAACTGATACAATTAATCGAGCTGGCACTGAAACGACGGCTAGAAACCAAAACAGCTCCCCTGCCCCAACTACCATTAGAATTATTAACGATTGAATGGTGTTGTCGGCAAGAACCAGAAGCGCCTACTCCATCACCTGCTGTTGTGCCACAATCTCAACCCCGCAAAACCACTCCTATATCTGTCACCCCTAAGCCTGCTGCGGTGTCGCCCGTCGCACCACCCGCCCCACTGCCGAGCGAGGAAGCTACACCGGCCGCTACCATAGCCGGCTCAATTAAATCAGCCCTGACTTCAATTACCGCACACCGGTGTCAGACAACCCTAGCCGATATTACGGCCCATTGGAACGAGGTGATTGCTCAACTAGCTTCATCCAACCCCTCTCTCACTTTCATCCTGAAAATGTGCACGATCCAGTCGGCCGACGAAAACGGGGTCACTGTTACGGTTCCGTTTGCCATTCATAAAGAAAAATTGCAAGAAGCTAAAAATCGTAAATTAATCGAGCACGCATTCGTGGCTATATTTAAAGAAAAAATCCCTTTGTATTGTTCGGTAGCGGCTACGACTGAAACCACTTCTCCCCCAGCCCCCACTGACACCGCTATGTTGACTAATTTAGCTGCCGAATTCGGGGGGGAAATAGTCTCATAAATCTTGACTTTTATGAATGGCGTGCTACAATCCGCTCATTCATTTTTTCGGAGATCGTCTAATGGTAGGACCGCAGACTCTGAATCTGCGTATCTAGGTTCGAATCCTAGTCTCCGAGCGATTTAAAAAACATACATCAAGACTCGCTATTTGCAAAAAGACTAAGCAATTTCGTGGTGTACTTGAATATTTTAGCCGATGTTTCCCAAGTAGTTATGTCTACAGAAAAATTTAATCCCGATGTTTCTCGTGAAAAAAATTTATACCAACCAATTGTGCCTCATATAGACAAAATACGAGGATTTGTTGATAAAGGCGCAGAAACTCCTGGCGGTATGTGGGAAGGAAGTGGAGGAGAAATGTATGCTCACAGCCTAGGGTTTAAGTCAATCGATGAATTGGGCAAATGGTTAGAGGAAAAAAAGAGAGTAATTGATCTCGGTTCAGGTTATGGCGGTTTAGCTTTTAGTGCAGCCAAACAAGGAGTTTCATCCGAAATTATAAGTATTAACCCTCGTTTAGCTCGCAATACTAGGATTTATGAAATTACACAGCAAAACAGAATCGTTGAAGAACTTGGGTACCCAATAAATGGAAAAACTAAAGAGGGAGAATACATCTTGAACGAAGCCGACCGTAAAGAATATAAAGCTTTAAAAGGCACTCATGATAAGACAGCAGTTGCCGCTTCATGGAGCGATTTATCAATTTTTCCTGACCGATTTGTTGGAGGCATTATTTGCTCAAATTCTTTCCTATATTACACCAGTAGATTTAACCTTGATTCTTATGACAGATCTTTAAGGGAAATAAGTCGTGTATTGGCACATGGCGGCGAAGTACGCATAACACCTTTAATTGATCCAGCATCTAATCGCAATATTGGGGATGCTTTATACGTCCCAAAAAAAGCAACTGGGGAAATAACAGGGTTCGAACTAAGAGATGCTTTTAAAAAAAAATTAAGTGGATTTGGTTTGGATTCGGAACTACTTCCAATCTACAACCAAGGTGAAAGCCCTGAAAGAAAAAATAACTTTTGTCTTAAATTAGTAAAATTTTGACGTTCTTAGAAAATTTTTTCAACCCAACTCGTACCTGATTCAACTGATTTATTTTCAGAGATGGCTCTGAGATACCTCAAAGTAGTCATGTGCGTAACTGTTTACCATATGGCAACTTTTTTAGAATTAGGCTTGCGCCCAGAAATTCTCGCGGCGCTCGACAAAATGGGGTTTACTCTTCCGACCCCTATCCAGACTACCGCTATCGAGCATATCCTACACTCACGCCAGGATCTGATTGCTCTAGCCCAAACCGGCACCGGTAAAACCGGGGCTTTTAGCTTGCCTGTCTTATCGCTGATCGATGAAAACAAAAAGCACACTCAAGCCCTTATTTTATGCCCGACCCGCGAACTGTGTTTACAGATTAGCAAAGATATTAAAAATTTTCTCTCGGACTTACCGCAAATAAAAGTGGCAGCTATTTATGGTGGCGACAGCTACACCGGCCAGCACCACGCCCTGTTTGCCGGGCCGCAAATCATCGTGGGCACGCCCGGGCGTATGATGGACATGATCCAACGTGGCGCTATCAAACTCGATACGATTTCCTGGCTGATTCTCGATGAAGCGGACGAAATGCTTAAGATGGGCTTCAAAGAAGAACTGGACGCTATTCTAAAAACTGCCCCCAACAACAAGCAGACGCTACTGTTCTCGGCAACGATGGATAGAACAGTCGAACGCATTGCCAAAACCTACATGCGGGAGGCCAAACAAATTTCCGCTTCAGCCAAAAATCAGGGATCGGCCCAGATCAATCATGAATACTACGTAGTGCAGGCCAAGGAGAAGTACGAAGCCCTGAAACGAATTCTGGACGTGCATCCTGACATGTATGGCATTATTTTTTGTAATACCCGCCTCGAAACGCAACATATTGCGAGCAAATTAATGGCCGAAAAATATACGGCGGCGGCTATTAGCGGTGAATTCTCGCAATCACAACGCGAACAGGTGATGCTGCAATTTCGCAATCGCCATATTCAACTCTTAGTAGCTACCGACGTAGCCGCGCGAGGAATTGATGTAAAAGAATTAAGCCATGTTATTCATTACAATTTGCCTACTAAGGTAGAGCACTATATCCATCGCAGTGGCCGCACCGGACGCGCCAATAGCAGTGGTACGTCAATTTCCATCATCAATGTCCGCGAAAAATTTATCGTACGAAGCATTGAACAGCGCACGGGCGTTACGTTTACCAGTCGCACGATTCCGACCGCCAAAGAAATTTGTACCGCTCAATTATTAAAGCTGGTTGATAAAATTACCGCAGCCAAGAATGATAAATTGGACATTACCGCTTATTTACCTTTGATCAAAGAAAAATTGGCTGGCTTGACCCGCGAAGAATTAGTGCATCATTTGGTCAGTGTGGAATTGGGGCGATTTATTAATTTTTACAAAAACCTACCGGATATTCACCAGCCCGTTATAAAAGAAGCTCCACCGACTCCGTTTAAAAACAAACTCTTCTCCGAACGGCCGTATTCACCGGAAAACATGGCCACGCTCCATGTAAATATCGGCAAGCGCCAGGGCTTTTCTATTCCCCGGTTATTTGAGACAGTCAATTCGGTAAAAAGTATCCGCGGTGTTCAGATTGGCACGATTAAATTCTCGGCCGATGAAACATATTTTGAAATCGATAAAAGTCATGTGGCTAAATTTATTGAATGCCTCAGCGGTAAAATCGTCAATGGTGTAACCTTGCGGCTAACCTTAATCGAATCTAAACCACTGGCGGAATTACCGCTGGTAAAACCGGTTATCAAACTCACAGCCAAATCTTTTGCGGACAAACCTTCTTTTAAACCAAAAACAAAGAAGTAATTTAAATTCAGCGCAATACAGCAAAAAACACCCCTCCATAGGGGTGTTTTTCAGTTGAATCTATTTTTTCAAAATCGTTTCCATTCGATCTAAAAATGGATTTAATTCCCTAGTGTAGACGCCATGATTATAACCGAAATAGGTAAGGCAATTCTCAATTTTTATAATATCTGATCCAGCAGCTTCAAAACATTCTTTAGCTCCCGGGTAGGTATCAAAGCGCCCACTCTGCTTAACTCCGAAATAATACTGCCCATTAATTTTTGGCGCTATTCTTGATACTTCAGCATTAACAAAATCAATGGAATCCCAATAGGTACTCATCTGATTGCCAAAGCCATCGTATTTAGGATAGCCATCATCTTGAATTTGGTAAGAGAATAAGGCTCCATCTTTAACCGCCAGGGCATACATGTGGTGTAGTTCTAAAGGTAATTCATTAATTTTTCCAATATACTTACATAGAGCGGGCAGATACCCATATTTACACCAACGGGCCGGGCTTCCTTTTAGCTCAACGCCCTGATGATCGCCAATTAAATCATCGGCACGGAACATATGAAAACCGGCCGCATTAACAACAGCCGCTTTGATCTCTGGAAAATAAATTTTGGCCAATAGAGCGTTGGTGCCGCCTTTTGAATGCCCGACAGCTCCAATCTTGTCACTAACACCAACAACAGACTGAGTTTTAAGCGCCTGCAAAGTACGTTCGGTATACGATAACTCGATACCTAATTCGCTAGCTTGAGGGTAATACTTTAAAATATTTTTTATTACCTGTGAATTATATTCAAGCCCCTCAGGCGCATTTTGGTCCCAGGATTCTCCATAATCCGGCATATCGGCTACGATGGTAACGAAACCGCGGCGGACCATCTCTGGACCAAAAGATGTCCAAGGCGTGCCAGCGGATGAAGCACAGCTGCTAATTTGCTCTTTTTTACCACAATCGTTATACGTCTGATGGAAGACGATAGCGGCTGGCAAGGGGCCAGACAGCATGTTGCCGTTGCTATCTTCGGGAACTAATAAGTAAGCCCCCACTCTTTGACCGACCACATCATTAAAACTCAAATAAAAAATACGAGCGGTTGCAGCCGTGCTCGGGCTAGCGCCAAAAATATTTTTGTTTGGAGTTAGACGATACCCAATAATTGGGCCGCTGGCGTTAGCAGTGACGGGGGTGATATTTCCACTGCTCATTTCGTCATTCGTTAAGCGCAAATCTAAGGAGTCAATTTTTAAATTTAATGGTACACAGTTTTGTGGAATAGGCCCCATTAATTTATCTAGAGATTTTTTATAGACAGATACATTTCTGATGTCCGCCTTAGAAAATGGTTCAAAACCAGAATTATCTGCCTGGGCGGTGGCAGGCATATTTAATTTTGGAAATCTATTTAACCAACTATCAATACTGGTAAAATCGCCCGCAGTCCAGGTAATGGGCGCTTTGGCACTTACTTTTGGCAAACATTTTTTGACAGAATCAGCAGAAATATCAACCTCACTTGCCGCACCGGATGTTGGCATTGCCCAAACGTTAGCTGGACAAATAACAAGTGACAGTAACAAGTAAATGACCCATTTTTTTGTCTTCATATATTTAAATATTTTAATAACATTTTATTGTATACTGCATTTTAATTATCGTCAAATATAAATGACAGAAATTATAACCTGACAAAAGTTGGATTATACAAAAATTTTACATTTTAAACGCATATTGCTATTATTATAGTGTTTTGAAAGTAACGTTTTTCCACGCACTATAATCGATTATGCACCAACTTGTTAATGGCAAAAAAATCGCCCACAAAATCGAAGATTCCACTTTGGAACGGGTAGCAACCATTAAAAAAATAGGCATTACCCCAAAATTAGCGGTAGTACTGGTAGGCAACGATTCGGCTTCGATGACTTATGTAAAAAAAAAAGGTGAAGCCGCAACCCGGATCGGAATTGATTTTGAGTTACACACTTTACCGCACGACATTAGCAAACAAATACTGCTTAAAAAGCTGAAAGATATCCAAACCACGGGATATCTTTCTGGTTTAATAGTCCAATTACCACTACCCGAACAGCTGTATAGCAACGATATACTTAATGCCATCGACCCGGCGGTCGATGTGGATTGTCTGACCAATAGCAATTTAGGGAAATTAGTCATGAAAAGTAATGTGTTAGTGCCCCCTACTCCGGGGGCGGTATTTTCTATTTTGGAAGAACTGCAGGTTGATCTGGGTGGAAAAAACGTCACTATTATGGGTACGGGAGCCTTGGTAGGAAAGCCACTTTCGATAATGATGATGAATGCTGGAGCAAGTGTAACTACGATAAACCATCGAACTACGAACACCAAGGAAAAGTGTTTGGCAGCGGATATTATCGTCACCGGCGTAGGCAAAAAGGACTTGCTCCGGGGTGATATGGTGCAAGAAGGAGCGATCGTGATCGATACCGGAGTCGCCTTTGAAAACGGAAAAATGTACGGTGATGTAAATGTGGAAGAAGTTTTAGAAAAAGCGGCCTATGTGACACCGACACCGGGCGGAGTTGGGCCCATTACCGTGGCCCGCCTGCTGGCAAATACCGTACTGTGCGCTGAATTAAAAAATAATTCTTAATCTGCATACCTATGCCACTTCCCCTTACTGACTCACGCCTTTGTGTAATCGTTGGTGCCCAGTGGGGTGATGAGGGCAAAGGAAAAATCACGGATTTTTTTGCACGCGAGTCTGACTATGTAGTGCGCTACCAAGGAGGCAACAACGCTGGCCACACTCTGGTGGTAGACAACCATACCTACAAACTACACCTGATGCCCTCAGGTGTTTTGTATTCACACGTTATTTCTGTGATCGGGAGCGGTGTGCTGGTAGACCCCAAAGTACTGCTTCAGGAAATTGCCGGGCTTCAGGCTCAGGGTATTGAACCACAACTCATTGTCAGCGAACGCTCACATGTGATTATGCCTTATCACATTGCCGTGGATGAAGGCCTGTCGAAACATCAGGGCGAGCTGGCTGCCGGTAGCACCAAACGCGGCATTGCCCCCGTGGCCGCGGATAAAATGTACCGGCACGGTATTCGCATGGGTGACTTATTAGAGCCGGATATGTTTAAAGAAAAATTAACCGCCGCTTATAATTTTAATGTAGGCGTTATTACCAAAGTCTTTGGGCTATCCTACTCGGCCACATTGGAAGAAATTTACCAGGAATATTTGAAATATGGTGAGCAACTAAAAAAATATATTGCCGATACCGAAGTAAGTCTACATACGGCATTCAAAAATAATAAAAAGATATTGTTTGAGGGCGCACAAGGCATGTCACTTGATCCGGATCACGGCATGTATCCACACACCACCAGCACCAATAATATTGCGGGGTATATTGAGGTCGGCAGCGGGGTTGGTTTTAATTGCACGAAAAAGATTATTGGGGTCATGAAAGCGTATGTAAGTCGAGTTGGCACCAGCCCTTTCCCTACCGAGCTGACCGGCGACGAAGGACAAAAATTGCGTGATAAAGGCAACGAATATGGCACCACCACCGGGCGTCCGCGGCGCGTGGGATGGCTGGATTTGGTGCAACTACGCCAGACAGTACGAGTGAGCGGGCTGACGGATTTGGCCATTACCAAGCTGGATATTTTGGCCGGTCTGTGTAATATTCGCGTCTGTACTGCCTATGAATTAAATGGTGAGAAAATAACCGAAATGCCAGCGAGCCTAAGTAAAATACGCCAATTGAAACCACTATATCAAACAGTGCCGGGGTGGGAAGCAATGAACAGCGATATGGCAGATACTCTAGTTGCCGGCGGTTACGAACAGTTGCCATCAACAATCAAACAGTTCATTTCATTCGTTGAGCAGGAAGTAGGCTGTAAGATTTCGATCATTTCTCTTGGGCCCAAACGCGAACAAACGATCGTGCGTTAGATGTAGAGCCGTAAGCGATAAGCAATACAGCAGTAAGCAGTGAATGAAAATGAATAATAGCTTTATGAAAACAATTGATTTCTCAACACTAACCAGATCTGAAATCGAAACAGTGCTCAAACAGCATCAGCTTGGTTTAACTGTAGAAGAAATTTTAAAAATTCAAAATGAAATTTTAAAGCGACCCCCCACCGTAACCGAATGTATATTATGGTCAATCCAAGGGTCGGAGCATAGCTCATACAAAAGCAGTCGCCCCTATCTGAAACAATTTATCACTACCGCTCCGAACGTGATGTTGGGGGTGGGCGAAGATGCGGGGATTGTCGAAGTAGCATGTGACAAGAAAGGACATCGCTACGGAATTGTGATGAGTCATGAATCACACAATAGCCCATCGCAAATCGTACCCTACGAAGGAGCAGCGACCGGAGTTGGCGGCAATGTACGGGATGTGTCGTGTATGGGAGCCAAAGTAATCGCAAGCGCGGATCCACTGCGTTTTGGCGACATAACTAGTAATAAAACTAAATGGTTAGCAGATGGGGTCATAGCGGGCATCGCTGGATATGGCAACCCCATCGGCGTTCCGATTATTGCCGGCGACACCTATTTTGATACCAGTTATAATCCCAATTGCTTAGTGAATGTCGTGAGCCTGGGCACCATCCGAGACGATGAAATTATTCATTCGTATGCGCCCACTCTAGCCGCAGGGTATAATTTAATTTTAGTCGGCAAACCAACAGATAACAGCGGCTTTGGCGGAGCCAGCTTTTCTTCGGTCGTGGTGGACGAGACTCAAAAAGACGCCAATAGTGGCGCGGTACAACAGCCCAACGCTTTTTTAAAGCGCCATTTATTGAAAGCTAATTACGAATTATTCAACATTCTGAAAGCCAAAAACCTGATTGATCAGGTTGGATTCAAAGATTTAGGTGCCGGAGGCATTGCGTGCGCGAGCGTGGAATTAGCCGAGGGAGGCGGCTATGGCGCCGAGGTGAATATCGATCTCGTGCCAACCAGCCTCAAAAACCTGGATCCATCGGTGATATTATGTTCGGAAACGCAAGAACGATTCATGTGGGTTGCCTCTCCGGCCGTTACCCCGCTTATTATTGAGCACTATAATAATACTTTTGCTCTCCCTGCTATTGCCGAGGGCGCCTGCGCCGCCGTAATCGGTACGATTCGATCTGACGGCCACTATATCGTGATGGCCCAAGGAGAAAAAATAGTTGATGCGGCAGCCGCAGAAGTGACACGGGGGCTGATCTATAACCGCCCCTCTATAGAAATTAAGAAAGAATTTCCTGAGCCAGAATTACCCGAACCCACAGCGGATTCCTACAACGAGATTTTCCTAAAAATTCTTTCACACGAAAACGTGGCTTCGCGCGAGCCAATTTACGAACATTACGATAAAAATGTACAAGGTATTACGGTGATTGAACCGGGCGAAGCAGATGCCGGCGTGATGCAGCCGTTCAAAGACGACCATTACCCCGAAGAAATTCGGACCACCGGGATCGCCTTATCCGTTGATCAAAATCCCCGTTATTGTTTGATCAATCCCTATTGGGGCGGCGTTAACGCCGTTGTCGAATCAATGCGGAACGTGGCCGCAGTAGGGGCGTATCCAGTAGCCCTCACGGACTGTCTTAATTTTGGCAATCCAGAAAAACCAGAAGACATGGGCGAGTTTGTAGCGGGCGTACGCGGAGTGGCCGACGCCCAAAAAGGCATCCATTTACAACAATTCCCCGACTCCCCTATCCCCATTATTTCGGGCAATGTTTCACTGTATAAACCGGTTGCCCCAAGCCCTATTATTGCCTGTCTGGGCACAATGCCGAACGTACAAAGCGCTATCACGATGCACTTCAAAAAAACCGATTCGGCATTGTTCATGATTGGAGAGAGAAAAGATGAGTGCGGCGGAAGTGTCTACTATCAAATCCATCATGAAATGGGAGCACGCATTCCCAAACCGAACTTAGCGGAAGTAGAAAAGGAATTACGGGCCTTAACAGAGAGTATTCAAGCGGGCTTCGTGTTAGCAGCGCACGACATTTCTGATGGGGGTATCGCCACCACACTCGCGGAAATGAGTTTTAAAAATGAAATTGGCTGTGAAGTCAGTATTCCTGGCGAACTTAGAACGGATAAAAAATTATTTGGGGAAACCGGTGGATTTGTGATTGAAGTAAGCAGAGAACATATTAAAAATATCACCACTATTTTTCAACAATATGGCATAGCGTTACTCGCCATTGGAAAAACTACCATAGAAAAAAAACTATCGATGAACGCAGTAATTAATGCTACTGTAGTCGAGGCAAAAAAATTGTGGACAAACGGTTTGCGGGAAAAATTATAGGCACTGCAATGGCGCTTGAAATTGCGAAGGTCGGGAAAAAAAATTCTTTTTACTCGTCCCTAGCAATTATAACCTAAATCAATTCAGTTATGACACTTACTTATTCTAAGGCGGGTGTAAATTACGAGGCCCTTGATCCCATTAAAAAATTGGCTCAAACGGCTGCGGCCACTACCGCTCGGCACCTGGTGCAAAAAGGGTGCCCGGAAATTTCGGCTACCCGGGGCGAGTCGGCCTTTGTATGGAAACAAGGGAACATTTATATGGCCTCGGTAGTAGAGGGTTTGGGCACAAAAAATCTGGTGGCCGATGCCCTGCAAAAAATTACCGGCAAAAAGTATTACTATAACATCGGCCACGATACGGTGTCGGCCATTATAAATGATTTAGTTTCTGTGGGTGCTGCTCCACTCACTATCTTCGCGTATTGGGCAGTTGGTAGCGGTGATTGGTTCAAAGACAAATTACGGGCGGCTGCATTAATTAAAGGCTGGAAAAAAGGTTGCGACGAAGCGGGAGTTACGTGGGGCGGCGGTGAAACGCCAAGCAATTCGGAAATTATTCATCCTGATACGATTGATTTAGGCGGCTCCGCTGTGGGAATACTTAAAAAACGAAATCACTTACTGACTGACAAAAAATTACGATCCGGCGATCGGATTATCTTCCTCAAAAGTAACGGTATTAACACGAACGGTTTGTCGCTGGCTCGTGCCCTGGCCGAACGGTTGCCAGAGGGGTATGCCACTAAACTTTCTAACGGAAAGATGTACGGCGAAGCCCTGCTGGCCCCGACTCATATTTATGCCCGCCTGATTCAACGATTACTCGCTGCGGGTATTAACCTGCATTATATTTCTAATATAACGGGCCACGGATTACGCAAGGTGATGCGTTCCAGCAGGAATTTTACGTATGTGATAGAAAAAATTTTTAAACCACTGCTGGTATTTACTTTTATACAGACACACGGCCAGTTGTCCGATTATGAAATGTACCAGACATTCAACATGGGACAAGATTATGCGCTTTTTCTACCTGGCAAAGACGTGCCCCGTACGCTCGCCCTTATTAAAAAACAGGGATTCCAGGCTATTGATGCCGGATATATAAAAAAAGGTGAACGACAAGTACTCATGCCAGAAAAAAATATTATTTATACGAGTAATACCATGAATTTACGTTAATATGATGCCCATCGCCATCATCCAATTTCCAGGCAGTAATTGCGAAGCCGAGACTCTGCGCGCGGTGCGCCACGCGGGCATGACCGCAGAAGAATTTTTGTGGAACCGAAATCCGGCGGATCTGAAAAACTTTGCCGGTTATGTTATTGTCGGTGGGTTTTCGTATGAAGATCGATCGCGCTCGGGGATTATTGCCGCACTTGATCCGTTGATTCCTTATATGCGGATAGAAGCCGAAGCCGGAAAACCAATTTTAGGGATTTGTAATGGTGCGCAAATTTTGGTGGAAACAGGACTTGTGCCCGGATTAAAAAATTACGCAGTTGGGATGGCGCTCGCCGAAAATAGACGAATACAAAATGGACGCGTACTGGGTACTGGATACTATAACGCCTGGACACAAATGAAATTAAGTGTACCCCCTGCTGCTACTGCTTTCACTCGCTGTTTACAGCCAGATCAAATTCTTAGTGTCCCGATCGCGCATGGTGAAGGCCGGTTTATTATTCCGACTGAACTCCTTGAGGAAATGAAACAATACGGGCTAACTACCTTCCGCTACTGTGACTCAACGGGCGAAATTAATGAACAGTTCCCTACTAACCCCAATGGAGCTGTTTATAATCTGGCGGCAGTCACTAACAAGACAGGAAATGTGATGGCGATGATGCCTCACCCCGAGCGGCGACCGGATATGGGCATCGACATTTTCAGTTCAATGAAAAAATATATTGAAGATTCTGTAGTTACTACTATTGCCAGCCTAAGCTACACCCCTCCCCCTCTTAACCCACCCCCATATACATTACCACCCCAAGCTGGGGACATAACTACAGAATTAATCATCACTGATAACGAAGCTAAGACCGTCGAATCAACGCTACATCAATTGGGGATACCAGCTAGCATACAGCGATTCACTCACTGGGAAATAACCACCACCAAGGCAAAGGACTTATCTGCTGTCCGTGAAGAAATCATTTCTTCCGGAGAGTTATTTAATCCTAATAAAGAACGACTGATAAAAGTTAACCCAGTAAAGAATAACCACACTCTTTACCTATTGGTCCGGTATCGTGATGATTTGACTGGGCAACAAAAGAAACAGTCGTTAGAACAGCGTTTTCAGATAACCACTATTGCCAGTCTTAAAAAGAGTTCAGTGTGGAGAATTACCAGTTCTCAAGCTGATATCGCCACCTTAAAAGAAAAAATTCTAGCAACCACTATTTTTTACAACCAATTCAGCCAGGAATGTTATATACTATGAACGAAATGACTCGTACACAAATTATACCAACCGAGCAACCAGAAAGCCGAGAGACAAAGCTTGACTTAGCGAATAGTTTAGACATGTTTAAAAAGAGTTTAAGCCTGGCTCGGGAAGAAGCGGAAGGAAATTATAATAAAATCAAAGCAGAATTGTCCGACCTAATCGAAGAACGAAAAAAATTAAGAAATAAGGGAATTATACAAACCGATTCCACAGCTGAAGAAATAGAAACCATTGACAGAATAGTCTTAAGCCAGGCCGACAAAGGCATTCAGATGGCTGTTTTTAAAAAAATAGTCAAAGCACTAGAAAATATTAACGATGAAATTCAGCGCACGCTAAAACCTGAACAACAAAATTTTTTTCAAATACAAAATACACCATCCAGAATACTGGAGATAATTAATTACTCAATAAAAGAAATTACTGAAATCATAACAGAGTCCGACCCGCGAGGACCAATGGAAGGTAGAATAAGAGGATTTTTATCAGAAACAGACGCGGCAGGTAAAAAATATTTTAACTGGAATGTAATTGATGAACAAAAAATGTTTGCTGACAACTTAATTTTTGAAATTACTCATTATCGAGATATTTTTAAATCTTTATACGAAAAAAAATATTATACTGAGATGGATTTAAATAATTTTGAAAATACCTTTAATAAAGTCTACAACAACCTACACGATCAGAAAACTAGAGCACAATCTAAACTTGACGCATTACTATCGGAACGTAATCGACTAGAACAAGCTACTGGTGGTACGGCCACTACCAACGAATCGATAGAAGCGGTAGCTTTGTCGGCAGGTAAAATCACGATTCTTTTAAATTCGGCTAGAGGTACTATCCAAGAATTAGATAATTTCAAATTCCAGATAGAAAATGAAAAATTCAAACTAAAACGCGGCAACATTGTTGTTAGTGAAATTTTTTTAATAAAAATTAACGTATTAATTGAATTTTTAGAAGAAAAAATGGAAAAAATTAATATGAAAAATCCGCCACTAAGAGAGCGAGCCGAAGATTTTTTACTACACGACACGGATCAAAAAGATAGAGAAAATTTTGATTTTGATTTAACTGATGAATATGTGGACTGGGCAAATAATCTCATAAGCAAATTAAATGAGTTAAAAAACAAACTAAAAAGCTATGCCACTTAGAGCTATCAAATCAATAATAAAAGAAAATTTAAATGATTGTGTAACTTCTACGGATTTTGTATTTGGAAAAAAACGCGTCGGCAAAGTACGGGACAGTTACGAATTACCAGATAAATTAATCCTTATTACCACCGACCGGCAAAGCGCCTTTGACCGGGTACTGGCCGCTATCCCCTACAAAGGCAAGGTACTGAACCAGACAAGTGCCTGGTGGTTTGAAAAAACCAAACATATTATCCCTAACCACGTTTTATCCGTGCCCGACCCGAACGTAACGATTGGCAAAAAGTGCCACGTTTTTCCGGTCGAAGTGGTGGTGCGCGGCTATATTACCGGCACGACCAGTACCAGCGCCTGGATAAATTACCAGAATGGTATGCGTGAATTTTGCGGAGAGACATTGCCGGAAGGATTGAAAAAAAATCAAAAATTTATACTGCCCATTGTAACGCCCACTACCAAAGATGATGCGCACGATCGCTTAATTAGTCCAAGCGAAATAATCAGCCAAGGATTAATGCGTGAATCCGACTGGGATTATGTAAATAAAAAAGCCTTGGAACTATTTAGTTTTGGGCAGCGCATCGCCGCTACTCATGGCCTCATCTTGGTAGATACCAAATATGAATTCGGCAGAGACGCCCAGGGGCAGATTTGTATTGTCGACGAAATGCATACCCCTGATTCAAGTCGATACTGGCTGGCAGATTCATACGAACAACGGTTTAAGACTGGGCAGGAGCCGGAAAATATAGATAAAGAATTTTTGCGATTGTGGTTTACCGAACATTGTGATCCGTATCACGACGCCGAGCTACCAGCCGCTCCCGCAGAATTAGTAATAGAATTATCGCGGCGGTATATTCAACTCTACGAAATGATTACGGGCGAACAATTTATATTCCCTACAATTAACCAGCCCATCGTAGAAAGAATTAAAAAAAATCTTGCTGTTTATGGTATCTAAGCCGGCACAAATTAAACTGGGCATTATCGGCGGCGGACAACTGGGCCGCTTGTTGTGCTTGGCGGCCAAAAAACTTAACATGTATACCATCGTACTTGACCCCACGCCCCAGAGCCCGGCTGGCCAAGTTGCGAATGAACAGATCGTTGGCAGTTATTCCAATCCAGCCGCCATCAAACAATTAGCCCTCCGCGTGGACTATCTAACCTTTGAAATTGAATCGGCCGAAGCGTCGATTTTGCAAACACTCTTTAAACAAGGAAAAAAAGTTAACCCCTCCCCGTTCCAATTAGCCTTTATTCAAGATAAATTTTTGCAAAAAAAATTACTGGCAGATAACGGCCTCCCGGTAGCTCCGTTTAGAGCAATACACAATAAACAGGATATTGGGGCAGCGATTGATGCGTGGGGCTGCCCGCTTCTTCTGAAAGCTCGTAAGCACGCGTTTGACGGACGCGGAAATTATGTGATTAACACCCAGCAAGATATTGCTAACGCGTTAAAAAAGCTAGGACAGAACGATCTGTACGCGGAGCAATTTGTGCCATTCAAAAAAGAATTGGCAATTCAAATCTGCCGAACGAACGATGGCGCGATTTCATTATTCCCTGTGGTTGAAACTATTCAAAAAAATAATATTTGTCATATCGTGAAGGCTCCAGCCCAGGTAGTGCCCCGCGTGCAGACCGAAGCTCTCGCCTACGCACGACGAATTGGAAAGTTGTTACAGGGCTCAGGAGTCTTTGGCATCGAGATGTTTTTGACCAAAAAAAATGAGGTATTAATTAATGAATTAGCGCCGCGGGTTCATAATAGTGGGCACTACACGATTGAAGCGTGTTCGGTTTCACAATTTGAACAACATATCCGGGCGGCGTGTGATCTGCCTCTTAAGCGGATTAAGCTGTTATCACCGGCAGTGCTGATTAATTTATTAGGAGAAAGAACTGGGAGTGCAACACCAAAAAATATCGAGAAGGCAGAAAAAATCCCCGGCGTCAGCGTGCATATCTATGGCAAAAAAGACACTAAGCCCGAACGCAAAATGGGGCATATTACAGCTTTAGGCACCACCGTACCCCGCGCTCTACAAAAAGCAGTGCGGGCGAAACGATTAATCACTATTTAGCTTTTAATTTTACCAGCAGCTTATTAATCTCTTATATGAACAAACCTCTGGTTGGCTTGATTATGGGATCGGATTCGGATCTGTCGCTTATGCAAGAAGCGGCGGCTATTCTTGACACCTTTACGGTGCCGTACGAAATCACAATTGTTTCGGCTCATCGCACCCCCAAGAGAATGGTAGCGTATGCCGAGAGCGCAGAAAAACGCGGATTGAAAGTAATTATCGCCTGCGCGGGCGGCGCCGCGCATTTGCCCGGTATGACGGCCGCTCTTACCGTGTTGCCAGTGATTGGTGTGCCACGAGAATTAAAAACCCTGCATGGGATCGATTCACTGTTATCAATCGCCCAAATGCCACCGGGCGTGCCTGTCGCGACCGTAGCGATTAATGGCGCCCTAAACGCCGGACTACTGGCGGTCAAAATTTTGGCAACGCAGGATACAAAATTAGCCACGCGACTGCGACAATATCAAGCTAGTTTAAAAAATAACGTTACTAAAAAAGCTCTTCGGCTAGAAAAAATCGGCGCTGCACGTTACCAGGCTCACTATTTAAAAAAATAAAAATCCGCATAACTCTATGTCCCAACTTACCTCGCTTAGCCCCCTTGATGGACGCTATGCACCAAAAACAGGTCGCCTGACCAAATATTTTTCTGAAATGGCCTTAATGGAGTACCGCCTCATGGTAGAAGTAGAATATTTCATTGCGCTCAGTCTAGAAAAGAAAATAAAAGAATTTCCACCGCTGTCTAAAGCAGTGCAAAAAAAACTCCGCTCTCTTTACAGCACTTTTTCTATCAAAGACGCCCGAAAAATTAAAACAATTGAAAAAATAACCCAGCACGACGTAAAAGCCATCGAGTATTTTTTGAAAGAAAAAATTCAGCAATTTCCGTGCAAAAAATACGCTGAATTTATTCACTTTGCGCTCACTTCTGAAGATGTGAACAATCTGGCCTACTCACTCATGTGGAAACAGGCCCTTACCGCAGTATTTCTTCCAGCTATTTCACAAGTCCGAGATACCCTCATCGCCTTTGCCAAAAATCATACGGTACCACTGCTGGCGCTTACCCACGGCCAAAGCGCTACTCCAACTACTATAGGCAAAGAATTTAGCATTTTCGTCGCCCGGCTGGAACGGCAAATTTTACAGCTTGAAAACCACAGGCTGTTAGGAAAATTGAACGGAGCCACTGGCACCTGGGCCGCACACCATCTTTGCTACCCAGAAGTTGACTGGATTAAATTCAGCAAAAAATTTATTTCTACCCCTGGTCTCGAACCAAATCTGCTTACTACCCAAATCGAACCACACGATTCTTTGGCAGAAAGTTTTCATATCTTAGAAAGAATCAACACTATCTTAATCGATTTTACCCGCGATATCTGGCTGTATATTATGCGCGGCGTCTTGGGCCAAACCACAAAAGCCGGCGAAGTGGGTTCGAGCACCATGCCGCATAAAATTAATCCCATCCACTTTGAAAACGCCGAAGGAAATCTAGGAATTGCTAACGCACTTTTTAAACACTTGGCAGAAAAACTACCTATTTCGCGCTTACAACGAGATCTTTCCGATAGCACCGTATTACGTAATCTAGGCGTGCCACTTGGTCACTCGCTCTTGGCTTTAGAGAGCATTTTAACTGGCCTGTCGCGCCTAACTGTAAATGAGAAAAAAATAAATCAGGAATTAGAGGATCATTGGGAAGTGTTGGCCGAAGCTATCCAGGTGGTATTACGTAAAGTAGGACACCCTAAACCCTATGAAAAATTAAAAGAATTAACACGGGGCGAACAAATAACTAAAGAAAAAATTCAAGAATTTATTGCCAAACTTGATATCCCTCGTCAAGAAAAAAATAAACTATTACGCCTAACACCACAAACATATATTGGTTTGGTGAAACTTAAACCATAATTACTCTCTATGAAAAAATTAACTACCAAAAATGTTCTCGCCATAGCAGCACTGCCGCTAATTTTGCTTATTGTTTTCTTTGGAGCAATAATCCACTACGTTACCCTGCCCTATTTTGAAACAATTTACACTCCTCACTATAGCGAAGAAAAATTTTCTCAAATCAAAATAGGTATGACGACAGCTCAAGTGCAAACACTGGCCGGGGAACCATTAGAGAAAAATGAAACCGATTATTTGCCAGAAAAAATCTGGCGCTATAGCAAAAGCGATAAAAAAGATCCTAATTATTTTGTAAGAAATATTCGCTTTAAAAATGATCTTGTGGATAGTATTGAAAAATGGACTTTTCGTGATTAAATATATGTTTCAAAAATATCACAGAATCCTTAATATACACTGAACCGATTAATAAATTATATTAAAATTATGAAAATAACCCTCAAAAAATTTCTATTCTTTCTTTTAGTTATCCCGGCAATACTATTTTTTGCCTGGATCGGTCTCATGACAATTTATTTTGCTTCGCCGCTCTTTGAGACAGAATACGCTCCTGGTTTTAGCCGCGGGGCTTTCAATCAGATAACTCCCGGGATGTCTTCAGGCGAAGTGCTTGGCATACTCGGCGAACCATTGAAAAAAAATGAAACTGAATACTTGCCGGAAATAATCTGGTACTATACTAAAGGAAAAAATTTAGACGCGAATTACTTCGTAAGAGGTATTGCTTTTAGAGACGGTCGAGTGCGCGCAGTTTTTCGCGAAACATCCTATGATTAAAATACTTATAATCTTGATTCTATGTGCGGAATCTTAGGCATCTACCAACATAAACCAGTGTCCACTGATCTTTATGATGGCCTCATCCACCTACAACACCGCGGCCAGGATGCGGCGGGAATGCTCACCTACAACGATCATTTTCATCTCAAAAAGGGGCTAGGTTACGTACGCGATGTATTTGACCAGGATCATATGGAGCGGTTGGAAGGAAATTGGGGCATCGGTCATACTCGCTACCCCACCTCCGGCTCCAAAAGCGATGTGGAAAATGCTCAACCGTTCTATGTCTCTTCTCCCTATGGCATTGCCATGGCTCATAACGGAGATTTAACAAATTATCAAGCCCTTAAAAAAGAACTAGCCCAAAAAGATCATCGTCAGTGCAACTCCAGCTCGGACCTGGAAGTAATCTTGCACGTGTTTGCGAGCACCCTACAAACCCAACCCGAAACATCGAATTTTTTTGAGTCTATCTGCCGGTCGGTAGAAACTGTTTTTGATCGAACGCGCGGTGCCTACAGCGTGGTCGGAATTATTGCTGGAAAGGGAATGTTCGCGTTCCGCGACCCGCATGGAATTCGCCCGCTCGTGTACGGCGAACGTAAAAACGCTGACGGCACTACCGATTATATTTTCTCTTCCGAAAACACGATGTATTATCCGCTCGGCTTTACGTTACAAGGCGATGTCCAGCCCGGCGAACTGCTATATGTAAACGAAAACGGCTTATTACACCGCCGACGGTTGCGCCAGGAGCAATTTACTCCGTGTATTTTTGAATACATTTATTTAGCCCGCCCCGATTCTACCCTCAACGATGTGAGCGTCTATCGCGCTCGCTTGCGCATGGGGCAAAACTTGGCCATCCAATGGAAAAAGAAATATCCTGATGTACTGCCAGACATTGTCATTCCGGTACCTTTTTCTTCAAACACTGCCGCTCTCTCGATGGCCCACGAACTGGGCGTGCGTTATTCCGAAGGACTATACAAAAATCCGTTTGTGGGGCGCACCTTTATCATGCCGGGCCAAGCCAAACGGCGCAAATCAGTATTACAAAAATTATCACCGCAAATTTTTGAAATCAAAGATAAGAATGTACTGTTGGTAGATGATTCTATCGTACGCGGCACCACCAGCCAGGAAGTGGTAAAACTAGTGCGCGATGCTGGCGCCAAAAAAGTCTATTTTGCGTCCGCCTGCCCACCGGTAAAGTACCCGGATTTTTATGGCATTGATATGCCGACCCAATCAGAGCTAATAGCAGCTAATAAAACCGAGACAGAAATTCGTGAATTTATCGGCGCTGATATTTTGCTTTATCAGACAATCGAGGATTTGGTGGAAGCGGTAACCCGCAAAGGCAACCACCATATCGACCGTCCGAGCATGCCCTATTTGGATGGTTGGTATGTGACGGGTGATATTGATAAGGAAAAATTGCAGGATTTAGAAAAAGAAAAACGAAGTTGTTAATTGTATGATTAAAAAATTATTTTTAATACTAGAAAATTTTCGTTATCATAAAGCTGCTGCTTTAATAGTCGGAATCACGGGTATAATAGTAGCTATTATTTTTGGCATAGATTCACATTTAAAAAATAACCTAACCTTAAACCAAAAAAATTATGAGACACCCGTCTCTTCTACAACAGTACAGTCAGAGATCAAAGGAGATAAAAAAATCGAGACACCCTCTGTTAAACAGCATATTTATTTCGGTTCAATTTTGGATTTGTCTGAAAAAATTTATTTAGAAAAAATTACTATCGAGAAAGAAAAAATTATTTCAGAAATTAAAGGACTCGTGGCAGAAGACACAGGCCAAATCGTCGACATAACAAAACAAAAATACGATTCTTATGAGAGAGAAAAATTTGACATACCAGAAGGAGAGTACTTTGCCATTACCATCGGAAAATCGAATAAATATAATCGTAACACCCTAATAAATGCACCCACTATACAGTGTGATTTTTTAGATAATTGGCAGGGAGCATTAGCCTCGGTGAAATATTTTGACGAAATCAAATTTAAAGGAGAGATCTATGCTGGCAAAAATTATAATAGTATTTGGGCAAAACAAAATACTCCTTTAATTTTTTTAAAAAATTGTGAGCTTATAAAGCAATCTGATCTATGAACATTCTCATTATCGGCTCCGGCGCCCGCGAGCACGCTATTGCCAAAGCCCTGGCTCGCTCGCCGCAACAACCGAAACTTTTTTGCTTTGGATCAAGTAGTAACCCTGGCATCAAGCCGCTTACAAAAAAATACGCTACCGGCAAACTAGATGACACCGAAGCAATTTTAGCCTTTGCACAAACTAACAGTATTGACTGGGCGTTTATCGGCCCTGAACTACCTTTGTCTGCAGGTATTGTTAACCTGCTTACCGCCAACCACATTTCGTGCGTTGGCCCGACCAAAGAATTAGCCCGGATTGAAACCAGTAAAGCCTTCGCGCGTGATTTACTATCTTTTCATAACGTGCCGGGGCTGCCCGATTACCGGCGCTTTGATTATGATGCACCCGTAGACGGGGTGGTCGAGTATATTAAAAAACGTAATGACAATTATGTCGTGAAAGCAGATGGACTGATGGGCGGCAAAGGTGTAAAAGTATACGGCGAACATCTGCATAGCCTAGAAGAAACCCTAGATTTTATCGCAGAGATCAGAACTAGCAAAGATGCCTTTGTCATTGAAGAAAAATTTGTCGGCCAGGAATTTTCGCTGATGAGCTTTTCGGATGGTATGCACCTATCCCACATGCCCGCAGTGCAAGACCATAAACGGGCCTACGTGGGCGATACCGGCCCTAATACGGGTGGTATGGGGTCGTACTCTGACAGCAATCTCTCTCTCCCCTTTTTGACAAAGCAAGATATTTTGGAGGCGCAAAAAATAAATGAACTGGCCTTGGCGGCACTGCGCGCTAACGGCGACCGACGATATAAAGGAATTTTGTATGGTGGATTTATGGCTACCAAAGATGGCGTGAAATTAATCGAATATAATGCGCGGTTTGGCGACCCAGAAAGTATCAATGTGCTGGCACTCCTCAAAACTGATTTAGTAACAATTTGTGAACATATTATCGCCGGCGCTCTGAATGAGCTAACCATCGAATGGGAACCTAAAGCAACCGTCTGTAAATACGCTGTGCCGGAGGGATATCCAGATAATCCAACAAAAAATCAACTGGTTGATGTATCGAAGATCGAAGATAAAAATTGTTTATATTACGCCAGTGTTGATGAAAAAGATGGCAAGCTCTATGAAACCGGCTCGCGGGCAATCGCCGTGCTGGGCATCGGCACTACTATCGCTGACGCAGAAAAACAGGCTGAACAAGAAATGCAAAAAATAACCGGACCTTTATTTCATCGTCAAGATGTTGGAACTACAGAATTAATACAAAAAAGAATTCAGATAATGAAAAATTTGCGATGCACTTAAAAATATTTATACTTAGACATCGATTTGCAGATTAAACACAGATATGAAAAAGATAATTCATCTAGCTATACTCGGCTCTACCCGGGGCACTAATTTAGATGCCATTATACAAGCTATTCACGAAGGACAAGTGAATGCTGCCATTGAATTAGTTATTAGCGACAAAAAAAATGCATATATTTTGGAACGAGCAAAGCGCTATAACATACCAACTATTTTTATTGATAGTACCGACAAAGACCGCAAACAGTTTGACGAATTACTTATGGCCGAATTACAAAAATACGCAATAGATTTAATACTTCTCATCGGCTACATGCGCATACTTTCTCCGGCTTTTGTTAATGCTTATAAAAATAGAATTCTGAACGTCCACCCATCTCTCTTGCCCGCTTTCGCCGGAGGCATGGATATGAATGTGCATGAGGCGGTTATCAAAAGCGGAGCCAAGGAAACCGGCTGTACTATTCACTTAGTAGACGAAGGTGTTGATACCGGAAAAATACTGCTACAAAAAAAATGTCCGGTTGAAGCGACTGACACTCCTGACACTTTGAAAGCTAAAGTTCAGCAATTAGAAGGCGAAGCCTGGATTGAAGTTTTAAATACCTATTCTTAACTTTTTAAGATATTACCTTGGGCCTATGAATACCGCTATCACTCCGGTCAAACGTGCTCTTATTTCTGTCTCGGATAAAACCGGGCTCGCTGAATTCGCCACTGTCTTGGCTGCCCAGGGTGTAGAAATAATTTCGACCGGCGGCACGGCCAAAGCACTTGCAACGGCAGGTATCAAAACGATTGAGATATCTGATTTTACTAACTTTCCGGAAATGATGGATGGCCGGGTAAAAACCTTGCATCCGCTGGTTCATGGTGGAATTCTGGGCTTACGCGACGAACATGCGGCCGTCGCGAAAGAGCACAATATTAAATGGATAGATTTGGTAGTGTGTAATTTATATCCATTTGGCACCACCATTCAAAAACCTGGCGTAACCCCAGACGAAGCATTGGCCAACGTGGATATTGGAGGCCCCAGCATGATCCGGAGTGCGGCTAAAAATGTCGGCTGGGTTGGTGTAGTAGTAGACCCAGGCGATTATGGACAAATAGCCGAGGAATTACAAAATAATGGGGGCTTAACTGTGGAACTACGACAAAAATTGTCTGCCAAAGCCTTTGGTCATACTGCGGCTTACGACAGTTTAATTAGTAGATACTTTTCAAACGAATCTTACCCCAACGAATTAACCTTGGGTTATAAAAAGCTCTATGATGTTCGCTATGGAGAAAACCCACATCAAACCGGCTGCGTATACATAGAGCCCTACAACCCAGAGCCAACGATTCTGAACGCCAAAATTCATCAAGGCAAGCAATTGTCATACAACAACCTAAACGATGCTGATGGCGCCTGGCTTACACTACGCGAATTTACCGAGCCTGCCTGTGTAGTAGTAAAACATGCCAACCCTTGTGGCGTGGCAGTAGGACATGATATTACCGAAGTATTTAAGCGTGCCTATACGGCTGATGCACTCTCGGCTTTTGGGGGTGTTATCGCGCTTAATCGCACCTGCACCAAAGCGATCGCCGAAGAGATTGCGAAAGTGTTCGCGGAAATTGTGCTCGCTCCAAATTTTGAACCAGAAGCACTGGCCATTTTAGCCACTAAAAAGAATTTACGCGTTCTAGAAATGACAACGGTACAACCGCTAACCCCCCAAAAAGAATATCGTTTTATTGCAGGCGGTTTATTGGCACAGGATCGCGATGTTAACACCGTTCGCTCTAGCGATTTAAAAATAGTCACCAAAAAACAGCCTAGCGCAGATGAATTAGCTACCATGCTGTTTGCCTGGCCAGTACTAAAGCATATGAAATCTAACGCAATTTTAATTGCTAAAAATAACACCACCGTAGGGGTGGGAGTCGGACAAGTTTCACGAGTAGACGCTGTAGATATTGCTCTCAAAAAAGCCGGTAATAATCTAGCCGGTTCGATTTTGGCTTCGGACGCCTTCTTCCCATTTCGCGATAGTATTGATAAACTGGCGGGAACCGGCATCACCGCCATTATCCAGCCCGGGGGCTCTATTAAAGACCAAGAAGTAATCGACGCGTGTAACGAGCTGGGTATTGCCATGGCTTTCACCGGAATCAGATGTTTTAAACACTAGCTATGAGCGAAACAAAAATTAATTTTCATCCAAACCCAGCCCCAGAGGAACGAAAAAGCTTAGAACAAGATTTATCACTCTTGAGTCAAATCAGCCAACAATTGCTTAACACTGAAAAAAATGACCCTACGATTTTGATTAATTATTCTCATTTACTGTTAATTTTTGGCCGATGTTTAGCGGCCGTACCCGACACTACGGGCGTGTCATATTTCCAGCTAAAAAGCTGGCACACCGAAGCACTAAAACATGCTACTCCTTCTGCTTTTAGCCTTAACACGCTTCAAAAGATTAACGCCGCCCACCAAAAATGCCAAGTCCTAATAAATCTACTGCGCCACCAGTCCTAAGCTAAAAACTACCACTCAATTTTCGATATACTTTATGAATAATTTTTACCGGTCAAGTCGCTATAACCAATTAACCAACGACGTCTTACCACAACGTATTTTATTGCACGGGCTACGTTTTACAATTTCGATTGATGAAAAAGGGCAACTGGCCATCTTACCGCACCAGACGCTTTTGATTGAAAACGGAATAATTACTGATCAGTTCCCCAAACACGAATTATCCAAACGTGTCGATTTAAAAACGGTGGATTTAATTTATGACGCCGAACAAAAAGGCGGTGTGGTGGCCACCCCCGGTTTTATAAATCTGCACGCTCACCCCCCGATGTATCTGCTACGTTCCACGCTTACTCTCGCCGAAGATAATCTGACAACAGCGCTGGCGGGCATGGCCCGACTGGAAGCCAAAATGAACGAACATGATTTTTATTTGGGCGCACTCGGCGATTTTACCGAAGAGCAAAAATCTGGTATTACCACCACGCTTAGCCATTATGGGGTGTTTGATCCGATTGAAAAAGCGGCCTTGGAATCGGGTCAACAAGTTATAAACTGCGTATCAGCCGCTAGCAACTCTCACCCAGAAAATACTCCTGAAATGGTCGAAAAATACGTGGGCCAAAAAAATACCTATACTATTCCCGGAGTTGCCTTGCATTATGTTTGGAAAGCAACACCAGATACGCTCACAAAAATTTCTGCCTTACTACAAAAATATAACACCTATTTTACCTTGCATGTAGCCGAAACCGAAGAAACAGTACGAAATTGCGTGCAAAAATATGGCGAACGGCCCATCGCCGTTTTGCAAAAATATGATTTACTTGGTCCCAAAACCATCATTAGCCACGCGGTCCATTTAAATCCAGAAGAAATCGCATTAGTTAAAAAAACCGGCACCATAGTAGTGCACCTGCCTACTTCCAATCTGCTGCACCGATCAGGCAGTTTTAATTACCGGGAATTTTTTAACCAACAGGCTCAACATTTGCTAACCCTAGGAACAGACAGTGTAATCAGTAAAAATCGACTGGATTTGTTAAGCGAAGCATTGGCCATGAAAACATTGCACCAGGCCAAAGAAATTATTTCCTACGGGGAATTATTTAACATGCTGACGGCGCAACCGGCCGAATTACTAGGTTTAAAAAAACTAGGTAAAATTTTGCCTTCGTTTACCGCCAACTTGTCTTTTTGGAAGCTAAAAGATCGCGGCCTCTTGCCCTACGACGAAGATCACCCCGAAACGCTGGTCAGCAATCTGATCACCCACGGCAGCCGCGGCGTGCGCGACCTAATGATTAACGGGCGCTTTATCATTAGCAATCGCTATCACAATCTAGTGGATGAAAGTAAATTGCTCGAAGAGTTACAGAGTGCGCATATGGAATTGCGCAAGCGTTAAAAAATTAGCTAGTTTTAAATACCCCCTTTCAGATTGAAAGGGGGTATTTTTTATTCAACTTTATAATTCGGCGCTGAGCGCATCTCACGAAGATCGTGGGGATGGCTTTCTTTCAGGCCGGCATTGGTAATTTTAACCAACACTGCTTTGTCATGTAATTCTTTAATAGTTTTGACTCCCACATATCCCATCCCGCTCCGGAGCCCTCCAGCTAATTGGTACAGAATCCGGTCCACCGCACCCTTATAGGCCACGCGCCCACTCACTCCTTCGGGCACGAATTTAATTTTTTCTTTGACTTCCGCCTGGCCATAACGGTCTTTGCTGCCCAGCTCCATCGCTTCCATACTGCCCATGCCGCGATAGACTTTGAACATGCGACCATCGATATACTCTACTCGGCCCGGCGATTCATCGGTACCAGCGAACATGTTTCCCATCATCACCGTGTTGGCCCCTGCAGCCAACGCTTTCACAATATCGCCGGAATTTTTGATGCCGCCATCAGCAATAATCAGCGGGCGTTTTTTTAGCTTTTTCAAGCCTTCGGCCACATCAAGCACCGCCGATAATTGCGGTACGCCGACGCCAGCGATAATACGCGTCGTACAAATGGAACCGGGTCCAATACCTACTTTCACTGCATCTGCTCCGGCTTCCGCGAGCGCCAGCGCGGCGGTGCTGGTAGCAATATTTCCGGCAATAATTGATAAATCTTTGTACGCTTTACGCAAACGCTTAACCGCTGCAATAACCCCACTCGAATGACCATGCGCAGTGTCGACTACCAGCGCGTCTACCCCCGCTTTAATTAATGCTTCTGCCCGCTCAAATCCGGCGTCTCCTACCCCTACCGCGGCTCCGACACGCAATTGTTTGGCCGTATTTTTGGCCGCGTCTGGATATTGTTCGTTTTTTTCCATGTCTTTGCGGGTCACAATACTCATCAATTTTCCATTCGCATCGACTATACACAAGGTTTTTAATTTATTTTTTCTAATCATGCTGTTGGCTTCTTCGAGCCGCATGCCAATTTTACCCACGATAAGCTCGGTTACCGGTTGCATACGAAATTTGACCATCAACTCGTTATCGTCTGGTGCAAAATAGTCAACATCACTGATAAGACCAACCAGCACACCCTTATTATCCACTACCGGAATTTTTTTATACCCCATTTCCGTGCGTAATTTTTGTACGACACTGATTTTGTCTTCTGGCTTGATCGTCACCGGATTTTCGATAAAACCATTTTCAAATCGCTTCACCAACTGCACCTGACGAGCCTGCTCATCAATCGACAGATTTTTGTGGATGATACCCATGCCGCCAGCGAGCGCCATGGCAATGGCCATCTTGTGCTCGGTCACAGTGTCCATGGGCGCACTCAAAAACGGCAGCTGCAATTTGATGCTAGAGGTTAATTCTGTTCCTAACAGGGTATCTTTTGGCAAGAGATCAGAAGCTTGCGGCACCAAGAGCACGTCATCAAAGGTAAGGGTTTCTTGAAGTGGCTTGAACATATATTCTTGATTCTTAATTGATTTGAATGCTATAGTATACCCACTTTTAAGCTAAAAATACAAGTTTATGAGCCCAAAACGCTCGGAAATTGCTATCCTGGATTTTGGTTCGCAATATACGCATTTAATTGCCCGCCGGATACGCGAATTGGGGGTGCAAAGCCACATTTACCCACCCGAGACTAAAGCGAGCGATCTAGGCCAAGCTTGGGGTATTATTTTATCAGGCGGGCCAAAAAGCGTGATTCGAGATGAACTTATCCCCTTTGACGAAGCTATTTTTAGCCTAGGCGTCCCTATTTTAGGCCTCTGTTATGGACACCAGCTGATGGGACGCCATTTTGGGGGAGTTGTCCGATCCGGCGCTGGCCGCGAATATGGGGTAGCCACCATCGCTACCTCGCCCTCACCACTATTTACCGATGTAAAACAAAGCACTACGGTCTGGATGAGTCATGGTGATTATGTGGGACAATTGCCACTGGGTTTCGTACAAATCGCCTCTACCCCCAACGAGTCAATTACGGCAATGGCCAACGAAGACAAACACTTATATGGCCTGCAATTTCACCCGGAGGTTACGCATTCGAAAGAAGGAAACAAGATGCTCGCCAATTTTGTTTTCACCATCTGCCAAGCAACCAAAAATTGGAATAAAAAAGATCAACTGGCACTGCTCACCGAAGAAATTCTAACCGACGCCCAAGATAAAAAAGTTTTTTTACTCGTCAGCGGCGGGGTTGATTCGCTCGTGTGTTTCGCGCTCTTAGAAAAGGTGTTGGGAAAAGAGCGGGTGTACGGTCTCCATATTGATCACGGCTTCATGCGTCATCACGAAACCAAGGCGATTGTAGATAGTTTAAAAAAACTCGGTTTTAACAATCTGCATATCTATAATGCCGAACGGGAATTTTTTAAAGCGCTAAAAGGAGTGTCGGAGCCGGAACAGAAGCGCAAAATAATCGGCGATCTATTTTTGACTATTACCGATCGCTTAATGCGCCAGAACAAACAATCTGGTGACGGCTGGCTCTTGGGACAAGGGACCATTTATCCTGACACGATCGAATCGGGAGGAACCAAAAATTCAGTTGTAATAAAAACGCACCATAATCGGGTACCGGCGATTCAAGAATTAATCCGACAAGGCAAGATTATCGAACCGATTAAAGAGCTATACAAAGATGAAGTGCGCTCTATCGGCCAACAATTAGGGCTCCCCAAAGCGCTGGTTAACCGTCACCCCTTCCCCGGCCCCGGTTTAGCAATTCGATTGCTATGCTCCGAGAAAACCTTGAAAGAGAAACCAGAATTATATACTAATAACGATAACGAAAAATTAACAGCTTACTCTCTCTGGAAACTACCCCTTAAATCTGTGGGAGTACAAGGCGATGAGCGTTCTTACGCCCATCCTGGGCTACTAGTACCTAACCAACCCGCCTTTACTTTGCAAAAAGCCTTGCGCCTCGCTCCACAACTAACTAACTCATACCGGGATTTAAATCGTGTCTTGTTCTTGATTTCGGGCGACAAAAAAAACCTCCCCTCAGCTACCGTCAAAAAGTCTTTTCTAACAAAACCCCGTACGGCTTTACTCCAAAAAATTGATTTTATTGTCCGACAAACTATTGCCGATGATGGCCTAGAGAAAAAAATTTGGCAATTTCCGGTAGTGTTGGTCCCGTTTGGTCACCGCTACGGCGAATCGGTGGTACTGCGCCCGGTACAATCGGCCGAAGCCATGACCATCGCCGCAGCCCTACTCCCACCGCCAACCATCACGAAAATACTTAATCGAATTAAACGTTTGAAAACGATAGATTATATTTTTTATGATTTAACCAACAAGCCGCCCGGCACGATTGAATGGGAATAACATTTATAGGTACAAAGCAACGACACGCACGATAGGTAACATTAAAAAATTTAATTTAAAATTATGGCAAATCCCGACATGCCACGACCTGAACCACGAGAATTAACTAGAGATGAAAAACTACAGCGCGCAGTAGATAAGCACATACAAAATCAAGGAGAGATAAAGCCTGGTGAAAAAGTAGACCTGCTAGTAATAGATGGAAAATTGTACTCCGTATTTAAATTAAGAGCTGGCGAGGAAGCTGGGGATGGTGAAAGAGGTGTCCCAGGATATAGAGTAGTTTGGGAAAATATTTATTAAAAGGAAAAAACTCTTTCAACAATTTGAAAGAGTTTTTTTTACCAATTATACAGTTAATCAACCAAACGGCAAATCTTCCGGAGGCTGATCGGGTGGCACGGACGGGGTGGGAGCAGTAGCAGGTACTGAGGGTAATTTGCGTTTGAGTGGTCCTTCGCTGTGTTCCACGGGGAGCTCGGTGGGCGGCTCGGCACGTTTGGCACCAGCTTTCTGAAGTAGCGGTGTCTTCACGAATGGTAATGGGAAATGCCAAATAGTCGCCAGCTCTTCGATATTCAAAATATAGGGGTTGCCTAGGGCTTTCAATTTACGCCCCTTAAAAGCATGGATAAAATGATGTTTGTGATGATTTAGCCGCCATTCTTTGAAAGCATAATGAGCTTCGGTCGCATGATGCGGCAAGAGAGCGTTACTACTCATCACATTAAACTGATTCATGGCGCCAACCAAGCCATCAATAGATGGCCCTGGATTAAACGCTTCTTTACGAGCGGCATACAAAATTCTGACCTTTGATTTAAAGCCAATCTTGGAAATTTTTTGTTCGATGGCTTCGATCGTAGTTTTATAGCCAGGTGTGAGATCGCTTAGCTTGCCCGCGTGTTCTTCTTCGTGGCCGCTATCATGACCTTCTGATTCAGTACCATTCCAGGCGTTCAAGGTTTCTTTTAAAATCCAAAATGGGATACCCATGAGCTGATGCAGAAACCCACTAAGCGCACTGCCTCCACCGTGCCCCCCATGCCCACCATGACCCCCACTGTGACCACCATTAGCAATAATCTCTTTAACTAATTCAATCCCCTTTTCTTTCCAATGACTGTCGGTGGGCTCGATGATGATCTGAAGCCAAATATTTTCGCCGTGCCCCACGCGACTGAAATTTTCTAGGATTGCGGCCATCGGGTCACTGAAGACGGCGTCTTTACTGAGGTTGTATTCAAAGCTAGGATACGTGCGAATCGGGAACGCGTCCGGCTCGTGGAGGGCGAATTCGATAGCATGCATGTCATACTCCGGATGCGGGTAATGGCTGGGGATATTATCAACATAATCTTCGACTTCGGTAATTTCGGCCTCGGTATATTGGGCATAGATAGCAGCTTCGACCAAATCACGGAATTCCACTTCGGTACGGACCAAAAATTGAATATACCCCTCGATACTGATTATTTCGAAACTGAAGGATTTTTGTTTTTTGCCCATCCAATATTTTTGACCGATGTTCGGCGACGTTTTGGCACCACTCAAGTGGGCAAAAATTTGTTCGACAGCTTTCGGAGTTTGAATAAACAAAGCCGGTACATCGACAGCCAAAAGCACCCATTGCCATTTATGCGTATATTTTTTTTGCCGATATTCCTTCCACAGCTCGGAGCCCATATAAAAAAATATAAGCGCGAGCGCCGTCCAACCGGCAATAACAAAGAGCAGTGTAACAATTTGAAAAGGCGGCAAGCTTAAAATATCCTGCCAAAGAGACAGATCCACACTGAAACCAAACGGAGTATCAACTATCCAAGGCATGGGCGTGTGACAGTAATAAGTACTAAGCAGAATAAGCAAGATAAGCTATGATATTAGTAACTTACTCTGTTACCTTGCTTATTCTGCTCAAAATACTACTTATCTATAATCCGATAGACTCCGCCGTAAACGATCAACACACCAAAACCAGTCCACCACCAGCCGTATTGGCCAGACATATAACCGCTAAAATAGGCCATGAGACAAATACTTGTGGCAATAAAAGCGACCATATGCCGAATAAAATTATCGTTCATACTCTTGGAACACTAGAACATTAAAACAAACGGTTATCTTTTTATTTTAATGAAATAAGTATAGCATCTTTTGCTCTAAAATAAAAACCCCGTCCACATTACAACAGACAGGGTTTTCTGACGAAGTGATGATTATTTTTTCTTTTGCCACTGCTCGGCCATTACCAATAATGGGCTGGCAATAAAGATAGAAGAATATGCCCCGCTGGCCATACCAATGAGTAAAGCGAGAGCAAAGGTGTGGATAGTCGCGCCGCCTAAGAAAAACAGGGCAAATAGCGGCAACAGAACTGTAAAAGTCGTGTTTAGAGAGCGCATTAAGGTATCGTTTAGACCATTGTTCACAATTTCAGGAAAATTTTCGGCACTATGACGTACTAAGTTTTCTCGAATACGATCGTAGACTACGATAGTATCGTTTACCGAATAACCAAGCACGGTCAAAATAGCTACAATAAAAGCAGTATCAATTTCGGTACCTCTGAAATGCCCCAGGGCCGCAAAGACGCCTAGTACCAGCAGTACATCGTGCACAAGAGCCACAATGGCAAATAAACCATATTTCCAGCTCTGTACCGGGCGAGAAACTTTGCGGAAGGCATAGGCTAGATAGGCAATAATGCTTAAATTTACCAGAATAATTGCCCACAGTGAACGTTGGCGTAATTGTTGGCTAATGGCTGCCCCGATCGTTTCAAAGCTTTCCTCTTTGAGAGCATTGTCTTTGGTTTGAAACGCCTCGCGCAGCGACTTGAGTGTGGCCTGGTGTTGTTCTTCTGTCAGGAAGCTAGAACGGATAATAAACCCATTCTCTCCAGTTTTTTGCACGACTCGTTCTTTGAGACCCAATTTGTCAAAGAGGTGTTCAATAGCCGCTGTTTCAGGGCGACTCTTGCTAAAAGATACTTCCAGTAACGAACCACCGGTAAAATCAATGCCTGGTTTAAGGCCCCAGGCCGCGATCATAGCGACACACACTGTCATCGTCAGTGCCGCAATACCGAGCCACACTTTACTATAACGAATAAAAGGAATCTTCATATTATTGTTTCCGGTAACCTAAGAATAAGGAATTGCCTCGTTCACTGATATGCACGAATACCAAACGCATAATAGTGCGCGTGACGGTAATCGCCGTAAAGAGGTTGATAAGAGTACCAACAGCCAAGATAACTGCAAAGCCCTGAATAAATCCGCTGCCAAACCATAATAGGAATACACAACTGATGAGAGCTGTAATATGGCTGTCGCGAATCGAGGGCCAGGAGCGCAAGAACGATTCTTCGATGCTGGGATTCAATAATTTACCGGATTGCAGTTCTTCTTTTAAACGCTCAAACACTAGAATGTTCGCATCGACCGCCATACCGATAGACAATATAAAACCAGCAATACCGGCGAGTGTCATGGTCACGCCCATGAGTTTAAACACTGCCAAACTTAGCACCGCGTAAAAGGCCAACGAGAGAACCGACAAAAAGCCGGGGAAGCGATAATATAGAATCATGAATACCATGACCAACAAAAGGCCATAAATACCTGCCCGGAAACTTTTGTTGAGCGAGTCAGCGCCGAGGGTGGCGTCAATTTTTTGTTGACTGATTAATTCAACTGGAACCGGTAAAGCTCCGGAATTCAAACGCTGGGCCAATACTTTGGCGTCTTTGAGAGTAAAACCACCGGAAATAACGGCGCTGCCGGTCGTAATAGCTTCGTTAACACGCGGGGCGCTGATCGGCTGACCATCTAGGAATACGGCAATTTGTTTGCCGACATTACGGCCGGTAATATCGCCGAATAATTTGGTGCCTTCGTCATTGAAATTAAGACTGACTTGAATTTGGCCGCTCCTTTGATCCTGGGTTACTTCGGCGCGTTTCAATTGTTTGCCGGATAATCCCGTTGCTTTCCAGGCGTCGACCGGGGGCACAACATCAGCTTTATTTTTTGTTTTGATAAACAAGTTAGCGAGCTGAATTTGGTCAGCGGTGGCTTCGTCAGTTTTGTAGATTAAATGGAAGCCAAATTCAGTTTCTACCGGCTCGGAAATAGTGCCGACTTTTTGGTCCCAGACGGCATCTTCAAAGCCTTTTACCATCGCACCTTTTTTGAAAGTGCCTAGGCTCCCACCACGCTCGGCGGCGCCAGGCTCGGTAGAATATTTTTTCACTAATTCAACAAAATTTTTGGGAGTAATTTCTTTTTTGATTTCAGCGATCTTGGCAGCAGCCTGTTCTTTCGTATACTCAGCATTATCACAGCGGGTCGCGCCTTTGTAACACAATAACAAATGAGAAGCAGTAACGGTTTTTTCACCCGGTTTTACAGCAACGCGGCGAACAATGTTTAGGCCGCTCGCACTTTTCACTGGCGTGGTACTGATGTCACCATCTTTATGAGTTTTGGCCCAGGCATAAAGCTCTGGATAGACATCGGCAGTCACGAAGCCTACATCCCCGCCTTTGTCCTTGGTAGTCGTATCTTCGGAGTATTGAGCTACAGCGGCCTCAAAAGTAGTGCCTTTTTTAATAGCTGCCAAAGCAGTGTTTGCTTTTTGTTCGGCGGCTTTATTGTACGCATCGAGATCTTTTTGTTCAGACGCAGTCAATTCACGGGCCTGGTCGGTGTTTTCTTCTTTGAATTCGAGGATCGGGGTTTCGCCAATGCGCTTAATCGCTTCGTTAACATCTGTTACACCGGGCAACTCTACGATTACGCGATAGGCAGAGCTAACTTTAGTAGTCTGAACTAACGGCTCCGCTACACCAAGGCCACCACGAACACGGCGTTCAATCACATCGCGTACACCTTCTACCGAATTTGCACGATCGGCTTCGGGGATGGTATCTGTTTTTGCTTGATAAACGAGATGAGCGCCACCTTGCAGATCCAAGCCCAAATTAAAGCCTTTTTCCGGGAAACGGGGCAGCCCTAGGTTGGTGGCTGAATTAACGCGGTCGATAGCGCGGTTAGCATAGTGTGGCGCAGAAATGATGCCGCACAAAATAAACAACAAAACAATCCCCGCCATCCGCCATCGGAGAGCGGACCGAGTTACGACTTTGCGAGTCGGCAATGGTTTTCGTAGAGCCATACCAGAAAAGGTCTAAAAATAAGGTAAATTAAGATGACGAGATGATAGCGGTTTTCAATTGGTTTGACAAGTGGACAAGGGCAAAAGAAAAAACTATTTTTTAACCATCAATTGTTGATGTTCCAGAGAATTTAACGCTCCGCATTTTTTGAATTTTTTCCCGGAATTACACGGACACAATTCGTTGCGTCCTGTTTCTTTGTGTTGTCCGTTCCCACTTGGCTGTGGACTAGAAACCGTTGACTGCGTACTGCTCTCACTGACTGTTTTAGCAGCACCTGCAAACTGCAGATTCCCCCGCTCCATCACGCTCGGCGCAAGCTCTAATCCCAGACTCATTTTGAAAATAGTAAATGCTACTTCCTGATTGATGAGGCTCATGAGCTCGTTGAACATACGGTAGGTTTCTTTTTTGTATTCGACGAGCGGATCGCGCTGCCCATAGCCGCGTAGCCCAATGCCAGTACGCAGATAATCCACGGCTACCAGATGCTCTACCCACAAATTATCAATTGAGCGCAGCAAGACTTGTTTTTCGATTTCGAGCAGAAATTCGGGATTGGGTGATTTCTTTACCAACAACTGATCGTATTTT
>CAZPCV010000004.1:38048-45334 GCA_964585245.1 uncultured Gammaproteobacteria bacterium
AGAATGGGTATTATATGGTAAAATAGATATATGAAGAAACAATTTTGGAAAAATTTATTGAACGATAAAGAAAAATTGTACTATGTGATGGCCGCAGTAATTTTTCTTTGTGCTTTTATTTTACTGATCGTATTTTTGTTTGGCTAGTTCCATTAAATATTCAATAATATGCGTGCGCTCAGTAATCGCTTCGATTTTGGCTGCGCCCCGATTGCCAAAAGCTAATAATTTCGCCTTTTCTTCTTCGCTAAAGGGGAATATGGTGGCAGCCGTCTGCTGAATCTCTGACAAATTCCACTCTTTCTCGTCTTCGGTATTGGTATGAAGCGAAACAAGCTGTTCGATTTCGATTTCGATCATAGCGAAAATTCGTTCGCGTAGCGACGGTTCTTTTTCGACAACAGTGTCAGAGCCGGACGCGACCATCGTGTCTACCGCTGCCGCATCCGCTCCTCCGGACGCTGTTTTTTCGGCCTGATAACTCTGTAAAATTTTACGCCGTAAGCCGTAAATCACTTCACGGTGACGATTCAGCACATCATCGTATTCAAGTAAATGTTTACGAGTATCAAAATGAAAACCTTCCACTTTCCGCTGCGCTGATTCGATGAGTCGCGTAATAGCGCGCTGCTCGATCGGCATGTCATCGGGTACTTTGAGGGCTACCATCGCCCGCTTGAGGCGTTCACCGGCAAAAATACGCATCAGATCGTCTTCGGTCGACAAGAAAAATTGTGATTGCCCCGGATCGCCTTGGCGAGCGGCGCGACCTCGTAATTGGTTATCAATACGACGGCTCTCGTGACGTTCGGTACCGATTACGAACAAACCACCATTCTGCCTAGCTTGTGTACTTTGCTCGGGATCCGGAGGATTACCACCAAGAATAATATCGACGCCACGGCCAGCCATATTAGTGGCGAGTGTTACGGCTTTGCTGCGGCCGGCTTGCGCGATAATTTCACCTTCGCGCTCATGATTTTTGGCATTGAGCACTTGGTACTCGACGCCTTCTTGTTCTAAGTAGACCGACAGCATTTCATTTTTAGCAACCGAAATCGTACCAATCAAAACCGGCTGGCCTTGATCTTGCAGCTCTTTGACTCGTTTAGCGATAGCACGAAATTTAGCATCTTCGGTGCGATACAAACGATCCGGATGATCGATGCGCACTTTGGCTTTATTAGACGGAATGACTACTACTTCTAGGTGATAGATCTTGCCGAATTCTTCGGCTTCGGTAACGGCCGTACCGGTCATGCCCGAGAGTTTTTTGTATAACCGGAAATAGTTTTGGAAGGTTACGGTCGCCATGGTTTGGCTTTCGCGCTGAATCGGCACGCGTTCGCGCGCTTCGATCGCCTGGTGTAAGCCTTCGCTATACCGGCGGCCCGGCATTTTGCGCCCGGTGAATTCGTCGACAATGACCACTTCATTTTTTTCTACCACATAATCACGGTCGCGCTGAAACAAGGCTTTCGCGCGCAGCGCTTGTTCGATATGGTGCACGGTGGCAATGCCGCCTTCGGCATAAATATTATCGACATTTAGCCATTGTTCAATTTTTTTGAGCCCGCCTTCGGTGAGTGTGGCGGTACGCATTTTTTCGTCCACGCTATAATCATCCTTTTCTATCAAGCGCTCTACCAATTCGGAAAATTTATAATACTTGTCGCCTGCTTCTTCGGCTGGAGCGGAAATAATAAGTGGGGTTCTAGCTTCATCGATTAAAATCGAGTCGACTTCATCGACAATAGCGAAATTGAGGCTGCGCTGGGAAATCTGATCGAGACTCTGCACCATGTTGTCGCGCAGATAATCAAAACCGAATTCGTTATTCGTGCCGTAGACGATATCGCACTGATAGACCTGCTGACGCGAACAACTTTCTAAATAATCATACTCAACTTTAAAAGCGCCGACAGCATCGCGTTCTTTGTCTGCCTCGGTTCCTTCGGATAAATTTGTGCCTTGTTCCTTATTCCTTATTCCTTGGTATCGATAGGATACCAATTGATTTTGAATAACCCCGATCGTCAAACCTAAAAAATCATAAATTTGCCCCATCCAGACGGCATCACGTTTGGCGAGATAGTCATTTACGGTTACCAGATGCACGCCTTTGCCCGAGAGTGCGTTCAAATATACGGGCAATGTTGCGGTAAGGGTTTTGCCTTCACCGGTATGCATTTCGGCAATTGAACCCCGATGTAGAGCAATACCACCGATAAGCTGCACATCAAAATGGCGCATGCCGGTAAGGCGTTTGCTGGTTTCGCGTACCACTGCAAAAGCATCGGGCAAAATATCGTCGAGAGTTTCGCCTTTAGCAAGACGCGCTTTAAATTCCGAAGTTTTTTCTCGTAACTGATTATCACTAAGCGCAACCATCTGCACTTCAAGAGCGTTAATTTTATCTACGAGCGGTTGAATCTCTCGAAGCACCTTCGCGTTCGGATCGCCGAATAATTTGGTCAAAAAAGACATAGCTTCATTAAAACATTAAGTCATTAAAGTAAATTGAGCCGCAGCGAAACCGTTCGTACAGAAAAGTAATAAAGATGCGGGAAGGCTGCTAGCTTGTAGCAGAGTGTTTTTACGCCTCTAACTCTAACATTTTAGCCAAAAAAAAACAAGGCCAAAACAGCCTTGATTTGAAGCCTTTTAAGCACTTATTTATCGCTTAAATTCGCTAATTAATGGGCATTATTTAATTTTTCCAGCTTTTTCTAACCGCACCGCTCGACTTAATCGAGCGATGAAATCAAAAATTCCGGTTTTAGACAAAATCGGATTTAGCCAACCTGAGGTAATGCAAAAATACGTCCGAAACGGAGCGGTATGGTGCACCTGATGATGCACAGGCGAAAGAATCAACCCTTGTCGTTGCAGCCAGGCCACCCAGGTAGAGACTTTGTCCAAATGCGCGGCGCGGTGAATCTGATTAGTTAAAAAAATAAATAGGAAGAAAAACCACAACATAGCCGCGAACAAAAACCTAGATACTGAAGAGTGAAAATCAAAAAAATAATACACCGGTACTAGCGCCAACAACGAGCCCAAGCAGTTAGTGCCATTGACTTCAAAAAAATCGTGCCGAGTGATTGCCTTTTCATCAACGTGATGTTCACGAAACGGCGCGAAAAAGTTGGGGCCTAACACCGGCATTTTTTCTGAACCGAACGTATCACCGAAAAAATGGACCGCACCTGATGCGAAATCGGCCAAAATATACGCCGCTAGCGGCACAAAAAACAAACCAACAAATCCCCACACCCCCCTAACAATAGATATATTTTTTGCTAAATTGATCAAAAATAATCCTTGATACCACACAAATGCAAAAAATCCAAAAAATTCAATCACGCGATAATACATTGGTCGTTGCACCGCTTTCGGAAAAATGCCGGGAGGCACACTCTTTGATGACATACATTTTTTGAGTAGCTATTTTCCAATTCTCTTCAGTGTACTTGATTTTCTCTAATAAATCAATACGAACCACTTAGTTCCGTATACTGCGTTTCGTAATCAACTGCATAACGATGAACAACGCCACCGAACAACCGACCACCACCAGCCACGAAATACTAGGATTCACATCCGCATAGCCGATCGTCGTATAACGCAAGAGATTAATATTGTGATGAATAGGATTAAACAAGCTAATCATCGACCATGGCGCGGGTAAGGTAGCAATAGGATAAAATACTCCGGCCAAAAAAATCATGGGCTGCATCACAAAGGTAGTCATGAAGGTAAGTGCTTCAAAATTTTTGGCGAGAAACCCAAAGGCTACACCCAGCATCCCAAATTCAATACCGGTCAGAATAAGCGCCAGTATCGTTAGTAATGGGTGCAGAAGTGTAAGGCCCGGCACAAAAAACATCGTAAATACTAACGCAATAATAAGAGTAATAATCCCCCGCGTAAACGCAGCCAAAGCATAAGCCAAACCAATTCGCCACGGCGTGATGGGAGCGAGCTGTAAATCAATGATATTGCCGACATTTTTAGAAATAATTAGCGCAAACGCCGGATTAGAAAAACTGCTGTTTACGACCATCATCGTTAATAGCCCAATATAGACGAACGTAAGATATGGCACTCCGGCGATATCCCGCCCCACAGCCACCACACCAAATACCGTTAAATATAATCCTACGGACACAATCGGCGTAAATACCGTATCAAGCCAGATTTTTTGAAAACGTTTGACTTCACGGGCGTACAAAGACCACATGGGAATATGCATAGAAATTCAAATCAAAATTAATTACCCGTTAATTTCAAAAATATCTGCTCGAGCGACGCTGCCTCGGAACGAACTGATTTTAAATTATCGTGATAATGTTTAGTTAAATCCGCCATATCAGCGGCTAAATTAGTCAACGGGTATTCGTATTCCGTACCGACCGCCGTAACCCGCGGCAAATGCGCCACCGAACGGTCGAAGAGTTCAAAATGAATGGTATTTTGCGAAAATTCCTGCTGAATAGCCTTGAGCCGTCCAGCTTTAACGACTTTGCCATGATTAATGAGTGTAATTGAATCACACAGTTGCTCGGCTTCTTCTAAATAATGAGTGGTGAATAAAATAGTCGTGCCTTCGGATTGCAACCGACGCACTAATTCCCAAATCTTTTGCCGGAGCGACACATCAACCCCGGCGGTCGGCTCATCAAGAATCAATAATTTAGGGCGGTGCAGGATTGCTTTCGCAATCATCAAGCGCCGCTTCATACCGCCGGATAAACCGCGCGCCCGTTCGTGCATCTTGTCTTCGAGATTCAAATCCGCCAGCACTTTTTTGATACGGGGGCGTCGTTCCGCACTCGGCACCCCATACATACCAGAAAAATAATACAATACTTCTTCGACCGTAAAAGCCATTTCCATGACTATTTCTTGCGGCACTACTCCTAGACTAGCTTTGACTACCTGCGTTTCGCGCACCACATCGTGGCCGAAAACCTCTATACTGCCGCTCGTGGGTAATACTAAACCGCTAATCAGACTAATCAGAGTTGATTTACCCGCTCCATTTGGACCTAGTAATCCATAAATTTGACCAGGCTCGACCGTGAGCGAAACATTGTTCAGAGCTTGAAAATCCTGACCTTTGCTATTTTTAAAAATTTTACTGACCGTGTTGACGGAAAGTGCGGACATACTACACTCAAATTAAATAATCTGAAAAATCGCTTTACGAAACCATCCTAACACATCATTCAAAAAATTCAATTTCGGCAAGCATGGATTTTTTGACAAAAAAGGCAGAGGCTACACCGCTCGCGCCAGGGTAATCCCCCACACTTTTTGAGTGCCGGCCAAACGAAGGGCGGCCGCGGCGCTTTCGAGAGTCGCTCCGGTAGTATATACGTCATCGACCAAAATAGCACATTTGGGAGCAGCCTGTGGCCCTTGCCACCTAAATGCCTCCTTAAGATTACGCTGCCGCGCCACCTTAGTTAAGCGCGCCTGCTGTTTGGTTGCAACTACACGTTTAAGATCAGTAACCATAGAATAGGCTACTTCATTTCGTTCTACGGTTTGTAGCGCGGCCAGTAATAATCGGGTAAGGCTTTCGGCCTGATTAAACCCGCGATCACGTTCACGCCGCGGATGAAGAGGGATGGGAATAAGCGCTGCCCGAGCAAATTCCCCTGGGATTTGGGCGAACCATCCCGCACCAAGAGCTCCTTCACACACTGCGTGCCAGACACTCTCTAATTCTGCGATATGCTGATACTTATAGGCTTGGATAATTTTTGACACCAGATTTCCTTCTTCATATTTCAAAAAACAACTAACTCCGGCCAACGCAGAGCTACCTGGCAAAAGCGGCTTTCCCCGATCGACGTACCCTGCTAAAAGTGGACGACAACGGGCACAGCACCACTCTCCTTCTTCATTACACCCTAAGCAAAAGACCGGGAATAGCCGGTCTTTGACAAATCGGGTAATAATTTCAAACATGAAAAATTATTTAGACCACACGAAGCTGTCCACCAGCCAATTCGTTCCAACTTTTACCATGGTAACTGTGGCTGTGCCCTGAGTGCGCGTTTCCTGTCCTCCTTTAGTTTCGGCTCGAATAGCGGTCAACACTACTTCAGCTTTGGCATCAGCCTGAAAAGAATTCATATCCATTGTGACAACTTCGGTAGTGACACCAACAAAGGCAGCAGTAGCAGCCGGGGTTGTTTTGGGCTTGATTCGTTCCCACAACGCCGGAGTCACGAGTGCCTGAACTTCGCTGACATTTTGGAAATTACTATCAGTGGAATAACTGCCATAGCGCTCGATGAAAATTTTAGCTAATTGCTGGACGCCTTTTTTAACCGCTTCTTCACTCGTTAAAGGCTTAACCGCGAGACCACTCGGAATTTCAGCTGCGGCTGGGGCACTAGCAGCGAGGCCGGAATCAAAATTGCTCCGGTCAATGACGGTAGTACCCGGAGGCAGGGTATCGCGGGAATTTCCGGGTGCCGGAGTGACTGCGGCCGGTTGTCGATTTCTAAAAACTAAAAAGGCGACCAAAGCTCCGATAACGACCAGGATAAAACCGATAATGACCAGAAGACGAGTGCGAAGCAACATAGAATAGTAGGTTACTAATTAATCACAGCAGATTATTGAGATTGTTGTTCAAATTCCTTTTTGGCCCGCTCAATATCCAACAGTTGCTGCGGATTGGTAGTGACAATCTGGTCTTCGGTATAAGACGCGACCACCTTGATCGCCGCATGTTTGGAGCCGGCAAAAAAGATACCTTCTCCAACTCCGCTCTCTAGCAATAAATATTTTTCACTATCGGTCAGCAAGAACACTTTCTGAATCGTATCAATAGCGGCGGATGATTGGCGCATGAGGAGTTGCAAGGCCGAGCTGGTTACGATCGCCTGGCCGTATTGTGATTTTAGAAAATCGTTAACGTCCTGCGTGATCGTTGTGACGCCAAGGAAATATTTACGACAGCGTTTAACGAGAGCAAAAATAAATCGCGCGCTGTCTTCGTGCTGCATCAGCCACCAGGCCTCATCAATCACAAGGATGCGCTTCTTGCGCTCCGACCTAACTACATTCCAAATATAGTTCACGATCGCGTAAATAGCGAGCGGACGTAGCTCATCTTCGAGGTCACGCACACTGAATATGACCAACTGATTTTTCATATCCACGTTAGTCGGAGCGTTGAATAACCCACTAAACGTGCCTTCGGTATATTTTTTCAATTTGATAATCAATTCCCCCGAACCTTCGAGGCCTTCCAAAATTTCTTC
>CAZPCV010000005.1:0-42570 GCA_964585245.1 uncultured Gammaproteobacteria bacterium
AAAGATCACGCCGCCGTTGGTACAAACGTGGGGGCTACTTGGGCCGCCAGCGGGGCGGCTTACACCGAGTCCGGATTTCCTTTAAAATACTCTACCAAACGGAAAACGTCAATTGGTTTGGGGTTGCCCACGACCAAATCGTACGGTGGTTTCCACGAAAAAACGTACTGGCGGTTGTGTCGCCCTGCGAAGGGCGGGGAAAAGAAAATTTTATCCAATTTTTTAACCAATTTGTATATGCGTTACGTCTTGTACGCCCGTAAATCTACCGAAGAAGATGATCGCCAAATATTAAGTATTGAAGCACAGCTCCACGAGCTGTGTGAATTCGCGGTGAAAGAAAAACTAGCCATTGTCGCCTCGTTTCACGAGGCCAAAACTGCCAAAGAGCCCGGCCGAACCGTGTTCGGCGAAATGGTGTCATTTCTCGAATGTGGTAAGGCGGACGGTATCATCTCATGGGCTCCAGATAGATTGGCCCGCAATAGTGTCGATGGTGGAAAAATTATTCACTTAATGGATCGAGGAATAATAAAATCTCTGAAATTTCCAACTTTTTGGTGCGAGCCGACGCCACAAGGACTGTTCATGCTCCAAATAGCGTTTGGACAGAGCAAGTATTATGTCGACAATCTCCGAGAAAACGTCAAACGCGGCTTGCGTCAAAAAATTCGTAATGGCGTATGGCCGAGCAAAGCGCCGGTTGGCTATCTTAATAATACAAAAACACGTGGAATAGATGTCGATCCAATCAAAGGCATCCTGGTTAGAAAAGCGTTTGGATTATATGCCACCGGCGCTTTTACAGTAACCTCAATCACTACATGGTGCCACGAAAATAATCTGCTTAGCCGATCAAACAAGCGCATTCAGTTGAGCAAAGTCTATGCTATGTTGCAGAATCCGTTTTACCTCGGCCTCATGAAATACAACGGCGAATTTTTTGAAGGAAAACATGAACCGTTGATTTCTAAAAAACTATTCGACAAAACGCAGACCGTCTTAAAGGAGAAAGGCAAGCCGCGTCTACATAAAAAACGTCATTTTAGTTTTCTCGGCCTTATGAAATGCACTTGTGGCGCGGCGGTGACGGCCGAATACAAGAAAAAGAAGAGTGGGCGAGAATACGTTTACTATCGCTGTACCCGAAAGAAAGGCGTATGCGATGAGTTATTTTTGAGAGATATTTTGTTTTTCGAGCAGGTACGAGAAAATTTGAAAAAAATATCCTTGCCTAATTCTGATTTAGAAAACGTTTTGATGAAACTAGAGGTAGAATATAGTAAAGACGAGATCTCATATCAGGCAGCGATTGAAAAAATTAGGGCAGAGTTGGTGGCTGCTGAGACTGTGCTCGAAAAACTTCTAGACGCATTTCTTTCGGGCGTGTTATCCACAGAGGAATATACTAGCCGAAAACAAAAAATTCTCACCCAAAAGGTGGAATTACAGGAACGAATCAAGGAAATTTCAGATCGAGGCAACAGTTGGCTCGCACCCGCCAGAGATTTTATTATTTCCCTCAACCAAGCCAATAAATTACTTAAAACCAATAACCACGAAGAAATGACACTATTTCTTAAAAATATCGGCTCGCACCACCGGTTACACAACCGCCAGTACGTTTTTTCGTGGAAACCACCGTACGATTTGGTCGTGGGCAACCCCAAACCAATTGACGTTTTCCGTTTGGTAGCCCGTACGGGAATCGCACCAACGAACCAGGTAGTTGTAATTTCTTCTCAACCTAGCAAATTTACTCTCAACTCAGCAAAATTATTGTTTCTCATTCGTTATCAATCGTCATCATCCATACTCTTCTTTCATCACTTTTTGGACACAGGGTGGACACAAACTTTTAAGATGTCCAACGGCAACACAGAGAAAGTGATGGAAGGAGTATAAACATCTTTTTAGGAAAAAATCCTTTTAAGAATATTTTTATTTGAGCGACAATGATGCTGGTGCTCCGGATAATTTCTTTATTCTTAAAGCAATATTTGTATGAACGCCCTCAGAAGTGGATTCAGCATTTGGTTCAGCATCAATTTCTAGGCCGCCCGGATATTTTCTCTTTAAAGCATCCAAATTTTTAAGAAGTTGACCAGCTAATCCCATTGACGATATAAAAGATAATTCATTTAACAAAATACCACCTTCGTTGAGCCAGCGATATTGACGATCCAACAATAAATGTAAAACTTTCGGTGGGGTAGGTATTTTGCGTAATCCACCATACATTCTTTCTATTATTAAATCCGCTTTCTGGTCGCCAAGCCATTCTTGGATTGATGTGGCTCCTGCTTGAGAAAAAATATCAACTTCTTTAACTTCATGATGATTTTTTTCATCTCTTTCTCTTGAAGCCTCCTCCTCTTCTGCCGAGAGCATCTTAGTCCTCATATCAGTTAATACGGTGCCTAAGCTACGAGCAAAAAAATTTTTACTAAAACCAGCAAATAATTCAGATCCCGGACCCCCTAATTCTACCCCTACGGCTTTTCCTCGTCTTGGAGCTAGTTCGGCCTCAATATATGCTTTTAATTTTCCACCAAACTCTTTTGGCACAACTGAACGAAATGAACTTTCGATAGAGTGCGCTTTTAAATTTTCCTGAGCGGTGCCATCCTCCAATACTGAATCATAAACAGTCCATGGACCACTAATAGCCCCGTCCATCCTTTCATATTGACGCCATTCTTCTGTGGCCTTTTGTGAAGCATCCCTAAATCTGCGGACCGCATTCATTGTTTCTCTTGACATAGTAGTTAAAAATAAAACAAAAAATTATTTATTAAACTCATAACTTTGTCGAACAAGTTCAAAAACTGGTTCTAAATGACTTTTGGCAGTTATTTTCACCTCATAATCCCCATTCCCCCAATGACCAATTTTAGAAATATCCCTAGTCAACCGTAACGGATCGTTTAATTTACCTTTTGGCACGTTCAAAAAAAGTTTAAGGTCATTACTGCGAATTTGCACATCGACAAAATTGGTTGCCAATTTGTAAGCCATATACAATTTTTTAGGCTCTTCTACAACTTCCGCATCAAGGCCGGTAATCCATTCTCGCATCACAAAAAACAGCTTCTTAATCTCTTCTTTCTTCCCTTGCAAAAGTCCGTCAATACTATATTCTTTTTGCAATTTTTCGCTAACAATCTTTTCTTTTTTAGAATTTTTATATATTTCACTCGCGCTTACTTTTATATTGTCATGTTTCTCGTGTTCCAGCTGAAGCAGTCCACCGTCATACAAGCCATATTTTAGCAATTCAATTTTTATCGGCAATATTTCCACGGTATCAATATCAAATTTATTATAGCTTTCGGCGATGCAGATAACCCGTGGCGACGACCAGTCAATACTTAATTTGACATTTTTGTTTTGACACAGCATTTCAAAATCGGCTTTGTGGTCTAAAAGCCAGCGTAAATATGACAAGCCTTGATTGATAACATTGTCGTTTTGACCTTTTTTGTACTCGATAATGCATGGCGAACCATTTTTATCTACGCCCAAGGTGTCGATTCTGCCACCTGCTGAGGTACTATATTCATGTGCCAAAAAATATATACCAAGCAACTCTTCAAGATTTGCCTCAAATAAAGAATGGATTTGCCGTTCTTTGGCTACTTTGGCGGGTAGAATTTTGTTGGCTTTTTGGCTAGTGATTTTGAAGAGGGGCATATCACGCAATCGCCTTTTCGATAATGTCATCTATTTTATTTCTTTCTGCTTCTATTTGTTTTTTAATTTCTTCTTGAGCGTCAAGTTCGGCTTTTATTTCGTCAACGATTTTTTGTTGATTTTCTAAAGACACATTAATTATTGGAAGTGTTTTATACTCTTCTGCATTTATATTTGGCTGTCCCATTATCCTAACTACAGTATTTTTCCAGACTTCAAAGACAAGTGATTTTGAATAGTAGAATAAAAACAAAGGATAAATTTTTTTGGTATTTAAAACAAACTTAATAAAATAACCAGCGAAAATTGATGCGCTATGAATTTCCGAATTATACAAAAAACTTTTTCCAACAGTATTGCCACTTCTAGCAAATAAAAAATCATTATTTTTTAACAGATACTTTTTTTCTACTTTTTCTGCTGTCTTGGTATTTTCATCTAATAAATTTCCAAAATCATCAACGTCCGTTATTCTGACATATCTTACATCACCATCAACAAAGTCTTTTGCAGACTCATTTGCTCCATATTGAGGCTCTTCTATAAGCAATTTTTTAAAACAGATAAATTCATTTTTTCCTTTAGCCTCATTTAAAAAATTAGAATATAGAGAATTTTTAACACTAAACCTTAAATCATTTTGTTTACCAAAGCTATTAAAAGAAATTTCAAAAAATCTATTTTTCTTCAACTCTTCGAATTTATCTAAGTCAAACCCAAACTCTCGAGCAAAAACCCTATTTATCACTTCTTGCTGTGGTTTTATACTATTTCTTAATTCTTTAATTTTCTGCTCAATTGGTTCAATTTTAGCGACGATTTGATCTTGGGTTGGTTTGGGAATGATGGGAATTTTTATTTTTTTAAGATGATCAAAGTTTAAACCTGGTTGAGCTTTCTTTTTGTATGCCAAATCTTTAATTTGTGATTGAAACAACTTTGTAGTGGTAAAATAGTATAAAAATTTTTGAGAAACACTATTGTTTGCTCTTAAAATATAAACATGCTCATTTACCATCACCTCTTTTACAGGAAAAATTTTAAAATCAACAAAACATGTTTTACCCGTTAACGCTCCGTCTTTACAGATTAAAATATCCGAATTTTTTACTTTTCCTCTATCAGTCTTGTCATAAAATTCTTTTGAAACATAGGGAATCTTTGACAGATCAACCGACCCGTCGACATTTATTTGTTCACCCCCAAGACTAATCGCTTCACCTTCATCTTGGTCGTTGATTCCACCTTTTGGCCTACTTCCCGACTCACAAACAGAGATAAATCTGCTCAATTTATCGTAGTTATAATTAATTTTTGGTAGTACAAACGGAAACCAAAGCCGAAGATTTTCGTTTTTAGACAATTCGTAGCAATCAATCATAAAAACCTTTAATCCCATATCACTTCTCTCAAATAATCTAAAGCTGTTTCTTTCTTTCCATCGTCTACCACCACCTCACCCTTTTCATTTGTTCGATACAATTCGTTTGGAGTCGCTTTTTCGCCTCGTTTGGTGCGTTTATAGCCTACATTTTCTACCTCGGCCATAAATACCTTGTAATTAAGTTCTTTCGCCACTTCACCAAACACCCACCACGTATTTACAAATCCAAACACCTCTCTCGTGTCGTTGTCATATTTACACAGTTCATCGATTTCATCGGCATACTTAGCAATCAATTCTTTGGCTGATAATTTTTTATCTTCTGATTCAATATAGTCTTTCAGTATTCTAGTCAAAATTTCTTGCTCCTCTTTTTCCGACAACCCTTTGATTGACGGTAATTTACTTCTGTCTTTTCCGTCTTTGTATACCGCTACCAAATTTTCGCATCTAGTTTTTAAATTGTTCCATTCGTTAGAATATTTATTCCAAAGCGTATTCCATTCATCAATTTCTTTTTTAGTTTTCTTTTGAGCAAACAACAGGCTGGTTTTGGTGCTGGTAAACGGCTCAAACGCCACTTGTGGCAAGCTTACCACCGCTTTTACCTTAAAATATTTGTAGATAAAAAGGCGGATATATTTGTTTTCCGTAGTATCAAACACGCTTTCAGGCAACACTACCCCAAACCGACCGTTTGGTTTAAGCAACTGATACCAGCGTTCTACAAACAAGTTTTCCGAATTTTTCTTGTCTCCAAAAATAAACTCATTTTTTACGTTCTTTTTCGTGTCGTTGTCCAAATCCACGCTAAACGGCGGGTTTGTGATTATCACGTCAAATTGGGCGTTTACGTCTTTATCAAAATACACTTTATCTTCTTGATACTGCTTCAAAAAATTCGGTGCCGTGTCTTTGTCGTAGTACTTAAACGGTAAAAGGCCGTCTTTTACAAAGATATTCGTGGAACCGTCGCCATGCAAAATCATGTTTACCTTGGTGGCCGTACCCAAATTAAAGTTTATTTCTACCCCGTAAATATAATCTTTTGCCCATTTATTTTCCCGATGGTCGGGCATAAACCACTGATTATATTTGTCTTCCACATCTCTGGTTTCGTGGAGTTTATCTTTAAACCGACGTTTTAGGTTGTCGGTAACAAATTTCATGTATTCAATAAGAAACGTACCGCTACCTGCGCTCGGATCGATTAAATAGGGAATTTCCAAATCTCTGTTTACTCGTTCAATAGCGAGTTTATCCAGTTGTAAGCCCCACAAAAGGAATTTGACGATATTGATATGAGTGAAAAACTGCCCCTTAGTTTGTTTAAAACCTTCCCGAATAATACCTTCAAAAAAATCTCCCAAAATATCCTTGCCATTAAAGCTGTTCTTGCCATCAACAAAACTAAACCGCTCCAGTTCTGAAACGGTATATTTTAGCTTACTTAGGGAAAACTTATTTTCATCAACTACAAACGACTTTTTGAGCTTAGCCTCGTCAATAATATTAAGCCGCTGCTTTAAAGCACGGCGATACAACTCGTTGATTCTTTCAAAAAGCTGTTCATTGGTTTCAAAACTCTCTCCGTCTTTAAATGCCAAAATCTGAAAATCGTATTTTTCTCCTCGTTTTTTTTCGCTCTCATCTTGGATTTTTGCCAAAATAATATTAACCAGCGAAGAAAACACATCATTGTCATCCGTACCACCTCCACCCCAAAGCACATTGTGCAAGCTCTTTCTTAAACCGTCTAATTGATCGTGCGAAAAGCTGGTGTCCAAATCTTTTACTCCATCTTTAACAAACGGCTCTTTTTGGGCTTTTCCGTATCGCTCGGGTAACTTATCGGCAAAATCTCGTACTTCTTTCCACGATTCAAACGAAGTAAATTTTTCGTAATCAATCAAAACACACTTGTCTTTAATTTCTTTCCCTACCAGCTCTACAGAATACAATACCAAATATTTTACCCCTTTCCCCTGCCCACGCTCTTGTGCTGCCAAATTAAAAAGTTGCTTTTCAATTATTTCGTCTTTGTCTTTTTCATAATCATCAGGACTTTTGAGCTCAATATACAAAAAGGCGTTTCCTTCATCATCTCGAACAATAACGTCAATCCGTGGTTTATTTACTTTCGGCCTGCCAATATCATAGTTTTTCTCTAACTCAATATTCTCTAGATTATACCCTAATTCATTAACTAATTTAGCTAAAATATATGCCCGCACCACTTCCTCATCACCCCGAAATTTATCAATTTTCCAGCCTTTTATTCTTTCTGAGTACTTCACCTTTTTATTCTCAAAATCGAACAATTCCACCACTTTTATTTTTTGCCTATCTAAATAGTCCTTAATTAGATCCTTATCCATAATATTTCTTTAAAACTCCTTGATTTTAAGCAAATTTAATACTAACATACTACCAGATAAACCCTACCACTTCAACCCAAACCCTCCCCCATGACCTCTAAAGACAAACTCCTGAGTTTTAAAGAAAAAATCTTAAAAACCGAAATTTTTAACCAGAAATTTGGTGAATTTGTTGCCATTGAGGTCTTGGATTTTATAACCAAAAATAACGACCTGTTGGCAAAAGAATTTTATCGCCACCTTAACTATCTCAAAGACCTTGGTGCCGACCATGAATTTAATAAACTACAAGATGACCTATTCGGGGCTATACAAAAAATATTAAAGCTAGTTACCATTAAAGAAGTTGAGGAAATGCAGCTAAAATTTAATAATCGTTTATTTTTTCCTCTGAAAAAAGCTGATAGTGATGACGGTCTTGATCTACCGGCAATATACAAACTCCTCCAAAAGAAGGAACACTACTACAGGCTTGGTGATAACTCTTATTTTTCCCCGTTGGAAGGCGAAATTTCTACCCACATTCATGTCATACCTGTTAAGAAGCAGTACGAAAAAATTAATGATTTTTTACAACGGATAGTTTATTTTGTTGAAAAGAAGGATGAGAAGATGAAGGACAAACTAGATGAGCTGTGTGCTGTGTGGAATAATTTATGCGCCAGACTAGAGGAAAAAATCTACCGTATTCCTAAGAATGATCACTATGAAGAGTTTGAGAGCTTCTTCTATTTTTGCACACTGGCCTACGAACAGCCTGGACATTCATTAAATTACCAGTTCCATAGGCAAGATTTTTACTATAGGGATACTGAAAGAAAATTGAAAAATATTAAGCAGCACGCTTCAGTGGTTATAGATGACCTTGTTGATTATTTAGATAAATTTGGCACTAAAGATAGCTCTATTAAATCGAGCGGGATAATCAAGTATGAATATAACGACACCCAAGCTACGAAACGAGGCTTGTTGTCGGTTGGCGACTGTTCACCGCTTTCTTTTGCAAAACTTCCCGCTCAAATTCTTTTCTATTTTTATTCTCGTAGATTGTTAGATAATGCGTATACTACTTACCATACGTTTTTGGCCTACAGCACACTACATGATGACAAACTTGATTCCGATATTTTCAGACGAAAAATTAGAGAAATTAACGAACGTGTTAAAAATCACACTCAGGGAATTATTCTAAATCTGATTGAACAGGAGGCTGGTACCAAAAAGCAACAGGCTAATCGCTATCGTTGGAATGAAAAATTCCTTTAAAAGGGTTATTCACATCGGTTTTTTATAAAGTGTGTATATTGGCTAAAATTAGCCAATTTTTTATTTCAAAAAACCGATAAAACACCGACCAAAAACCGAATTATTTTCCTTTTACAAATCTGGAATAATAGTAAAAAAACAAATTGGTAACAGATCGCTGCGTTGCTTATCCGGCTTATCTCGGGAGGGTTAGGTCGGAAAGGCGAGCAGCGACCTGTTACTAAAAACTACCCTATGGATACCATACTACTTAAATTCAATTATCACTTGCCGAATACTGATTTTTTTAAGGAAAGAATCTTGACGAAAGATTTAAACTTAGAGCCGGGCAAAGGCAAACGCTATGTATTCACTAACAATGAATGGCGCAAACAACGCCAAGAAAACGGACTATATACCCCTAACTACGGCATCGGGGAAGATTTTGTTATTCCGTCTCTTACGTACTTTTACATTGAATGCTCGTTGCCAAAACTGCTATTTGGTCATAGCGCTGCCGAACTTCAGGACACTCATTTAAACCCTCTCATAGCCTCGCTACAAGCTTTTTTCCGAGAAATAGGTATCGACATCAACACAAGGCAAATTTTAAACGCTATACCTACCAAAGTGGCTATAGCCAAAAATATTGATTTAACCCGTTTTTGTTCCGTTCATCTGGCGTTAAAAGCACTTAGTCCGTTTGACTGCAAACGCAACATTAAACGTAGAATAGTAGATTTTTCCGATTGTAAATATGGTGGAAAAGAACATATTTTTTCTACCCGAGAAGAAACCTTCAAGTTTTACGACAAAATTCCCGAAATAGCCAACAACGCCGTTACACCCAAAGAAAAAGCTTTTGCGTTGGAATTGGAAAAAAGTCGCTATCAATCTAGCAACGTATATGTAAATGAAATACTCCGAGCGGAATTGACCTTAAAAACCAAACGAAAAGTGGCCGCTCGATTTAAAAAATACCTGCCCGCCAATCAAGAACTAACCTTTCAAAACCTGTTTAAAACCGAATTGTGGAATAAGCTGCTGACCGAAGAAGTGCGAACAATATACCTGCACCCGCTGCGGCATTTTATATTTCTATCATTAGAAAACAAGCCCATAATCCAGGCCTTTCTTGATAAAAACCATAAACACATTGAAACCAAAGATACTATTGTCGGACTTATCAGCTCATTGCAAGAATATGGCTTGGCGCAAACCCGTCAAAATCTTTTAAAGAAATATGACAGCCGTCAAACGTGGTACAACTATCTGAATCGAATAGAAAAAATCGATGCGATTTATGATTTTAGCACACTCACCAATTCTGATAACTACAAAATTTATCGCTATATCTTATCTCAATTCGGCCTCGATACCACCGCTCAAACCAGTTTTGATTTCAATACAGTGTCTAAAAAACTAGACGATAAGCAGTGTAATACGGATTGTGGTAAACTAATAACGTCCAAGACGGTCAAACCGTCTTCTGTGTTGCTCTCTGACAATTTATATGGATACTGATTGTTTCGACAAATCCCCCATCCGTTTTTTAAAGCCGCCAGAACTGGCCGCCCTGCTTGGTATTTCCAAAGCTACGGTCTACCGCTTTATTGAGAAGCGAACCCTCCCCTCCTACAAAATTGGCGGTTCGATGCGGTTTAAAGAAAGCGACGTTTTGGAGTATATCGAAAAATGTCGAATACAATCAGCCGATGAACTATATGAGCACACTAAAACGAGGAAATAGCTGGTATATCGACTTCCGTTTTGAACGGACACGTTACCGCAAAAAAAGCCCCGATAACAGTAAGGCTGGAGCGAAAGCATATGAAGTCGTGCTGCGCCGCAAACTCTCTCAAGGCGAGCCAATTGTTCAAACCGTGGAAATGGCAAAACAAATCCCAACCTTTGCCGTTTTCTCAAAGGAATGGTTGGCTTCGTATGTTGAAACCAACAATAAGTACTCTGAAATACTGAACAAGCGCACGATCCTAAACTTCAACCTCATCCCTTACTTCGGCAAAACTGCTCTCGACTGCATAACCGCCCGTAGTGTCGAGGAATACAAAGCACTCAAGATCAAATCCGGCCTCAAGAACAAAAGCATCAATAATCACCTTTCCTGCCTGCGCAAGTGCCTGAGTATCGCCCAAGAGTGGGAAATACTTGAACACGTGCCGAGAATTAAACTCCTCAAGGTTCCCCCGCCCGAAACTATCTCGCTAAGCCATGAGGACTCTGAAAAATTATTGGCGGCGACATCGGGCAACTGGCACGATATGATTTTTACTGTGTTGCGTACCGGCCTTAGATTCGGCGAATTGATCGCTCTGAATTGGTCGGATATAGATTTTGAGCGAAAAATCATCACTGTCCAGCGAAGTATTGCCCGTGGCAAAATAGGCGGCACGAAAAGCAATAAGATACGCAAAATTCCTTTAGCCGAAGACTTGGCACAACTACTCCGCACAAAAAGACGAAATGGCAAGTTTGTGTTTGCGGACACTAACGGCGAAATTTTAAGACAAGATTTTTGCCGCACGAAAATCTTACGCTTCGCCAAACAAGCTGACGTTCGCATAATCGGCTGGCACACCCTGCGTCATACGTTCGCCTCCCACCTAGCCAATAATGGCGTAGCCGTGCAAGTGATACAAGCACTCCTCGGACACTCTGACATCAAAACCACCATGCGTTACTCGCACATTGCCCCGACCACTTTAGTCGAGGCAATAGATACACTAGAGAGAAGCTCGCCAATATTTTGGACACAGGGTGGACACAAGAACGGAAAAACCGAAATTCAACAACTCTTAAAACAACTTTCTTCTGCCAAAATTTTGGCTTAACAAACAAAAAATAGAGACTGCTCTCTATTTTAAATTCCGTGTAGCCCGTACGGGAATCGCACCCGTCTTTTCGCCGTGAGAGGGCAATGTCCTAACTGATAGACGAACGGGCCAAAGTTTGACTGGTCAAAAACCGCTCGTACGTTAACAAAAAGCGCTGATTTAGTCAATCTAATTCTAAAGCGTGGCGCTAATTAATTTTTTCAGTTTTTTGAAATCGGCAAGCGCCAATGGTTTTAGTGCTGGTGCATATAATTGAGCGGCCGGATGAAAGGTTAAAAAAAATTTTCCTTCTTCTCGATCTATTATACGGCCATGTTCTTTAGCAATAGAATGTTTTTCGCCTAATACCGCCAGCACTGCCGTATTGCCGAGCAGTACACAAATCTTGGGTTTAATTACTGCTAACTGCTTCTGTAAATGCTCGCGTCCATGCTCAATTTCACGACGGTTGGGAGTGACTGGCGATGGCAGGTATTTCACCGGGCTCGTAATAAATACTTCGGATTCTTTTAATCCCACTCCGACAATTAGGCTCCGCAAGACCTTGCCCGAGCGCCCGACAAACGGCCGTCCGGTTTTAATTTCCTCTTTACCCGGGGCTTCGCCAATAAAAACTATCTGCGCATCAGACAGCCCTTCACCCGGTACCAAGCGGCCCGTGCTGTGCGACACACAAAACGCGCACTTTTCAATCTCAAAAGCAATCTGCCGCAATTGCCGCGCCTTTGCAGCGGAATAGGTCATATCTTTATTTGTTCCACTCGCCCCCCTGCCGCACCAACAACTCTTCGGCGCGCAACGGCTCATCCATTACTTCTTTGGTTACTCGTTCCAGACGCATGCCCTGAGAACCTTTGATAAGCACCACATCCCCTTCTTCCAACTCTTCTTGCAAAAATTTTCCGGCTGTCGCCGTATCCGAAAAACAGGCTACGTGATGCTTGGGTACACCAGCTTCACACGCCGCATCCGCAGTCATTTTGGATGCTTCACCTACCGTGATTAAATAATCTATACCTTGCTCGGCCACCGCAAAGCCAACCTCGCGATGCGCATCTTTGGTCTCTTCGCCTAGTTCCAGCATATCACCCAACACAGCGTACCGTTCTGCTCCAGCCTTAATCTGAATAGCTCCGAGCGTTGCCAACGCGGCCTTGGCCGCTTCCGGACTGGAATTATAGGTATCATCAATCAAGATTGTTTTTTTAACTCCAGATAGCAAACGCATGCGGCCGGGCAAGGGGCTCATGGCTTTGAAAGCTTCGGCGGCTTCGATTAGATTTATCGCATAGACTTCGGCGACCGCCAAACCAGCCAGGCAGGGTAAAATTAAATGTTCAGCTACAACGCCAGGCAAAAAGAATGGCACGCTGTTGCCTTTAAAATTAACTTTACAATTAATGCCAGTCGGGGCTCCTTCGGAATCATATACCAGCTTAACATCTGATGCTTGTATGTCCGCACCAGCGCGAAAGCCATAGGTCATTACGGTGGCCTCGGTAGTCGGTATTAATTCACGGACCATTTCATTATCATAATTAAGGATGGCGAATCCCTGAGCGGATAAATGCGTAATGATTTTCTTTTTCTCCTGAGCAACTTTTTTGATGGTTTTAAAAAATTCCGTATGCGCACGTCCCACGGCTGTCAGCACGCCCACCTCGCAAGGAGCAATATCTACCAAATACCCGATATCCCCTGGTTTGTCGGCACCCATTTCCAAAACTAATAATTCAGGATAGTTAGAATCAGTAAAAACAAGTAATTTGAACGCTTTGAGGAATACCCCAATCCAGCCAAAGAGCGATGACCCGGGCGAAGTTTCGACACCAATGATAGTGAGGGGGACGCCAATTTCGTTATTATAATTCTTGTGGCTGGCGCGTAGTTTAAATTTTATTTTCAAGACAGCGGCTATGGCCTCGCGGGTAGAGGTTTTACCGACCGAGCCAGTTACGCCAATAATTTTCGGCTGGTATTTCTTGATAATCCGTTTGGCATATACCGCCAGTTTTTTTTGCAAATAGACATTCAACATACATTATCGCTCTTTTGGAATAGTATAATAATCTAAGACAAATTTCATAATATCATGAAATACCGGTGCAGCGGTAGACTCGGCAAATTTCCGGGCAGGTTCTTCATACTTTACCACGACAACTACCCGTGGATCACGGGCGGTAGCAAACCCAACGAGAGTCTGATTAGTACGGTCGCCATACCCACCTTGCCCGGCAATCTGCGCCGTGCCGGTTTTGCCGCCAATATAATAATCCGGAAACTTAGCCAGTCGATAACTAGCACCCTTATCGACTACAGAAACAAGCATGCCAGAAATCAGCTTGGCGGCACGTGGTGAAATCACTTGCTCCACCAACTGGGGCAGCGTTTTATCTTTATGCCCATCTGGATAACGTACTTCTTCTACTAAATACGGTTTGGGCAGTTGACCATCATTTACCAGCGCCGAATAAGCAGCAGCTAGCTGAATCGGGGTCGCGGTCAACCCCTGCCCGAATGATCCTACTGCCCCATAAATCGGCGATTTTTTACTGAGTGAAGAAATATCGCCCGGAGCTTCAGAACCGAGCGTAATCCCAGTGCGTTCGCCAAAACCGAATTTCTCGGCATATTTTTTGAACTTCTCACTACCAATCTTTTCTTCTATCCAAATCATGCCGGTATTTATGGAATTTTCCAAGACCCCGATCATCGTTTGTCGGCCATAACATTTATCTAACGCGTTATGGATAGTATACTCGGCAATCTTCCTTTCGCAGGGATCTACAAACGTAGTTTCGGGCTGCACCAATCCCAGTTCCAGTGCAATCGCCATTGTAATCGGTTTAAAGACCGAACCTGGTTCGTAGGGGGTAAAAACGGTGCGGTTATTAAAGACACTTAGATCAGTGATTGACGAATAATTATTAGGGTCAAAATCCGGCAAACTACACATGGCGAGAATAGCCCCGGTTTTCGGATCCATCATTACCAACGCCGCGCTTTTGGCCTGGTATTCGACTAAACCCTGCCGCAAGCGTTCGCACGCCATATACTGCAACGTACGGTCGATAGTAAGCAACAGATCCGCCCCATCCTCGGAGGGATGCAATGTTCTGCCGGCCAACGTGATCCAGCTGCCCAACGCCCCGCGCGCACCCAAGACAAACCCGGGTTTACCGGCGATTTTTTTATTCCAATAGCCTTCCACGCCATAATTCCCTACCATATCGCCCGCATCGTTAAAATTCACGAAACCAAGCAACGGCCCGGCGATATTTCCTTCTGGGTAATAACGGAATTCCTGGGGAGTAGCATAAATTCCGGCTAAATTTTTGGCTTTTATTGCCAGCATTGTTTCTTCGGGAACTTTCTTTTCGAGCGGACGATACACTTGAGTATTTTTATTCAGGCGTTCGGTAAGTTGTTGTTTTTTTTCTTCGGTATCATAGCCAAATAAGGCCGCCAATTGAGCGCTCGTGGTAGCTACTTCGGCCGCAGGAATGTCCTTGGGCACGGCATAGATCAAATAATACTGCTTGTTTACCGCCACGGGGTATTCCTGTTTGGTGCGTGTATCCTGAAATAAAATTTCGCCACGTTTGGGATGCAGTTGCTGATAAATTTCGTGGCTATTAAGGGCAAACAAACTGTAATAATCATGCTCTACTACCTGCAATATAAATAATCGAACCAACACCCAGCCGGCCAGAGCGAAAAAAAATAACGCCACGAGGCGCAGACGATTATCAGTTGTAGAAGCTTTCTTGAGCATACAAAAATCTTGAATGTCATTATATACCCAAAAGCAAATTAATTGCGAATGTGTTTTGGGTATATACTCACGGCGCTCGCAAAAAATGAAATAACTATTTCGCTTTTTACTCGCTGGTGATTATAGCCCCTTTTTATATTTCCAACAAATAGGCCGCCATTAAAAAACCCCGGGAAGAAACCGGGGTTAATATATTATCACTACTAGTTAAGCGCTTTTCGCTTTGCGGCGCGCTTCGTTTTCATTCAGAATCATCTTGCGGATGCGAACATTTTTTGGGGTAATTTCTACCAACTCATCATCCCCGATATATTCAAGTGCATCTTCTAATTCCATAATTTTAGGGGCGTTGAAATGCTCGGCGCTACCATCACCTTTCGAACGCATGTTCGAGAGCTGTTTCATTTTACACACATTGATACGCAAATCACCGCTCCGATTGTTCTGGCCCACTACCTGGCCTTCATAGACATCGATATTAGGACCCACAAACATCACCCCGCGATCCTGAACACCTAACAAACCATACAAAGCAGTAGTACCCGTTTCGTGTGCTACAAGCGAACCCTGGTTGCGCTCTTTCCAGTTACCCGGATCAGGTAAATAATCATGGAAGATACTATGCATGATGCCCAAGCCTTTCGTATCAGTCAGAAATTCAGTACGGTAGCCGAATAAACCACGGGTTGGGATAATAAATTCCATAAACATGATCCCGTTTTCACTTTTCATATCCTTGAGCTGGCCGTTGCGGCTGCCCATTTTTTGCATAATGACGCCATTATATTGTTCAGGCACTTCAATATACACCTGATCATATGGACACATTTTTTGTCCGTTAATTTCTTTCATAATTACCTGCGGACGCGATACCTGGAATTCAAATCCATCGCGGCGCATACGTTCGATCAATACGGCTAAATGAAGCTCGCCACGCCCAGACACGATCCAATCACCCGTGGGGCCGTCTTCTACTTTTAGAGCCACATCGTTTTCGGCTTCTTTGAATAAACGTTCCCGGATCTGACGCGAAGTACTGTAATCCCCTTCTTTACCGGCAAATGGTGAATCGTTTACAGAGAAGGTCATTTTTACAGTCGGTTCATCAATCGTAATGATGGGCAAAGCGACCGGAGATTGCACATCGGCAATGGTGTCACCAATTGTAATATCAGGGTTACCAGCTACGGCCACTACATCGCCTACTTCGGCACTTTCAATTTCTACCCGATCCAGCCCGGCAAAAGTCATGAGCGCAGTTAAGCGGTATTTTTTCATCTCGCCAGCACGGTTAATATGCATTACTTCCTGACCCTTTTTAATCGCCCCATTATAAATACGTCCAATCGCGATACGGCCCTTAAAATTATCCGGCACGGTAGAAACTGCCAACATCTGAAGAGGTTTGGTAGCGTCGCCGCTTGGTGCTGGAACTTTCTTTAAAATAGTTTCAAAAATCGGCGTAATATCGGTCATCGCGGCTAAATCTGGAGTCAACCCCGCTTTTCCCTGCTTGGCCGAGGCAAACACCACCGGGAAATCGGCCACCTCGTCACTGGCACCTAATTCCAAGAATAATTCGAGGGTTTTGTCGAGCACATATTGTATCCGGGCATCTGGCTTATCAATCTTGTTTACAACCACAATTACCCGATGATTCATCTGCAAGGCCTTACGCAATACGAAGCGAGTCTGAGGCATCGGACCTTCCTTGGCATCAACGAGTAACAAACAGCCATCGGCCATTTTAAGGACGCGCTCTACTTCACCTCCGAAATCCGCATGGCCGGGGGTATCGATAATGTTGATTTTGGTATCTCCCCATTGTACAGAGGCGTTTTTTGAAAAAATCGTAATACCGCGTTCGCGTTCCAAGTCGTTGTTGTCCATGATTGTAGTGACTTCGGCGAATTCTTTGGCTAATTTGGTTTTGGATTGGCGCAGCAAGGCATCCACGAGCGTGGTTTTGCCGTGGTCAACGTGCGCAATAATAGCGATGTTACGAATGTTCATACAGTACTAAGAGCAAGGAACAGAGAACAAGAATAGTATGTAATTTATTCTTTATTCCTTGCTCGGGGTTGCCATATTAATAAAAAAACTGCTTAGGGGAAGCAGATTTAACTTCGCTTAGGTTATACCACATTGACTCAAAAAAATCAATAGTGAGGATGGGTGGCCGCCGCTCAGGGGCCCAGATGAGAGGCGGCCCTAGAAGGGATGGGTTGCGCCCTACCAATCAAAGACAGTAGGACTCCAGACTGCCGACAGGTTGGCTGACCCTGCCTGCCCGAAAGTTAAAAGGAGCGAAGGGTGATACCACTTCGGTCCGGTAACTAATTCCAAACCCCCCGAAAATTCAGGCCACTGCGGACGCTCTAACGAAACGACGAGCTGGACCACTGGTCCGAGCATGAGACCAGATTGCCCGAGCGGATCTAAAAAATCGACCGAAAGATAAGAAGTGTGGGTTTGCGGACAAAATCCAAGCGTGAAAGAAGTTATATATTTTTTCCTCCACAAACGTTGGTAGCCTGCGCCGAAACAGGCTTCTATCTGTGGGGTCTCGCCATCTATAAGCGCAAGATCAATATCCGCTACTAGTAATAGACTGTGGATCTTTTCCTGACCACAAACTACAGCCGGAAATAAAAAAAGAACGATCAACGACAGCACGGCGAGAAGATGCATGCGACGCATAGTTTCCTCCTTGATGATGTTTGGAAACTTATTTTAAGCGCTAGAAATAACGATCAAAATGAGTTTGCCAGACAGTCGAGAAGTTCGAAGGGGCTCGGTCTGGCAGAGGATTGGTTTAATGGTGGCAAAGCTTGGTGGGTCCGAAAGCCCACCGCAGGAAAGTCGAAGCACCGGGGAGACTGTGCCCCGGAGCGATTTCCAGCGCTCCTCCGATGATGCCGCCGACTGAATTATTGCAACTGACGGCGATATCAATGGCCGGCCCGAAGACAGCACCGGCCACAGCGTTGGGGCCATCGGTAAAAACTACGACCCCACCGAGGCCGATCAGAACCCTCTCCTGAACTCGCCACAGAGCAGCGAGTGAGAGGGGGAGCTGGAGTGAAGGGCGCACTCCCTCCGTTTCGAAATGCCACTGGTGCCCAACCCCAAGCTCTACCTGAAGGACGAGTTTGCGCTGTAGAAGCTCAAGGTCCAAGGCCAGACCCACGTCCCCGTCAGCGACGGGGAGGAGGTGGTAACCCGCCTCCGTCTTTCGAGCGAAGACAGAGGCTGAGACGCTCACCGTGGGCTTCAAGGCCCAGTGGGGGCTATCTTTATGGTTATCCGCACGTGCATTACTCACCGTGAGTGATGCCACGAAAAGCCACAAAAGAATCATTGTCCGCATTGTTTTACGACCTCTCGAAAAAGAGTTCGCCAGAATGTAAGCACCACGCTTAATTCTGACATGTAAAAAAATCAAGAATAGTCACGATCTTTTTACATGCCACTAAATTAAGGCAATACTTTTACTAAACCAATCTAAGAAGAAAATAAGGAACAGAGATCCCGACCTGAATCGGGATAGCCCGCACATAAGGCAAGCTCCCTTACACAGAACAAGCTCGAACTAATTCGAACGTATTCTCTGCAAAGTCGCTCACTAAGATGTGGGCCCTGTATCGCACTATTTTCTTGTTGTAAAGAGCGAAAACTTATCTTAATTTCAAGATAAGGAAGCACTAGTATACACGAAAAAACCCTTTTTTGCAAGGCTAAAAAGGTGTGGACAACTGTTGCCAGCAAAAAAAAGGCCTTTATAGAGCCTTTTTTCTATTTTATGGGGTTACATTTGTATACTAAAAAATCTCAAAACGAATTTGTTTCATGGGCACCTGATTGGCCAATAGTATTGCCCGCACATCTTTTATCATGGGTAGGCTGCCACACACAAAATATTCTGTACCGCCCCCCGTTTCGTTATTAATATGAGCCGTAACCCTCCCCCTAGCCCCGGACCACGAATCATTTTCAGGGCGAGATAAGGTAATTATATGTTTAAAATTTGGGCACATGCCAGCTAATTTTTGTAATTCTTCCGCCCAAAAGATATCGGCTTCCATCCGTACTCCAAAAATTAATTCTAAGTGTTCATCGGGTAATCCTGCCTCCACCCGATCGGCGATAATACTCATAATCGGAGCGAGGCCTGTACCGGTGCCAATAAAAACTTTACGAGATGGCAAATCAGAACTAGTCACAAATCGTCCTTCCGGGCCCGTAAAAATAATTGTCTCGCCCGGGTTTAATTTTTTAAGATACTCCGAAGCGATACCGCCTGGAATAATTTTGATGGCAAAATCCAGATATGGCGCAGATGGAGCCGAAGCGACCGAATAACTACGCCAGACAAATTGACTTGCGTGAGGAATTTTGAACTGTACAAATTGTCCGGCTTGAAAGGCGAAATCTGCTGGCCGGGAAAACCGAAAAACAGCTACATCGGGAGTAACCAGGCGAACTTCGGTGAGGGTAGCGCTATATTCTGTCTTCAGCACGCTCATACATTGACAAAATGGCTAAAAATAGAGTAAAATTAACAAAATATTCTTGAGTATACCAGGTTAAAAAAAAATGTACAATTCTCAATAGCATGCCCAAAACCCCGGCTCCCCAATTAGATCGTACACCATACGATACCGCCAACCCGGAAAGCATCAAATACAAAAGCCAGCCCGGACTGTCCGAAGCCATCGTACGGGAAATTTCTGGTCAAAAAAACGAACCCGAATGGATGCTGAACAAACGTCTGCAGGCTTTGGCATTGTATGAAAAAAAGCCACTGCCGGCGTGGGGGCCGGATTTATCCGGGCTAGACCTAGAAAAGATTATCTACTTTGTCCGGCCGGATACCGAAGAAGCGACTAACTGGGATAAGGTGCCAGACGAAATTAAAAAAACGTTTGACCGGCTCGGTATCCCCGAAGCAGAAAAAAAGGCTTTGGCGGGCGTGGGAGCGCAGTACGACTCCGACATGGTGTATCACAAATTGAAAAAGGAGTGGGAAAAACAAGGCGTTATTTTCGAGAACATGGATGTGGCGGTACAAAAATATCCCGAACTGGTACAAAAATATTTCATGACGCAATGCGTGCCGATCCATGATCACAAATTTGTCATGCTGCATGCGGCCGTGTGGAGCGGAGGCACCTTTATCTATGTTCCAAAAAATGTAACCATTGATCTGCCTCTCCAGGCTTATTTCCGGATGAACGCGCGCTCGGGCGGGCAATTTGAGCATACGCTTATCGTAGCGGACGAAGGCAGCAATATTCACTATATCGAAGGCTGTAGCGCTCCCCGTTACGGCACGAGCTCTCTCCACGCCGGGTGCGTAGAAATTTTTGTCCACGCCGGAGCACGGGTGCGTTATTCGTCCATCGAAAACTGGTCCAAAGATACGTATAACCTGAATACGAAACGGGCGCTCGTCGATGCCGACGGGGTGATTGAATGGGTCAACGGCAATATGGGCAGCGGCACCACCATGTTGTATCCGTCTTCAATCCTGCGTGGTCGTGGTGCTCGCTCCGACTCGCTGGGGATTGCCTTTGCCGGCCCGGGCCAGCATCAGGATACGGGCGCCAAAGCCATTCATGTTGCGCCAAACACCAGCTCCAATATTATTTCAAAGTCTATTTCAGTGAATGGGGGCATCAATACCTTTCGCGGCTTAATTCATATCACGCCCTCCGCCACGAACGTGAACGCGGCGATGGTTTGCGACGCACTCCTGATCGGCAAGCAGGCGGTAGCTAATACCATTCCGGAATTGAAAATTAAGAACGAAGAAGTCACCGTATCGCACGAAGCCAGAGTCGGCAAAATCGGCGAAGAAGAAATTTTTTATTTACAGTCGCGTGGCTTGTCCGAACAAGAAGCGATCCGATTGATCGTATCGGGGTTTATCGAGCCGATTGTGAAAGCACTGCCGGTGGAATATGCGCTGGAATTAAATAAATTGATTGAGCTAGAGATGGAAGGGGCAGTGGGGTAAATTACTATGAATGCAGAAATAAAAAAACAATTTCAAATTTTTAAAAACCAGCCAACCCTGGTCTATCTTGATAATGCCGCTACTACCCAAACCCCGCACATAGTGCTCGATGCAATGAATGAATACTACACTTCTTATCGGGCCAATGTTCACCGGGGTATTTACGACCTCAGCGAACGAGCGAGTGCTGCCTACGAAGAATCCCGCCGCAGCGTAGCGAATTTTATTAACGCCGAATCGAATGAAATTGTTTTTACGTCGGGCGCAACGCACGGGCTAAATCTGCTAGCATACCAACTCAGTAAAAAGCTGACCAAAAACGATAATATTGTCCTCACCCGCCTAGAGCACCATGCCAACTTGATCCCGTGGCAACAGGCTGCCAAACGCAGCGGTGCTGAACTACGCTTCATCAACCTGACCAAAGACGGCGAGATCGACCTCAATTCTGCCTATGAACAAATCGACGAATGTACCAAAATTGTAAGCATGACAGCCGTGTCTAATGCGACTGGAGCTATCGTCCCAACTGAAAAAATAATCGCGATCGCGCAAGAATACGAAGCCACGACGATTATCGATGCGGCACAATTGATAGCCCACTCCCCCATTAATGTAAAAGAATTAAACTGTGATTACCTGGTATTTTCGGGTCATAAAATGTATGGCCCGACCGGAGTCGGCGTACTATATGGCCGCTCCGAAAAACTAGAAAATCTGGAACCGTTATTTTTTGGCGGGGATATGATCGAAGATGTGAGTTATTCTACCGCCAGTTGGACCGAATCCCCGCACAAATTTGAAGCCGGAACGCAGAATATCGCCGGGGTTATCGGGCTGTCTGCCGCTACAAAATTTATTACACACGTAGGTTTAGACGCAATTCATGAGCACGAGAAGGGTCTGGCGCAGTATTTATTAGCTAGCCTGCCATCTAAAGTCGCTGTAGTTGGTCGTTCCAAAGAATCAGTACCGGATAGCATTATTTCGTTTGTCCTGCAGGGCGTACATCCTCATGATGTCGCCGAAATTTTGAATCGCAGAAATATTGCCGTTCGTGCGGGGCATCACTGCGCCAAACCGCTGATGAAATATTTAGATTTTCCTGGCACGTTACGAGTATCATTTGCACCATACAACACAACAGAAGACATTGATACATTAATCGCAGGAATCGAAGACGTTAAAAAAATGTTTACCGCGTCATGACTCACAAAAAAGTATGGACAACTTGTATCACGAGATATTGCTAGAAATATCCCGCCATCCGTTAAATAAAAAAATTCCAGCGGTAGTTACGCAACGCTACCAGGCAACCAACCCACTGTGCGGCGACGAAGTGGAACTTTTTTTTAATGTGAATTCTAACGGAGACATTATCGACCTGGGTTGGCAGGGCGAAGGCTGCGCGATTTCGCAAGCGGCCACCTCTCTTTTTACCGAAGAATTAAAAGGAAAATCTGCCACAAAGATTACCGCGATCAATGCCGATACTATTTTACACTTACTGGGATTACCCAATCTTAACCCTACGCGCTTACGCTGCGCGACACTGTGTCTGAACGCAGTTAAAAAATCTAGTTTATGAGCCTTACTATTACCAATTTAAGCGTAGCCGTGGGCGACAAGCCGATTATTAGCAATCTTAATTTGACTATTATCCCCGGCACCGTGCATGCGATCATGGGCCCGAATGGTTCGGGCAAATCCACTCTTGCTAATACGCTCATGGGTCATCCGAAATACACGATTACGTCTGGAACTATTTCGTTAAACGGCACTGATATCACAACCTTACCACCCGATAAAAAAGCCCGAGCTGGGTTATTCTTGTCACCGCAATACCCGCCCGAAATAAACGGTGTTAGTATTGCAAATTTTTTGCGCTTGGCGGTAGGGGCGATGCGCGGCAACGCCGTGAACGTGCTAACTTTTCAAAAAGAGCTACTGGCTACGTGCGCGGAATTGTCGATTGACCCGAAATTTATCAGCCGTCATTTAAATATGGGTTTTTCGGGCGGAGAAAAAAAACGCTTGGAAATTTTGCAATTACTTTTATTGCAGCCACAATTTGCACTACTCGACGAGACTGATTCCGGGCTTGATGTGGACGCACTCAAAATAGTAGCGGAAGGAATCAATCGGTTTAGAAATAAACAGAATGGCGTTTTGCTTATCACTCATTACAATCGAATTTTAAAATATATCCAACCTGATTTTGTACACATCATGAAAGAAGGCAGAATAATTCAGAGCGGTGAAAAAGAACTGGCGGAAAAAATCGAGGAAACCGGATATAGCCAAATATAAAAATAGCAGCGAATGCTAGCCTAGTAACCAAAAAAATTTACTATTTCTTCGTATTCACCTTATTCTAGCAACGGGTTGTACATCATTAAGGCGTGATTTTCGGCAATAAATTCCTCGCCAATTTCTTTATCGGTATTCTTGTCAATCACGCTACGAAAAATCTTATTATTTCTCGAATACCCGCCGAACCATTCGCCTTTTATCTCGTGATCTTTTTCAAAAATTTTATACGAAAATGATATCGGCTGATCAGAAAGCCATTTGCCCACCAAATATTCGTCTGTCACCTCTAGAGATAATTGAAACTTTTGCAAAGTGTTATTTTTGATTTGTAAATCAATATTTGGGTACGCACAGGTGGCGCCACTTCCAAAAGGTTGGTCGCGTTTTACATCCGGAAAAACATCATAGCTGTGCCGCCACCGTTCAGTAACGGTTAATGGGGTAAAAAGAGTAATCCAATACAGTAAATTTGATAATTGACACAATCCCCCACCCACACCCGCCGCAACCCATCCTTTATGGAGCACCATCCCCTCACGATACCCCTTGTTTTTGGTTGGCCTGCCTATTTGTCGCCAATAGGAAAATGTTTGCCCAGGGCCAAGAACTAATCCATCGAGCTGTTTTATAGCAATTTTCAAATTTACTATTTTATTCTCCTGCATCCACATTTCTACATTTTTAAGTTTTCTTTTCAAAATTGTTTTGTGAGCAAAAATTTCAACTGGCAAAATTCTTTCAAAATTTTTCGCAAAATCTACCTTTGAAAAATACCAATATAAATAGCTTCTCAGCGTAAAGTATGCTCTGCCAATTAGTAATCTTATTTCTGATCTGTGAACAGGCTTTTTCATCGGGCAAATCGCTATTTTTTGTTAAAAGCTGGTTTTTTCTTTTTTCGATATATCATTACACCCATAGTAACGCCTACAATCACAACGAATGATGTGCCCAACACAATGCTTGTCGAAAACAACGGCTTAGATACTGGAACCATTAATACATTCACTGAAACCATTTCGTGCGGCTCTTTTTGCGTCAAAGACAAATCAACTTTAGTATTTTCCGCAAATGGCTGCTCGACCACGTCAACTATTGGATCCATAGGACAGCCGCCACCGGTAAAAGCATGATATTGAAAGGATATTTTTTCAATTCCGGTATTAACCTGCGTTGTATAGGTATTAATACACTGTGTGTGTTCCGTTAAGGTCGACTTCCCTACCGTGCCGGTGACTTTAAACTGCGGTATTGCACTGCGCTCTCTTTGTATTGTTTCCGGATCTAACGCCATATTTTTTTAATTAGTAAAAAATATCATTCTTCCTGTTCGCGTGCGTGCGATATAGCGGCACACCTTATTTTTTCAGCGCCTCCAAAGTTGAAACTTACAATAATTTGTATACTAAACAGAATCCTGATAGACTTTAATACCATCCCAAACTTGATTAAAATTATACACAAAGAGCTTTCTATCCGCAATTTTACCCAAAGCGCCTGATACCCTTCATTATGCTTACCAAAGAAAAAGTTATCGAAACCCTGCAAACCATCAAAGACCCAGAAATCGCCCTGGATATTTGGACAATGGGGCTCATTTATAATTTGGAAGTGGATACGAACGATTCGGTAAAAATCCTGATGACGTATACGACACCCTTTTGCCCCTGGGGCCCGGAACTTAATCAATCCATCATTGACGGCCTAAAGGCCGCGGGAGCCAAAAAAACCGAAATCGAAGTCACTTTCGACCCGCCCTACAAAATGCCGGCTGATCTGCGCTCCATGATGGGAATCTAACTATGCGTACGATTTTTAGAGAAATTGTTTCGGGAGTTATCCTATCGAGCGATAACCAGATTCTGCTGGGGCAAAAAAATCCGTCTGGTGGTATGTATATCGGACAATGGGTAGTGCCGGGTGGCGGTATCAACGAAGGCGAAACCCCCTTAGCGGCAATTCAACGAGAACTATTAGAAGAGACACATCTGCGCATCAATACAGAACATATCGAATTATTTGATGATACGTTATCTGGTGCTGCCGAGAAAATACTCAGAACTACCCAAGAGCGGGTTTGGTGTGAAATGCATTTTCATATTTTCAAAATAGTATTACCCAGCTTGGCCGCCGCCTATGCTGCGAGGCCCGGCGACGACTTGATCGAATGCCGGTGGTTCCCGGTAACGGAGCTATCCGCTTTACCACTCCCACCGCCCTCACTCGTACTTTTCAAAAAGCTGGGTTATTTGTAGACTGTAGATATGAATACAAAAATCCGAGTGTGTAACGGTAATAAATGCACCCCTCGCGGCGCCATGTCGATTATGGAACGGTTAGAAGCGTACTTTTCACTAAAGGCAGGCACGAAGAATGACCGGGCGGATTTGGATTTTTGCAGCTGTACCGGCTATTGCGAACGCGGGCCTAATGTTATAATCGATGATAATCGCATTATTCACGAAGCGAGCGCCGGTACAATTGCTGAGAAAATCGAGAATAACGAAGTGATTGAAATGACGTTGCCGGATATGGACACTATCATTAAAAATGATTTTTTAGGTGATCTTTAATTTATTATGCTAGAAAAAATGGGTTTTATAGTATTTTCGCCTGGTATCTTTATAGGCTTACCGATACTAGATGCTTTTTGCGCGATTTTCCCTACTGTCAACTTCTGTTTGAGGACTGATTCAGGCACCTCAACTGCTGAAGGATATACGGTTTTAATGACTACTGTATTATTTTATTTTGGTTTGATTTTTTTAATTAAAAATCGACGAAGACTTATAAAGACTTTCACACCGTCTAAACCTGAATAGTATGAATGATGATAGTATTTCTACTGGTTTAAAAAAGAGCGGCCACATCCGCCGCATCGTGGTGGACAGGGCCAAATGCATCGGTGTTAAATCCTGCGTGGCGGTAGCTCCGGGCGTATTCCAAATGGACGATGGTAATCTGGCCTATGTGACCGACCCGAACAGTACAGACGACGATACCATACTCATGGCCGCACAATCGTGCCCGGTATTGGCAGTGCTTCTGTATGATGAAAATGGCAAACAGATTTTCCCGGATGAATAAAACTTTAATAAAAAGAGAAAGCCCGGGCGTGGTGCCGCGGGCTAGGCCCTAGCCGTCCTTATAGCGGATGGCGTAGGGTTCGGTGTCTTTCCACCACCGGGGGAAAAGCTGCTGGATCACCCAGCAAAGCGCCTCTGCAAAAGACATTGCTCCCCTCCTTTCTGGTCCAACCCTACTTGAGTAATAAGAATTAATCAAGGGCGCACTAATTCTCCCACCATCTCCCCTCTTCAAACATCTGACGTTTCCATTTATAGAGCTGCAATAGTTCGCACAACGTAAGCGGAGCTGTAGACGAAACCGTGGTTTCCGTTACCGGTGCACAATCCAGATTATCCGGCACATCATACGAGATTTTTCTTTTTCCACTCGGCAGCAATTCGTTGATATAGAGCCCCAACTCGTGCATACCCACGAGATTGGGGTATTTTTTTTGATCGGCAAAAATTGAATGGCCTTCGAATGAAGTAGGAACGTTAATGTTTAGTAAATGCAACAAGGTAGGAGCGATATCGATTCCCGAGGCGGTGGTGGTTACCTCTTTGGGCAAAACAGTATCCGGCACGTAAAGTAAAAAAAGATTCTCATCATAGTAGCTGAGCGTATCGGCTTCGGAAGTAAACAAATCGCTCGTAAGCGCAGACGGGAAAATCGCATGGTCGGCTACTGCCAATACTATCGTATTAGTTGCAAATTTGCTGGCTTTAAACGTATTCCAAAATTTCAAAAAGGCATCATCAGTCGTATGAAATGAATTCAACACTAGTTGCGTGCCATCCCCATACGATATCATATCTTTGGCCAAATTAAACGGCGGATGCGTATCCACTGTCGCAAGCATTGTTACCGAGGGCTGCGGCGAATCGTGCAAAAATTGTTGCACGGCCGGGAATAGCTGGTGATCAGAATAGCCCCAGGCGAGGGGTTCGCCGGTAATATAGCGCTGCAATTCGGTGGTGCCATACACCTTGTCTATGCCCGCGCTCGTGAATATTCCGTCTTTATGAGCAAATTCTTTATCGACGGCTGTCAAATAGTTTATAGATTTATACCCGCCGAAACGTTTCAATAACTCCGGGAAGCAGAGCAAATGATGAGCTTGCAATTTGCGATCATTTTGGATTTCGTTGTGGCCGGTTGGCGGCAAGAAGGAGCAGAGCTGCGACAAAGTACCCGTGATAGTGGGGGTCGAAGCATTGAAATAATTTTTAAACACCGTTGTATCTTTGTCGGCGGACATCGCGTTGAACCCCGGCGTCAAATCGGCAAAACGAGGATTATACACTCCCGTTACACGAGCCGAAAATGATTCCAAAAAAATAATGACGATATTGGGATGATTTTTGACCAGGCGATCGGGCAACAAAGGTATGGTGTTGGTCGGAAAAATATATTCGCGATGCGCCGGTTTATCAGCGTCACGATCATAAAACAAACCGAAACGTTCTAATTTTTTCTGAAGAGTTAGGGGTAATGTCACTTTTTCTTCGGTACCCCGCCAGCGATCATAAAAATTTTTAAATACTATCCGTTCCGGTGTGCTCTGGAAAGAACTAAGGCCGAATACTAATACAATCCCCATCACCAACAAAATTCCCTGATACCAGATCCAATACTCCCGGCCGATCTGGCGTTTAAGGGTAATAATCCGTGCCATTACGCTACCGAAAGTTAGAAGGGCAACAATACCTAGGCCTATCAACCAATACACCAAAGAATTATGACTAAAAATATCCGAGCCGCTCCGATGATCCCACACGACCGGGCTAAAATACAGGCCGGAAAAATACAATACCGTTATATTAGTGACCCAAAAAGCTAGGTTAAAAATAAATAAGCCACTCCAGACCGCGAGAGCGCCATAGCGCCAGATACGCGGCAAACGATTGAACAAAAAACCAGCCACCGCAAAAGACCCTAACCACAAAGCGGTGATCGCAACCGTTCTAAATAGGACAATATTAAAAAATTTAATATTGGCGTCAAGGATATAGTACCGATACGCCAGATACTGGCACATTGCCTGTAAAAAAAAGATAAAGTAGCCCAAGATGAATAACCAACGATGTATCGCCTGCCACTCTCGCCCGCCCGGATGCATTCCAAGTTTTCTATCTATTCGCCATCCTACCAGGGGGAAAAGCAACAAAACAAAGGCTACACTAGCAAGTTCAGTACGGGAAAAAAATATCAGAAAAAACAGGGAAAACAAAAAAAATAGCTCATCGAGAAAACTACTAAACGTACTACTCCAAAAAGAATGCCGTTTAAAGCGTTGTGTAAGGTAGATGAAAATTTTTTTTGCGAGCGTAAATCCTGCGTAGACAGCGATGGCAATGCCCATTATTTTAGCTGCCAAAACTGGCAGATTGTGTTTGCTCAGATGATACCAGCCCCACCCAGAGGCGATAAGAAGTGATCCTAGTAAACTATACAAATAGTCACTATACTTTTTAAAAAAAATCATGCAATAAGAAAAAGCAAGAGGATGTTAAATAAAAATTAAACATATCTTCTTGCTATTCGGTTAATAGTTATTCCTCTGGCTGATATTCTTTGGCCGAGCGAGCACCAACTTTTGCCTGTCGCTCGTTGCCGTGTAATTTTTCTTTGTGTTTTTTTAATTCGCTTTCTAGATAGTCGCGAATTTTATCAATCGCTTTATATAAATCTTTTTCATTTTTTGAAGCAAAAACATCTTTACCAGTCACGCTTAATTTGCATTCGGCCAAATAAACTTCGCCTTTTAAATGATGGGCAGTTTCGCGACCAACCACCACTTCGGCTTTTACGATAGGCGAAAAAAATTTTTCGAGGGCCGATATTTTTTTGTTAACATATTCCTCGATCGCCGGAGTAAGCTCCATTCCTTTGCCTGTAATAAGAATTTGCATAGGCATTTACATTAAAACATTAAAACACCAGAACATTAAAACAGTAAGTTATACCCGCCTTAATCAATCACTGTTTTTATGTTTTAATGCTTTTATGTTTTTATGATTTGTACTTCCGCCTCCAAATTAACCCCAAAGGTAGTATACGCCCGCCTTTGAACTTCTTCAACTACCGCCAAAATGTCCGCCTGAGTAGCGCCGCCGGTATTCACTAAAAAATTGCCATGTTCTTTTGATACCATCGCCCCACCAACTGCATAGCCTTTCAGGCCATTTTGTTCGCTAATCCAGCCGGCCGGGACTTGTTGTTTTAGTTTGAAACTATCCGGCAACGAATCGAGGCCTTTCACCCAGGCTGAAAACGGAATATTTTTGAAAAAGCTGCCAGCAGATGGTAACGCCGGATAGTGGCCGTTACGCTGCTTGATGTACCCTTGTATTTTTTTCATTAGTTCAATTTTGTCGCCATGGCTGGTGTTATACCAAGCGCGAATAACGACATCCTGAGTATGTTTAAAGATACTATCGCGATACCCAAAGCCGCATTCAGCGGCCGCTAGCTCGATGACTTCGCCGTCACGCCAGACTTCTACTTTTTCGAGTGAATGCGCGGTGTCAGAATCCATCGCCCCGGCATTGCCGCGCACCGCCCCACCGACTGTACCGGGTACTCCCGCCGCCCATTCGAGGCCGCTTAAGCCGTGCTGGACAGCAGTCGTTACCAATAAAGCAAGCGGCATACCGGCGACCGCTTCGATCCTGCCATCACTAAGGACTAAAGGCTTAGAACTAGGCATTTTTATCACCACCCCTTCCCAGGCTTCGTCTTGCCACAACAGATTAGATCCCCCACCTAATAAAAAATAAGGAACCCCCTCGCCGGACAAAAAATTAAGCAAGGTTGATAATTTAGTACTATCCGCTAGCTCAAGCAAAAATTGCACCGAGCCTCCGATATGAAGGGTAGTATATTTAGCCATAACGGCATTCGTACGCACCCGGCCAAATTCTTGTAATTTTTTATAAAGAATATCCATATACCTTTATGATGGCACTCATTGTCAAAAACCTTTCTTTTTAGTATACTATCCACCTATGAAACCTCTTAATCTAGCGCTAAAAAGGCAACCCATTGTCTACATAACCCGCGACTTAGAACGGGCGCTGGGGGCTTCAAAAACAACTAATAATTACTTCATCATAACAAATACCACACCCTTTGCAAAGGAAACGGCCCGCACCAATCCAAACATTCTTTTGGTTAAATCCAATAAAATGTTAGATACCCGCGAATTGTTGGAACAACCCAAAACTAAGCAGCTATGTAAAAAGCTCAAAAACCCGTCCTTGCTGGTATTTAAAAACACCCCAACGATTGAACGCTATTGCCGGGAGCAAGGTTTAAAATTACTTAATCCATCTGCTGCTTTAGCCAACACAATCGAAGAAAAAATCAGCCAAATCGACTGGCTCCGAGAATTGAAAAAGTATTTACCTCCCCACCAGGTGGTTATTTGTAAAAATACGACCTTTTCTGGCGCCCCTTTTATTCTGCAATTCAATCGGGCCCATACGGGCAGCGGCACCATGCTGATTGAGAGCCACGAGCAGCTCAAAAAAATTCAAACTCAATTTCCCGATCGGCCGGTAAAAATCAGCAAATTTATCGCCGGTCCGTTATTTACCAACAATAATGTAGTCTGGGGCAAACAAATATTAATTGGCAATATTAATTACCAGATCACCGGTCTCCCCCCGTTTACAGAGCGTCCGTTCGCTACTATCGGCAACGACTGGCATCTGCCTCACACACTGTTGACCGCAAAACAAATAAAAGCCTACCATACCCTAGCTACGGCAATCGGCAAAAAAATGGCCAAGAGCGGCTGGAAGGGGTTATTCGGGATTGATACCGTGCTTGATGAAAAAACCGGCAAACTATATCTGCTAGAGATTAACGCCCGCCAGCCCGCCAGCACTACATACGAATCAACATTACAAACAAAGTCACAAGTGACAAAAAACAGGGAACAATTTTGTACGACATTTGAAGCGCATTTAGCGGCGCTATCAAACATACCATATAGTAACGATAAACTTATTCCGATTAAAAATGGAGCGCAAATTATTCAGAAACGAATTCTGAATAAAAAATTACCCATTAAAAAAATAGAAAAAAAATTGCTTGCCAGAAAGATTACAATAATTCCATACATTAACACCGAACCAGAATCAGATTGGCTCAGAATTCAAAGCCCAAAGAGCATCATGAAAAAACACACTCAATTGAATGAGCAGGGAGAAAATATTAAAGCACTACTTGCCCACCCTTAAATTCATTAACCCCTCCTTCCTACTTCTTTACCCTAATGGATCCTATGCTATCGCCGAGTGCCGAACAATGTATCAATGATTATCTGAACCTGCCTTTTAATGGCATGGCTGGCGTTCGTTGTCCGTATTTTAATAATGCAAAATACGGTAAACGCGCAGAGCTGCGCGCACTCATTGGTAAAGGATCGCCCCAGGAAATTGTGGATGAAGCGAAAATAATTTCACTGCAATATCACACCGGCTTGTTTGATAAAAACGGCCAATGCTGCCTGCATAATGAACACACCGGTCAAAAAACCACTGCCGAGGATATACGAAAATTTTTAATCGATCGACACCTGGGTATTGAATGCTCCGGATTCGTCACGCATGTCTTAAGCTGCCATTTTCGTGACACAAAAAAGGTTATTCTGACCAAAAAATTAAAAATTTGTGCCCGCCAAAAACTGCTGCGCCGACTGATCTGCCGCTTGCGCCCCGTCGAAAATATCGGGGTTACCACCTATGCGGATGACGCCAATACGAGTATCATACAAAGTGAAAAAACTGTTCCAAACTTTGGTCTCGTTCAAGCCGGAGACGTACTCGTTCTCTTGGGCGCTGGAATACGCCATACCTATAATCATATTATATTAATTACAGAGGCGAGCCCAGACATATTGCACTACGCCCATGCCAGAGCATGGAAGAGCGAAGGAATATACGGACACGGCGTAGCCCGGGGCACCATTACCATTACTGAGCCTAATAAAAACATATTGGCGCAGCGCTGGGAGGAGTGCGGCAAAACGAATAGTGAAAACGAAACATATATCGAAGCCCGCGAAGCGAAAACCTGGGAAATTAGACGACTTACCCTATGAACCTCTCCGTTACTCTACTTGAGCAATCATTACTTTTTTTAATCGGCGCGGCCGTTGGCTCCGCGTTATTCGCGCCACTGGTCACTAAATTTTTATACCACTTCAATATTACCCGGCGCGGTGAACATGATTTTACCTTACGCGGCGAGCGAGCCTACAAAGCCGGTACCCCGACGATGGGCGGAATTATCGTCATTATTACCGTTATTGTAATTACAATAGTATTTAATTGGGAGCGAAAATATACCTACGTACCGATCGGTGCGATGGCGATTGCCGCCCTCTTGGGAGCGGCTGATGATTTGCTCAATATTTTTGGTGCTACCCGACGTATTCGCCACCTGCGCCACACCCTCACACTCATGCGGGTACACAAACACTGGTATCACCGAGCCTGGCACGCCCTCAGCCTGCCCTGGGCCGCTTTTCGCCATACGGTGCAGATGCTGGGCTCCAAGAATCCGGGCCGTGGTTTACAAGTGCATGAAAAATTAGTATTGCAGTTTATCGCCGGAGCGGTCACTGCCTGGTGGGTATACTTTAAATTAGGCGAAAGCTGGCATAGTCTATGGGTTCCCTTCGTCGGTAATTGGGCGGCAGGATGGCTGGTAGTACCGATTATCATTTTCTTTGTCATGTTTACAGCCAACGCCGTGAATATCGCCGACGGACTTGATGGCCTGGCCGGAGGGTCTCTCATCATTGCGTTTCTCGCGCTCACTATATTAAGCTGGGTAGAAGACCGCACCGCTTTTACCCCCCTTAACGCCACGGTTGTCGGCGCGCTACTTACCTACACCTATTTTAATATCAAACCAGCCCGTTTTCAGATGGGCGATGTGGGTTCGCTAGGCCTGGGGACGTTACTCGCTATTAACGCTATTGCCATCAATCGTCTATTCCTGATTCCCCTGCTGGGTTTTATTTTTTATGTAGAAATCGGCTCGGTACTTATCCAGGTTTTTTATCGCCGTCTCCTTGGCAAGCGTTTTTTCCGCATGGCACCCCTGCATCATCATTTTGAATTTATGGGCTGGAGTGAAGAAAAAATCGTGATGCGATTTTGGATTATTCAGGCGTTCATGGCGATAGTCGCGATTTGGGTGTCGCTACAATAACACCATCAAACTGTTATATTACTACATTGTTTACCGGTTAACTCACTAACAATTTAGTCATATAGCAATTTAGCAATGAACCAATACCTAAAGTGGAACGAAAAAATTATTTCCGACTTTTCCGACGCCTCAATTAGCCAGCTTTATAATGAAGGTTATCTTTTTGGCCGGGTAGAAAAGGGTGAAATGTATCAAACCCGGAGCCTGCGCATTAACTTGTCCGCCTTTAAACTATCGAGCGAAAACCGTCGTATACTCAAAAAAACAGAGGTGGTGAAGCTGGATAGTGAGACACTCCCCTATACGAAGTATCACTGGTCTATTGGCAAACTGGCCAAAGATTTTTATGAGACCAAATTCGGTGCCGGTACCTTTAGCGCCAATAAAATCAAGGAATTGATTACCGAACCAGAGAAAAGTAATTTCAACAAACTGCTTATATATTCGTTGGAAGATGAAGCGATGGGTTATTGCATTTCCCTTGAAAACAAAAAACTGATTCACTACTGCTACCCATTCTATATTCTAACTTCTAAATCCCCCATCCCAAACCTCGGCCTCGGCATGATGCTAAAAGCTATTGTCTACGCCAAAGAGCAGGGCAAACAGTATATATATCTTGGCTCGGCTTCGCGACCAACCGATACCTATAAATTACAGTTTGAGGGACTAGAATGGTTTGATGGGAAAAAGTGGAATAGCGATTTAGATGAATTAAAAAAAATACTTATTCAACAGAATAAAAAAAATTCCTTGGGGGGCTTGGGGGAGCCCACTGTTTGAGGAGCGAAGCGACGAGTTTGGGCGCCGCCCAAAACTTTTTGTTTCTTTTTAGTTATAAAAAGAAAGGAAAGAAAGATTACGTAAAAAACACCAATAGATTATGCAAAACAAACAACGCCATTTTCATTTCATCGGCATCTGTGGCGTGGCCATGAGCGCACTGGCCATGGCCTTCAAGCGCCAAGGCTATAAAATTACGGGCAGCGATGTCGGATTTTATCCGCCGATTTCTACGTTTCTAGAAGCGAGCGATATTGAATTTTATCCCGGCTGGCATCCGGAAAAGATGGGTACCCCGGATCTGGTAGTGGTCGGTAATGTCGCCAGCTCCACTAATCCCGAATGGCTGTATGTGCAGGCACAACAATTGCCGTATTGTTCGTACCCAGAACTAGTTCGTGATTATTTTATCCAAAAAAATTCCATTGTCGCTGCCGGAACTTTTGGCAAGACCACCTCCACTGCCCTACTAGCCTGGATAGTATCAGAAGCGGGATTAAACCCTAATTATATGTTTGGCGGGCTATGCCCCGCTAACTTCCCATCCGCCGCTTTATCTCCCAGTGATTGGAGTGTGGTAGAGGGTGATGAATACAAAACATCTCGCTCAGATACGGGCCCAAAATTTGCTTACTATTCCCCCACCCACGCCTTGCTTACTTCAATCGTGTGGGATCATGCCGATGTCTACCCCACCGAAAAATTATACGTTGCCGCATTTCAAAAATTAGTTGATTCATTACCGGCTAACGGAGTATTAGTTATCTCGGAAAAAGCACTGCCCCTCATCGCTCTCCCCCCAGAAAAAAAACTAACAGTCATCAGTTACGGCCGAGAAAGAAAGAACGCCTACCGCTACGCGAACATTTCTTCCAACCAAGACGGGCTATCATTCGAAATACGACACGCCGACCTCGTCTATCAGGCAGAAACTAAACTACTAGGTGATTATATGGCGGATAATATTACTGGCTGTTTTGCACTCGCCGAGCAAATCGGTTTAGCACCAGATGTAATCCTAAAAGGTATCGCCAGTTTCCCCGGCATTCGCCGCCGCCTGGAAAAACGATATAGCGCAGATATAACAATCTTCGACGATATTGCCCATTCGCCGAGCAAAGCCACCGGTGTTTTGGAATCACTGAAAAAAATTTACGACACGCACCTCACCGCCGTATTTGAACCTAATACCGGCAATCGCCAGAGCGAGGCTGCCCCCTGGTATGACCACGCTTTTGCTGCTGCTGATACCGTGATTATTCCTCGCCTAACCAAAATTAAAAAAAACCTACTTGTCGAACACCAGCCGTTTGAAGGCCCAGAGCTGGCGGCTATTATTGGACGTACCCATCCGAACGTTCGTTATATCGAAGATGATAGCGAGGTAATAACGTATCTAAAAGAAAAAACCCCGCCGGGAGGCGTGGTGGTTTTCTTGGGGAGTCATGGCTTCAGAGGGATGATTGAACAGCTTATAAGCAGAATAGGTTCTAAGCAGAGTAAGTAGTATGAGTGTAATTCACGTTTTTACAGAATTAAATGTCTGGAAAAAATCTCATGAAATGGTTTTAGAAATTTATTCTGTTACTAATCATTTTCCTAAATCGGAATTATTTGGATTGGTGAGTCAGACACGAAGGGCAGCAGCCTCAGTACCGGCTAATATCGTAGAAGGGTTCCGACGCAAAAGTTTACGTGATAGTCTAAACTTTTATAATATTGCTGACGCTTCTTTAGAAGAAACTAAGTATCATTTACTCCTCGCCAGAGATCTCAATTTTATAACACAACTACAATATGAAAAAATATTATATCTATGTGAAGAAACAGGTAAATTATTAACCCGTTGGATTCAAAGTCAGAGACGGTATATCACTACTTAATCTGCTTACTCTGCTTAGCACTTACAGCCGTCAACTATTTCCCTTCATCCACTATTTCTACCGCCACTTCTCCATCGCCAATACTTTGCACCGCTAGCGTAATTCCACAGCTATTGCATTCGATAATATGACCGACTTGAAAATTAGGATAGAGACTTAAATCAACTTCATTTTTGCACTCTGGACAGGTAAGGTTCATAGAATTATAGTTAAGAAAAGCTGAATAACTATAATCTAAATCGAAGGGTTTTACAAGTCAACAGCCCTTTTTCCCGAAATTGTTACATAACTAAATTATCAGTAAACTGGCTATTTAGGACTAACAATCTAACACTTTAAATAAGCTTAGTCGTTATGAAAACTCCACAACTCCCCGTACCGGCACTCGCCACTGTCCTCGGCCTCGATCATGAACTCTGGCTTAAACGCGAAGATCTGCACCATCACGGATCGCACAAAGGCCGAGCAATCCCCCTTATGATAAGCGAAGCGGTAAAAGCTGGCAGCAAGTCATTTGTTATTTCTTCGTCCGGCAACGCAGCGCGTTCTGCGATTATTGCCATTCAAAATTATAATAAAAACAAACCTACCTGTCCACTCAAGCTAACTATTTTTGTTGGAGAAAAAATTGATCCTAAAAAATTAACTAAACTGCAAACAAGTATCACTGATACTAATATTAATCTGGTACAATGCGCCACCCCGATTCAAGAAGCTTTCGCGAAAGAAAAAAACGAAGGTGCGCATTTACTGCGTCAATCAATCAATGAAACGGCCTTGATCGGGTATCGGGACTTGGCCAAAGAGATTAGCAAAATTCCAGACGTAACGGCCATCTTTTTGCCCGCTTCTAGTGGCACTACCGCCCAGGGTATTTACGAGGGATTCCTTAAATCCGAAATACAGCCAGAGTTGCATATCGCTCAAACCAGCACCTGTCACCCCTTGGTTGACTCGTGGCGACAGGCCGCGGCGCTGCCACCCTTAGAAACAATTACCGAGATATCACTAGCCGGAGCGATCGTCGATAAAGTGGCTCACCGCCGTGAAAAAATCGTGGAAGCACTGCAAAAAAGTGGTGGTGCCGGCTGGATTATCAGTAATACTGAAATTCTCGAAATACAACAGCTGGTCAAGCAAACCCTCAACCTTACTATCTCGCCTACCAGCGCGCTTAGCATTGCAGCGCTCCGGCAAGCATTAAAAAACCACCGCACATTCAAGGGCGCGGTGGTGTGTCTTATTACTGGGGATTAAACTACTGGTACCACGAAGGGATTGCCTGTTGAAGCATCGGCGGGAATGACACAGAAAATATTCTCAGCTTATCGCTTACTCTGCTTAGTACTTACTGCTGGTTTACTGTCCATTCATCACTACGATTTCACGTTGGCCGTCACTATTTACATCAGTAATCGTGAGTCCAGTCGGCTGCGAACCGAATAAGTTACCGATTTTGTATTCTGTTACTTTTTTGCCATTCGTGCCAAATATACGCACGTACGGGGTACCCTTCAGCGGCAAGGTAATCGTCTCGTAGCGGCCATCACCATTGATGTCGCCTTCCGCAATGCGCACGCCGCCCGCATATTTTTTGTCATAGGGGAAGAAACGGCCCACAATCTTATCTAAATTTTCATCAAACACCAAGATTTCCGTAGCCTTGGCCCCTTTGGTACCCACTAGCAAACGCCCGACGCCGTTCAGACGGCCGCCGATCGCTACCGTGAAACCATCTTTATACTTATTTCCCAAAGGGTAAAAATTGTCCTTCAGGATGGCGCCGTGATAGTCATAGATAATTAACTTGCCCCCAGCCGAAGGAGCCACCACGATTTGCGAAGCCGCGCCCGGCAGCAATTTGCCCACAGCAATCTGAATTGAGCCTTTAAAGTTGGCTCCGTAGGGGTAATCATTGAACCAGCGTTCACCGGCGGCATTGAATATTTCCAGTTTCGCGCCGGTAGCTACGATCGTTTCTTCCTGACTATCACCATCGAGATCGCCATGGTAAATGGCCGCTCCACCAGCAAATTTATCTTCAAAGGTAAAAAATCCATTACGGGCACGATTGCCGCTGAAATCGAAGAAGCGCAAGAAAGTGCCGTTATTGAAGATGGTATTTTTCAGCGTTTTGCTGCTATCGAGAGTTTTTAACATGATGATACCGTCGTTCGGGGCGAGTGTGATCCTGTCTACGATCGAGCCGTCATTCACCAGCTTGTCCTGAGTACCAATAATTTTTTCATAATCTTCGCCCAAATCCACCACTTTGGCTTCTTTGGTCGGATTCACTACAGTCAAACCATTAGTGTAGTGGCGTTTCCACACGTCCTCTTTGAAGCGTGGCGTACTATTTTGCGACACAGCATCCCCTACCGGCTCACCCAGATTTACTTTATACTCATCATAGGTCCAGAGCTGCGAATGATCGTTCGTGCCATAGTCAAAGCTGAAATAATTATTATCTACCAACAAACTGCTCGACAACCCAAAGCGCATTTCGCGATAATTATCTTTCTTGCCAGTATTATTAGTATTGGAATTGAACACGTAAATCTGCGGACGAGTATTTACATTCGCATTTTTAACGAGCGTACTCATAAGGCCGCTCCACGAACCATTCGCTTCCCACGGAGTCGGATAATTTTCGTACATACGACCATTCACATATTGCTGCAGGCTAGGGTGCGAGCTGCCATTCATGATCACATATTTGACGTTAAATTTTTTACGACTTTGCTCTAATAAATAAATTACCCGCTTGAGCCACATCTGGTCCGCAGCTTTCGGATCGTCTTTAATACCGTCGAGATCAAGATCGATATCGCCACCATTAGTCCAAGAAATCGAATCACTCACTACATCCCAAAAAATACCGTCCCAGAGCCCTTGGCTCAAAACATTTTTATTCACGTAATCCACCAAATAATCCGAACATGATTCGGCCATATTCAGACTTTTTTGCCCCGGCCAATCAGACAGAATTTTACCGCGGCTATCCTTGAGCCAGCAATTATCATTCACGACAAAATTGGCATACACGGTATTAGCCGGATACTGATGCCAATTTTCGGCGTAGCTTTTGCTGACCACGTAGGCGAGGATAATTATTTTAGGATTACGGGCTCGTACCCGTTCGATGACCTCACGGCGAATCGCCCCCTGTTCGGCGCTTAAAATCAATAAGTCATTTTTGGCTAAAATATCAATCGACGCATCATCGGTCGGCAAAGTGCCCAAAAAATAATTCGCCAGATGTGGGGCAGCCTCCGCCGGCTTAACGCCCGCGAAGAGGAATATAATTAAAAAAAGCCCTAACCACAGGGTCTTAAATACCGTTTTGTTGATAGCAGTGCTAGATTGTACCCAGTTCTTAACCATACATTAGTTGGTTATAGTATAGAACAAAAGTGTGATATAATCTAGCCTAAGTTTGCTAGAAAACAGTTAACTATAGCATAGAATCAAGGCTTTGTCAAGAGTAAGTAGCATTATTTTGGCTAAATTTAGACAAAAATTGCTTATACTTACTCTGCTTAGTACTTATTGCTTATCACTTACTGCTAGAGTATGACCTCACCCAACCGCCTGGCTGCCTGGCTGATCATGGCCTTAATCGGCTTTACCATTATTAACCCTACCACCGCCGGAGATTTCGGGGCTTTTTTTGTTATCGCACTTATTTTGCTGCACAAACTGTTTGGAGAAAATTTATTTTTTGTCTTTCTGGTACTGCGCCCCACGCTCGATATTTGGCGGGATTTTATTATCGCTCCGATTTACGGGATCGATATTAATGTTAATGCGGCAATGTCCGCTTTGCTCCTCTTGTGGTCAATCTATTTTTTAATTAAAAATTATTCCTACTGGAAAGCAGTGCCGCTTAAATTGCCATGGATATTATTTATACTGTGGGGATTATTTTCGTTCACCTATAGCTTCGACCGCACGAGCACGATTACCGAGCTCATGAAAGTGATGAATCTGTTTGGTTTATTCAGCTGTGCGTTCGTACTCAAACAAAAATACCCTACCGAGTCGCGGCAAACCATGTATGCGTCTTTGCTCCTCGCCAGCATTGTTCCCCTCAGTTTAGGCGCCTACCAGGCCCTGAGCGGCAGCGGCGTCACGATAGACGGGGTACGCAATCGTATTTTTGGTACCTTTGCCCATCCTAATTTATTCGGCACCTTTGCGTTGTTATTATTCATGGCTCTCACTGAATATGGCGCGCAATTTCGCTTGCGACTCAAAGAGCGCGGATTTTTGGCACATATTCCCCTGCCGTGGCACCGTCATTGGCATTGGCCGAGTTGGTTAAAAGCGGAAAAAATTAAAAATCTTCCGGCCTACGCTCCCCTGTTATTGTGTTTACTCGCCGGTTTTATCGCCCTTACCTATACGCGTATCGCTTGGATTGGCCTGGCCGCTTTTATCTTGGCTCTTAGCGCCCTGTATTTTCACCGAGTTTTTTATGCAATATTGATAGGGGCAGCCCTATTCTATAGTCTGTTCTACCCGCTGAATGATATGTTACGCCGCGATTATAATTTTGATTTACAACAAAATGGCTTGATTGCTCGCCTTACGACGCGCAATACCGAAGCGGATTCTATCAAATGGCGGGCTGATGTAGCGAATAAAATTATTCCCCTGTTTCAGCGCCGCCCGCTCCTGGGATATGGCTACGGATCATTTAGCCGGGTGTGGGATTATAACAAAGGAGTAGAAAATATTTGGGATAATACCTCCGAAGCACATAACGATTATTTGAAAGTCAGTTTTGAGGTGGGGGCTATCGGGATCGGGATTTTTTTGGCCATTTTTATTTCCATTCTAGCACGCGAAGGAATTATCTTGTTACGCGGGGGTGAAATTAATGTAGTATTTTGCTTAAGCGTTATCATTTACCTTCTCATGAGCGTATCGGATAATATGCTGCATCATACGCCGGTCATTTGGTGGTTTGCGGCACTGTGGGGGTATTGGATAAGCGACAGGTAGTTACCTTTTTGGCGGCAAAAAAGGTAATTCACATTGAGCATTCTTACTTCTCTTCTATTACTTTTTTGTCCACAAAAAAAAGTAACCAAAAAAAGTACCGAACCAATGAGTCGGGCGTAGACAAGTTCGGATTCGTTGTTGCTTACCTGCCAATGTCGCTACGCTCCTTGTGGCAGCTATCCTTACAGAGCGCTCTCCCTCATCTCGAACTGCTAGACGCCCGGCTCAATGGTCGGGATGGTACAATATGTGAAAACAAAAATCCGATCCTATAAGCCTGCCCCACCTGTTTGACATACTGTACTAAAGGTAGTATAGTAAGAATGTAAGAATTTACTACCACTTATTTTATATGGAAAAAACCGTACAAAAGACTACTTCAAAAGGACAAATTACCTTACCCAAGGCCTGGCGAGGACAATTCAAGACTACTCATTTCGTAGTAGAACCAAAAAATGAAACTATCATTATCAAACCACTATTTTTGGAAGACTCTGATAATTACACTGTTCTATTTAATGCTGATAAAAACAATAAAGGTAAGGGAATTTCAGCTAAACGTTTGCTTAAAGCCTTAAGATAGTCATGTGGACAAGATTAAAAAATTGTTCAAAAAATTATCAAAGACGGACAGAGATGATTTGTTACAGATATTATCATTGTTAAGCTCTAATAACCTGAGTGGGTTAGACATAAAAAAGTTAGTTGGCACTCCTTATTGGAGAATTCGCTCCGGAAGATACCGAGTGATATTCAAAAAAGAAGGCGACGAAAATATAGTATACGAAATTCGTCTGCGCAATGAAAACACTTATAAAAAGTTACCTTAACTTCTAAAACAAGACGACCTCTTTCGTTCTAAATAACTCTTACCAAAGAGTTATTTTTAAGAGCTAATTAAAGTTTCGAGTTGGTAAATTGGTCTGTTCTCTTGTAACA
>CAZPCV010000006.1:0-37976 GCA_964585245.1 uncultured Gammaproteobacteria bacterium
CGGCGCCGCCATAAAAAGGATAATGCAGATGAATACGATCAAACGAGCGAAGCAGCCAGAATAATTGTGGCACTAGCCCCGCATCGCCCCATTTAATAACAGCTCTAAGACGAGTAGTTTTAAACGAATACTGATCTACACTCTTATCCTCATAGCGTAAAGTAAAAACTTCCACTTCGTAGCCTTGTTCTGGCAAGCGTTTGCTTTCTTCAAAACAGACTCTCCCCATGCCGCCTAGACGAGGTGGGAACGTGCTGACAATGTGAGCAATTTTCATACTAATCCTAAGAAAACAACCCTAGTTCTTTTTACGGTTAAGGGTTTTTTCTGCTTCGACCAAAGCGTGGCTACGCACTATTGTAGTTAACTGCTTATTGAGACGTTCAATGCGAACTGTAAGGCGAAAAATGATGAAAAAAACGCAGGCTAAAGAAATATAGACTATCAAATCAGCGCCACGGCCAATCCCAACCAACTTCGCAAACACCGCACTAGAATTAGGTACAACCACTACGACCATGGCCGCGAGCCAAAAAAAACTCCACCCTAACGCCGAAGACAAAGATAACTCGTGCAAGCGAAAGCGGTTCCACACCCGGGTTAGTGCGTAGAGAAAGAATAGTACTAATACCCCTTGAATTATCCCTAACATATTATTTAAATTTAGCCCACCACCAGTCTAGAATAATTTTCACTCCCCCATCTACCCCCTGCCCATAACGATGGTAAGAAACTTCAACCGGGAATTCCTTAAAAGTTACTCCGAATTTTTTGAGAGCAGCAATAAATTCGGAATTGTGAGCCATACGATCTTGCGACAATTTTATCTGCTCCAAAGCGTGCCTAGACAAAACGCGGAACCCGTTTTGACTATCAGTCAAGCGGACACCCGTCAGCATACGTTCGATTATCCGACTGATCGGCAATATAATAGTGCGTTTTGACCATGGCAATCGCGAGCGATTATCTAAAAAACGACTTCCTAAGACGACATCTATTTTATTTTTTACGAGCGTTTCTACCGCAGACGCAATATCCTCTGGATTAAACTGACCATCAGCATCGAAATGAACCACAATCTCCGCCCCTATCCTTCGGCAATACTCATTACCCGTTTCGAGTGCAGCCCCTTGTCCGCGATTAATCTCATGTCTGATTACAATTGCTCCTGCCCGGGCAGCGCAGCCCGCGGTATCATCGCTTGAACCGTCATCCACTACTACTATATCTGTCCATCCCCGTTGTTTTAAGCCAGACAAAACTGCGGGCAGATGCTTCTCTTCGTTAAAAGCGGGTATAACAACCATTACCATATAATTTTACACTCCTGGCCTAAATTGCAGTGCTTGACGGTTGGCAATGGCGTATTCAATCGTTTTTTTGAGACCTTCTTTCAAGGTGATTAAAGGGAACCAACCTAATTGATTTTTTATCCGTTCAAGATTAGGTAGGCCTTTGCGGGTCAAGAACAATAATTCATCGCCCGGCAGTATTTGTGAAGTAGAACCAGTCATCTGGACAATCAGATTAGCCACATCTGTCATTTTTAGAATAGAATCGCCGCCGATGTTTACGAGCTTAATAGAGGGGTCAGCCCCCATGAGACGTACTAACCCATCGACCATATCACCAACATAGCACAACGACGTAGACATTTGATCGCCGCCATAAATCAAAATATCTTCACCGGACAGTGCACTCATAATCGCATCGATAATCGGCTGACCCTCGAACAACTTCATATGTGGCCCATAGGTAGTAAAGACGCGGGCAATCTTGGCATCGAGGCCGTATACTTGCCGATAGGTTTCGACACAGGTTTCGGCAAAACGTTTCCCTTCATCATAACAGGCACGAGGAGAGAGATGATTAACCAAGCCTTGATCGTCTTCGGCAAAAACAAATTTTTGATCGCTGGCCGGACCATACACCACAGAACTAGACGTAAAGACATATTTAGCCCGGTACTTGAGAGCCAGATCAAGCGTGTTGATCATGGCCGAAGAATTGGCCCACAGTGACTTCATTTTTAATTTCTCAAAATCATCAGGACTGGTCGGGCAGGCCAGGTGATAAATTTCTTGAATCCCCTGAAATTTGACCTTGAATTTATCGAGTTCGGCGAAGGTATCGAGATCAATTGGTTTATTGACATCGTAATTAATAAATTCAAAATCTGAATATTGCAATAGATGGTTGATGTTTTCCGGACTAGAGTTTGAAAAATCATCAATACATATTACTTTAGCTTCTTTTAACAACCGTTCGCATAAATGCGACCCAATAAAGCCAGCTCCACCAGTAACCAATACATTCTTTTTTTCAAAAATAGGGGTGTCCATAGATACACTTAATATAAGGCAAATCAAGCAATTTTAATTATATCAGCCAGATGCTGGCTTGACAACAGCCCCGCTGACGAGAATTAAAAAACCAGATTTTTAAGAGCGGGTATGGTGATAGTTTGAATCACGTTAAATTGACCATTAAAAACAGAAAAAGATCCTCCTCTTAGTTGGATTGGGAAAATCTCTTCTGTCTCATTGCCATCCAAATCGGTTAATAACAGCTTCCAATTCTTATTTTTTTGACGGGGCAGAACCACGCTCTTTACTATTCCATTGGACATAGAAACAGTTACCAGTTCACTTTTTTTATTGCGCTCCACTAACATTTCTATTTCATCGGCAAAAGCTGTTTTTACCATGCCAATACGCAAATCGTATAGAGCTGTAACACCCGATACGGTTTTAATTTTCCTTTCTCCTTTCAAAAGAGGAACTTCAATTAAAGTAAGAGAATTTTTCTTAATCTGACCAATTACGATACTGCTATTTTTCTCGCTTACATCCCATGTTTCAATGCCGGCGGGGAACACTAGTTCGCGCTCGGCCTGAAATGATCCATTCAATACTAACAATGCTCGCGGGGAATTTTTGCCTGTTTTTATCACCTCAATCACCCATTTTAATTCATTATTTTCCAAACGAATAGCACGCAGACCAGAGGCACTGGCGATGGTTTTTTTGGACATCTGCTCGCGTAACACCGGCCTTTCCTCTAATACGGTTCCATCTTCTTTTAAAATTTTAATAAAATAACCGGATGTCTTTTTAAGCAGTACAACCACTTGCTTGTCTCCATCATCATTCAGATTGGCTACAGTGATACCTTGTATTACCGCGTCAGCGATACTTTCTATAACTCGGGAAGACCCATTTAATAATTCAAAACGTCGAATATCGGACCCCACCACATAGACTATCCCCGGCTCACTGTATTTTTTGGGCGGTGCAGCCACAACTACACCAGCGGGCGCGGGCAGGGAAGCGACGATCTTCCCTATATTTAGTTTACCGCGACCCATTCTACCGACAAAAAGCGGGTTTAGATAATCTACCGAGTCGGCTGATGAGAGCATAAGATCTATGATTTGCGGCGCTCTCCAGTCGGGACGTATTCCTTTCACAAGTGCAGCTGCTCCGGACACCAACGGAGCGGCAAAAGAAGTGCCCTGATAAGGGCCGCTAAAATTGAGAGGATACCCATACTGCGGCGCATAGCGATCCGTGCTATAAATATTTTCGCCCGGAGCAGAGATATCAACACAGGAGCCATAATCGGCAAAACTGCTCAAACGATCGCGATTGTTCAACGAGGTAACCCCTACTATCCAGTTATCGGCATCGCCTTTATCCAAACACACTGGAAACTGTGGAAATTGATCCAAATCACCATGGTGCTCACCTCGATTATTTCCACCGGCCGCCACTACCACTATCCCCTTATCATATGCCCGACGAAAAGCTTGTTTTAACAGGGTTCCTTCTCCATCTCCGACAAAACTCATGTTGATCACGTCTGCACCCTTATTTATAGCATACTCAACCGCCGCAGCCACATTATCCGATGAGCCGTTACCTGAATTGGCGATGGCACGTAGCGCCATAATTTTTACCTGCCAGTTTATACCCGTACCAGCAATACCATTATCACCTACCGCACCAATTAAACCAGCCACGAGGGTACCATGTTTTACAACTTCTGGATCATCAGTTGAATTAAAGACCGAAGGGCGTACATCATTATTGTTTTCCACAAAATTCCAACCATCACTATCATCAATATAGCCATTGTTGTCATCATCAACATTATTATCAGGGATTTCTCCATTATTGTGCCAAATGTTGCCTCGCAGGTCATCATTAGAGATATCTATTCCAGTATCAATCACAGCCACAGTTACCGCAGGGGAACCAGTGACCCGATCCCATGCGGATGGAGCGTTGATTTGGTCCCACATACTTTGCTGATTATTGTAATAGGGGTCGACAGGGATTTTTGCAAATACTAAAGTAGGGCATGTTGATAGCATCCCAATTACAGAGAACAAAATTGCTTTTTTTGCGATTTTTCGGTAGGATTTATCCATGTTTTACATACGTGTCATTCCAAGTATACCCTATTTGGCCGCAAAGATAAATATCAAAGACTTTACTTTTTACTATGTATCGATTTAAACAACTGATTTTGATTGCCGGGGATACGCTTATTTTCTATTCGGGCTTATTTTTGGCCCTTTATCTTCGTTCGGGAAAAATAGTAGCAAACCCCAATCTGCCAGAAATAATCAGCTCAGTCGGGCTACTATATGTGGTCGGAGTCTTTATTTTGTATATTTTTGGCTTATATGATATCGGCCGAATGAAGCCGACCATTTCACTTTACAAAAAAATTTCTTTGTCTGCGCTGATATGGATTATTGCGGGCGTAGTATATTTTTATGTTAATCCTTATCTGCGTATCACACCTAAGACAACCCTCGTTTTGAACGCCGTAATTAGTTTTGCGTTGATTGGGTTGTGGCGCATACTTCAAAACACTCTATTTGGCACGAGTGCCTGGAAAATGAATATTGTGTTTGCCGGCTATACCCCAGAAGTGCAAGAAATTATTACCTGTATTCAGCACGAGCCCGGTCGCGGTTATGAAGTTTTGGGAATTATTACCAACCAATCTGTATCAGTGCCAAGCAAATTACCTACTGTCACCCCCACTCAATTGGAAACTGTTTTTCCTAACACCATTGATGTGATTGTGCTGGGACCGGAATTTTCTACGAATGCTGATTTTATAAAAATTCTCTACGATCATTTGTTCAAAAAAGTAGATATTATTACTCTGGCAGAATTATACGAAACTTTTTTTGGCAGAATACCACCTTTTATTTTTTCTGAAGATTGGTTTTTAACTAACTTACGTGAGCAGCAAAAAAGAATTTATGATCGATTTCGTATTTTGTCCGACTATGCTATCGCGATTTTGATTGGGTTATTCTTTCTAATAACGTTCCCGATCATAGCCCTATTGATTCGAACAAGCTCCAAAGGTCCTATATTTTTCAGACAGACCCGTATTGGACGACTAGGAAAAGTATTTACCATGTATAAATATCGTACCATGCGCGCTTTAACGAGCGACGGTAGCGCAGAGCCCTTTGGACCACAGTTCGCTACAACGAACGATACTAGAATTACCAGTATAGGCAAACTGTTGCGCCGTACCCGTCTCGATGAGCTGCCCCAATGCGTAAACATTCTAAAAGGTGAAATGGCCCTCATTGGGCCGCGACCAGAACGCCCTGAATTTGTGGCAAAATTAAATGAAACAATGCCTTTTTATGCCTTGCGTCATTTAATTAAACCTGGTCTGACCGGGTGGGCCCAATTGCAAGAGAGTTACTATGGTACGATAGCAGAAAACCTACGCAAACTAGAATTTGATTTGTATTATATAAAAAATCGCGGGGTGCTTCTTGACCTCGCGATTTTACTACGCACCATCCCCGTTATAGCCCGGATGATCGGGCGCTAAGCTAATTTAAGAGCAGCTTTTATTAAACCTACAAATAAAGGATGCGGATGTAGCGGGCGGGATTTAAACTCCGGATGAAACTGTGTGCCTACAAAATAGGGATGGTCTGCTAATTCAATGATTTCAACCAAATTTGATTCTGGATTAATACCCACGAACTTCATGCCATGGCTTTCCATCTCCAACCGGTAGGTATTATTAAACTCATAGCGGTGGCGGTGGCGCTCGCTAATTTCATTCGTACCATAAGCACGCTGTACGATACTTCCTTTTTCCAAGACGCAACGATAGGCGCCTAGGCGCATAGTGCCCCCATAGCGCTCGTGGCGCACATTCTCGGCCTGCGAAGGATTGATATGAATTACCGGATCGGCCGTTTCTTCATTAATTTCTACGGTGTGAGCAGCGGTTTTTTTCAAGACAGTACGTACAAATTCAATTGAAGCTAACTGCATTCCATAACATAATCCCAGGTACGGAATTTTTTGTTCACGCACAAATCGAATAGCATTGATTATGCCTTCGATACCACGGGCACCGAATCCACCCGGCACAATCACCGCATCATACGCTTTTAAATCGCTAACCGAACCAGGATTCTGCTCATATTGCTCGGCATCTACCCACGTCATCTCGGCGGCAACTCCTTGGCTCCAGGCGGCGTGCTTGACGGCTTCGATTACGGAAATATATGAGTCGGACAAAGTGTAGTCGCCAGTACCAAAATACTTGCCGACTACCGCAATTTTAACTTTCTTATCTGCGCTGCGCATTTTTTTGATAAACGCATTCCATTCACTACTTTTGTCCTGACGAAATTTTAATTTTAATTTTTTGGCCAGCCGATCACTGAGACCCTGTTTTTCAAAGACATTCGGCACTTCGTAGACGCTGGCAATATCAGGACCAGAAATAACATCTTCTTCACTTTGCAAACCGCAAAAAACTGCCAATTTTTCGCGACGCGGCTTGTCTAATTCCGAGTGGCCACGGGCGATAATCAGGTCTGCCTGAATACCATTGCTATTCAAGGCTCTCGCCGCATGTTGCGTTGGTTTCGTTTTCATTTCTCCCAAGTGTCCAGGCACTGGCAAGTAACTTACCAATACAAACAAGACATTATTGGGCTCAGCGAGGCGCATCATACGGGCAGCCTCTAGAAATAAAATATTTTCGTATTCCCCTACCGTACCACCGATTTCGATTACCATCACATCGGCTTTGGCTGATTTGGCCGCTTTTTTGATACGGCCAATGACTTCGAGCGGAATATGTGGCACGACTTGCACGCACTTTCCTTTATAAAACATGCTGCGTTCTTTTTCGATCACACTTTGATAGACACGACCGGTAGTCATGTAATTAAGCGACGTAATATCCGTATCGAGAAAACGTTCATAATTGCCAATATCCTGATCGGTCTCGTCTGCATCTTCGGTAACAAAGACTTCCCCGTGTTCTACCGGATTCATAGTACCGGCGTCCACATTAACATACGGGTCAATTTTTATCGCCGATACATTTAAACCACGATTTTTTAAAATTCGGCCGATTGAAGCCACGGCAATGCCTTTGCCGACCCCGCTCATCACGCCTCCCATCACGAAAATATATTTGGTATTGGCCATAGAAATGAAATTACGCTAAATCAGCCAGAAGCCGGATGGTAATCTCGGCCTCTAAACCGTGCTTAAATTTAATTTTCGCCTTGTGATCACCTAACGACTTTATCGCCGGCATTTTTAATTCATTTTTAGTGATTGCGTAGCCACGCTTGGTGAGTGCGTCAATAATTTTTTGCGGCGAAATGGCAGCATAGAGCACTCCTTGATCATTAGTTTTTTCGGTTACTTCTATTTCTAAACCGTCGATTTCTTCTACTAAGTTCTCTTGTCGGCGTAATTCTGCCTCGGCGTTCGCTGTTTTTTTCTTTTGTTGAGCAGCAATATCGGCTAATGCCTTGGGTGAAGCCTGAAGTGCTAAATTCCGAGGGAACAAAAAATTACGGGCATAGCCTTCGGACACCTCTTTGACCTCGTCGGCACGGCCCAAACTTGGGACATTTTCTAAAAGGATAACTTTCATATCACTCAATAATTAGCTTGATTTATATACGGAAATAGTATACTATAGCCGAACTTAAAGGACAACCACCCCCTACCGACGTGGTGAAGAACCTCTACATGCATATCTTTTCGACTTAAATATTCTTATTTCTCCGTAACTTCACACCAATGTATAACCCCAAAAACAAACCTGTCACTCCCGTTGAAACTACTACCGAGCTAAAATCAGGCATTGTTACGCTGATCGGCCGTTCTAACGCCGGAAAATCTACGTTGCTTAATACGCTGGTGGGTACTAAAATCGCGGCTGTCACCGACAAGCCGCAAACTACCCGGAATAATATCCACGGAATTTTGAATCATGCTCGCGGCCAGATCGTGTTTGTAGACACGCCCGGGGTTTTCAAACAGACGGGTAACGTGCTGTCCGGACAACTAGTGAAAACCGTCCACGAAGCCATGCAGGATATCGATGTTGCAGTGTATGTCTGCGACCCCACCAAAATTATTGGGGCCGAAGAACGCTCGATTCTGGCACTGCTTCGTTCCAGCCGAGCCAAAAAAATAATGGTTATTAATAAATCAGATTTGCCGGAGCGGGATAAAACCCACCTGGAAGATTACCTGGCTTTAAGCGCAGATTTTGACGCTCATTTTGAATTATCGGCGCTCAAAAACCGTCATATTCAACCGTTTGTAGAGCGCGTACTGGATTTACTCCCAGTCGGAGAGCCATTATACCCGCCAGATCAACTGACTAATATTGATAAAAATTTTTGGATATCTGAATTAATCAGGGAAAAGGTGTTTTTGGCACTGCGTAAAGAAGTGCCCTATACCACTCAAGTAGAAATACTCTCTACCGAAGATAAGCCTGACGTATTTGTGGTGAACGCCATGGTGTATACATACGATAAACGTTATAAAAAAATGATTGTCGGAGCAGGCGGGCGGGCGATCAAAGAGATTGGTATTGCAGCGCGCAAAGAACTAGAACAAGCCCTTAATAAAAAAGTATTTTTGGATCTGAATGTTGAGGCCGACAAGCATTGGATAGATCGATTGTAATTTCCCATCATTCGAAACTAAAAAACCACCGGCTCTAAACCGGTGGTTTTTATTATGCATGTGTTTACTTTATTTTGCTTTTACTACTTCAAGCGCTTTATCCAGCAATTTGTCTTGTCCAATTTTTTCATGCTCCCAGTCTTCTTTGATTTCGACATCGGGTTTAATTCCTTCTTTATTGATATTTTTGCCCGAAGGAGTAAACCACTCCGCGACGGTGAGTTTTAAAGCCGAACCATCAGGAAACTGTTGATAATCCTGGACCGAACCTTTACCGAATGTTTTCTCTCCCACAATGGTAGCTTCATGATAATCCTGCAGCGCTCCAGCGACGATTTCTGAGGCTGAGGCCGAACCACGATTTACTAAAATTACAGTTTTAATTCCAGTTAAAGGATGGCTGCCCGAAGAGCGATGTTCTTGGGCATAGCCATTGATTCCTTTTTCGCTCACAATAATTCCATTTCTTACCCAGGCACTACTCATTTCTACCGCACTGTCCAAATAACCGCCCGGATTATTGCGCAAATCAATGACAATGCCTTTGACTTGACGTTTTTGCAAGTCTTTTATCGCCTCATTAAACTGAGGCATCATCACATCATTAAATTGCATGATACGTATATAGGCGATATTGCCTGGCTTATAGCTGGCAATCACAGCTGGCACATTAATTTTGGCTCGGATAATGGTATACTCTTTAGGCTTTTCCTGTCCATCACGCAAGATAGATAAGGTTACCGCCGTTCCCTCTTTACCCCGGATCTTGCTTACGGCTACACCAGTATCCATACCCTCGGTACTTTCTTTGTTAATTGATAGTATTTTATCCCCTGCTTTCAAACCACCTTTTTCTGCTGGGGTATTGGGCAGAGGCGCAACAATCAAGAGCTGCCCGTTTTTAAGCCCAATTTCCGCACCAATACCTTCTAATTCACCTGATAAATCTTTGCTAAATTTGTCAGCGGCTTGCGGCGGAAAATACATTGAATACGGATCATTTAGCGAAGCAACCAACCCTTGCGTGGCACCATAGAATAAATCAACATCTTTTACCGGCTGTTTGACATAGCTCTTTTTGATACGATCCCACACTGCCCAAAATTGATTAAAATCAACCTGATCTGTAGCAGAAAATGAACGATTCACTAGTATGGTAGAAGTAACAAGCTGATTTTCGCCAGCAATGGTTACCTGCGGCTTGAGTTGCCAATTGCGTCCGATGAATATACCAGCTCCAAGTGTCAAAACCAAGGCAGCTAGGGCTCCATAGGTGCCCAAATACTGACGGGCACGAACATTTGACGGAGAGGATGAAGTGATGGGTTCCATAGTATTTACAAAAATAAGTAGGATTATTATTGATGGTGTACAGTAATATCGGCACCTGCTGCATTTAAAGTTTCGTATAAATTTTCATAACCCCGCTCAATCATAGCCGTTTGCCGAAGAACTGATTTACCTTTGGCAGCCAGCATGCAGATCAAGACATTCACAGCCGGGCGTAGAGCGGGAGGGCAAATCACTTCATTAGCGGTCAATTTCGTTGGTCCTTCTACCCACAAACGGTGTGGATCGAGCAGTGTAATTTTGGCGCCTAATTTCTGTAGTTCTAGACTATATACCGCTCGATTTTCATACGCCCAATCGTGAACCAGGGTCCGCCCTTTGGCTTGGGTTAAAATAGGTACAAATAGCGGCAAATTATCAATATTAAGGCCGGGAAACGGACGCCCATATATTTTATCAGGAAGCTCATGTAATTGACTAGGTGTGAGGGTGATATCAACAATTTTAAAGTGTCCGTTTTTTGAACGCCGTTCGTTACTAAGGGTAAACTTCTGCCCCATTATTTCCAGTTTGCATAATTCCAATTCCAAAAACTCTAACGGACAGTTGTTGATAGTTAGGGTTGAATGGGTAGCGATTGCGGCCGAAATATAGGTCATGGCAACAATCGGATCAGGCATAATCGGGTAACGTGCTACGGCGCGCAGCTTTTCTACTCCAGTAATCACGAGTGTAGTTGTGCCAATACCTTTTATTTTTGCGCCACATTTTTCTAAAAAGTAACATAGATCCTGCACCATATAATTGGCTGAGGCCATTTTGATGGTGGTCGTGCCTTTGGCCAGTACGGCGGCTACAACGGCATTTTCTGTAGCGGCATCACCTGATTCATACATGACAATATTCGCGGCTGTGAGCGGATGCCGGGCAGTGACTTCGTAGTATTCATCTCGTGAAATCACATCAATGCCAAAGTTGCGCAACGCATACCAGTGTGGACGTACGGTTCGCTGGCCTAAATGGCAACCGCCAGATTTATAAACGCGGAAATGTTTACTGCGGGCACCCAGCGCCCCGGCTAGTAGTAACGAAGCACGCATGCTTTTACAAACGGCGCGATCAATATTTTCTAAATCGAGTTTGCCTCCGGCATCGAGTGTAAGGGTGCGCGGTGATGGACGTTCGATCTTGACACCAATGCTTCCTAGCAACTCGATCATACGCTCCACTTCTTCAATCCGGGGAACATCAGTTAACGTCACCGGTTCTTGAAGTAATAGACAGGCCGCCATAATAGCAATAGCTGAATTTTTATTCGGCTGATTTTCAATGGTACCTGTCAATTTCTTTCCTCCGTTAATTACCAAGTAAGACATACCAGAAGTTTTTTAAATAATCTCTAGATAGTAAACGGTTGTTTTTCTTTAAAATACTTGTCAAAAACGCATTTTCTTGAAATACTAGTATACTACTGGGTATATATTTTAGCAACCACTGTTACCTGGTTTTCAGGGAGATAGTTTTCCTTAACTTTAAAAACCTTATTTGTGGAATACCCCGGCAGTTTTTTATCCAAAAGAATTCGGCACGGCATATTGGCCTTTTTTGTTACGGCCTTTTTTATTATCGCACCTTTAATCGTCTTGTATACCGTGGGCTACCGATATGACTGGAAAAATGGTCTGCTTCGAGAAACCGGCTCCATCAGCATTGATGTCCAGCCCACTAGCGCGTCTGTGTTTATTAATGAGCAAAAATTAAAAGAAAAAATTCCTATTCGTTTAAACACGGTGACACCTAATCGGTATCAAGTGAAGTTTACCGCGCCTGGTTTTTATGAATGGGGCAGAGAAATTATCGTCGGTAACAAGCAAACAACCTACCTCAAGGATATTATTTTGTTAAAAAAATCGGAACCACACCTGATGGTCAGTGGCACTCTAAAAATAATAGAACTCTCAAGTGACGGACAATTTTTGCTTTATGCGAATAGGGTAAAAGATACTCAAGAAATTAAGCTTCATAGTTTAAAAACTGAAATTGATACAGTGGTTTTAACTACTTCTGCCACCACTACTGTGCATGCAGCCTGGGCGAAAAAAAATAATTATTTCGCTCTTATTGCCGGCGAATCCCCCAATCTGACTGTTCGATTGGGGGCAGCCGATCGACCGACCGAGCTGTGGAATCCGGCCTTTGCCGGCAATCCCATCGAGCGCTGGCAATGGAAAGAAAGCTCCAACCCGGAATTTATATTTAGCACTAAAGCCGGACTGTTCAGCGCTTCCCCAAACACCGCACATATTACCCAATTAAGCAGCGATCACTTTGAACAGTGGCACTTTGAGGGCTCCGAGCTGTGGACTATGCATTTTTCCACGAGTAGTCGCGAATGGGGTGTCACTCAAGATCGACTTGGGTTTAATCGTTTTTTTGCCTCCGTGCCCGCACAATTACCTGAAGCCGGTTCACTCACCGACTGTAAATGCGAATTAGTCCATGCGTATAATGGCACCGTTATTATCCAGTCCTCGGCTAATTCTTTTCTAATCGTAACTACAGGCCACCGTTTTACCGTTCCGGCAGAAAAATGGTACCTCTCTCCTCATAATAAGTGGTTGCTCTTGTGGACTCCGTGGGAAATTTGGGCCTATACTCAAGACCAAAATCCCTATGTGTTAAACAGATCGGGGGAATATGTCGACAGTGTTCAGGCAATCGATGAATTTAATACTCTAGCGCTAGCCGGTAAAAAAGGAGTTGCAGCCTTTTTTCCTTACTATTTGGTCAGCAACAAGCTACTGGCAGATGAGACAGCTTCCTTGGCAATAGATGAAAAGGCGCGCATCATATACGGTACCGGACAGATTAACGGCAATCAGGGCTTATGGAAACTTGAATACTAACTTACTCTATGAAATTAATTACCTTTACTGATGGCGGTGCGCGTGGCAATCCGGGGCCAGCCGCCGCGGGAGTGGTTATCAAAGATAACGATGGGAAAATAGTAGAAAATTTTGGCAAACACCTAGGCTCTCAAACAAATAATTTTGCCGAGTACATAGCTTTAATTTTGGCTTTAACACGAGCGAAAGAATTGGGGGCGACCGAAGTGGAGTGCTTTCTCGACAGTGAGCTCGTGGTAAAGCAAATGCGCCGTGAGTACAAGGTAAAAGAAGCTACCTTGCAGAAACTGTGGCTGCAAGCCTGGAATCTGGCTGCAACTTTTAAAAAAATCACTTACAATCATGTACCACGCGCTCAAAACAAGCTTGCTGATGCCGAGGTCAACAAAACGCTTGATGCTCTGAGCTAAACCCAAAAAAATTAAAATACATCCTAGTCATTTTGACTAGGATGTATTTTTTATTAGTCCTTTTTATCATTTTTCTCTGCAGAGGGATGACGCAGTATTCTTATTTTACTTCTCAGTTTCTGCAAGAGAGGTCGGGGAGAATCAAAAAATAGGGTGGTAGAGGCATAAATTGTAGTGGTATTGCTACTCGACACTCCAGCTGTGGTAGTGGAAGCAGGATTCCCCCGTGGTGTACCTAAGGTTACATTCACAGCATCAGATGCTTTTTCTATTTTTTCTAGACGCATTTTGCTTCTATCCCTATCTTTACTTAAGGCAGGTGAAGCAACACGAGCAGCAGCCCTATTCAGGCGCTGTTCAGCACTACGGCGCAAGCGCAAATTCGCTCGATTTTCTTTCATTAATAATTGTACATGGGCAGCTAATCTTTCTTCAATTTTAACAATTTCGGATTCAACCCGATCGGTCTTTTGTTGTTTAGACTCTAACAGGGCCGCTTCCGCTTCACGACGTTTAATTTTCTTTAAATCAAAGGCCACTTTTTGTTCGGGTGTTCGCTGTAGTTTTTCTTCTACGGCTTCGATTTTTTGTTTGAGGGGGTAGAGCGGAGTGCCCGTAGTTACGGCAGGACTAGTATAAGCGAAGCTGGCCGTGCCAAGACCACCAACTGCCACCACACCTACCAAGACCGCCATAGCATAACGCCATACTGCTAATGGTTTTTTGACAGTTACTGGATAAAATTCCTGATGCGCCTTCTTCAATTTATTCCAAAGCGCACGTTTAAAGCGGCTGTCTGGAGCAGTTGCTTTCCGTAGCCGATACCAGTGATAATACTCTCTTAATTTCATAGTAAAGTACGCATTTTTTTGATTGCTCTATGAGCCATAACTTTGACCGCGCCCTCGGTAACCCCTCGTTCTTGGGCAATTTCTAGATAACTATACCCCGCCAGGTAGTGAAAAGTTACCACTTCCTGCTCCTCCGCGGTCAAACTAGCTAATAATCCTGCCAGCTCCTGGCGGGCAAAAAAAATGCTTTGCTGCTTTTTCCCAGCAGCCAAGAGCCAGGCGTCGTCGCTTTGGACATCATAAGAAGTCTCGCTATCCTGGCTGGGGAGCGCTACAGTGGGTTTGGTGTCGCGCCAATGATTGGCTAAATGGTTTTTGGTAATGGTGAGTATCCAGGCACTGTGGCCGCGGGCTTCGTCAAAACTATCAAAGGCCTTTAGAGCTTTCAGAAAAATATCCGAGACGAGATCCTCGGCCAACGCTTTGTTACCGCCAACACGAAAAAAAACAAAGCGGTATACTTTGTCGAAATGTTCGTTATAAAAACGCTCAAAGGATTTTTTATCCATGAAAAAAGTATACCACTTGGGTGTGCTTACATACAACTATCTGACATTCTTGCGCTTTCAAAACCCAAACTATAATTTGAGATTTTGCTTTATCACTTCACTCGTTTTTTCTATTTCGACTTACAACTTGCCTTTTAATTCTTCTAACATTTTTTTAGTGTCTCGATTGACTTTTTTAGGTACGATTATTTTTATTTTTACATACTGATCCCCGCGCGTAGTTCGACCCAAGTGTGTTATCCCCTTCCCTTTGAGCCGGATTAATTGCCCTGATTCCGTACCTTCGGGCACAATCATTTTTACGGTGCCGTCGAGCGTAGGCACTTCCACCGTATCCCCCAACACGGCCTGAGGAAAGTTAATCTCCCGTTCCATATACACATCTGCGCCATCTCTTTCAAAGTCTTTGCTCGCTCGGATATGAACGGCCACGTATAAATCGCCAGCGGTTCCTCCGTGTGGAGCTGCTTCGCCATGTCCAGATAATCGGATTGATTGCCCATCATCAATACCGGCCGGAATTTTGACTTTGGTAGTAGTATTTTTGGAAACAACTCCGTTGCCGCCACAGTGTTTACATTTTTTACTAGGCTGTTCGCCGCGACCCTGACAGGTGGGGCAGGTAGCCATAGTCTGGATCGTACCCAAAAAGGTACGCTGTTGCTGGGCTACTTGGCCCTGCCCGTGACAGGTAGTACATTTCTCTAATTTACTTCCTGGTTCCGCACCACTACCACTACAGACATCACAGGCACTTTGTTTGCGCAGGCTAATGTCTTTTTCTACGCCAAAGGCCGCTTCCTTGAAATCAAGCTCTACATCTACTTGAATATCATTACCACGAGTTTGACGACGCCCACCGCTGCGCGACCGGCCACCGCCAAACAAATCACCAAAAATATCGCCAAAATCTCCACCACCAAAATTAAATTCAAATCCCCCATTGCCACTCTGACCACGGGTAGCACGCATAATGTCTTCCCAATTCATGCCGCCTCCAAAACCGCCCTGCTGCTCAAAATCGCTGCCGAACTGGTCGTATTTAGCGCGTTTATCTTTGTCGGACAATACCTGATAGGCCTCATTGACTTCTTTGAATTTAGCCTCGTTACCGGTGGGGCGATCGGGGTGATGTTCCAGTGCGGCTTTTTTGAAGGCTTTTTTTATCTCTTCGGTCGAAGCACTTTTGTCGACACCTAAAATTTTGTAGTAATCTTTGGACACAAAATAATTTAATTAAATTCTATACCTCATTAATATAGTGAGTAGCAAAATTTGTAGCAATTTCCTTAATTTGTTTGTAAGTTTTTTCACTTTTGCCCATTTTAAACATACCCAGCGACAAGGATAGCGAACTAATTTTATTTCTAATCCAGGATATCAATACGTTAGGATTTGACTCAGGAGCTGCAACTTCACGTTTTTTAAAAATACTGCTAAGATTGTCCACCAGAATTTTTATTCTAAAAATAAAATTCTGGTCTTTACTTTTTAGCTCATCAAAAGAAATATTCGCCAATTCCTGCATTAAAGAAATATACTCTCTAAAAGCGCGCAAGGTGTCGGAGTCTATCTCATCGCTATTGTGAATAATAGCTAAATCAGCATTCGCTTGAGAAGCGTCAATCTTGGTCACTTCTCTATTTGCTTCCAAGAGTTTGTCTAAAATTCTTCTTTCAAAAATAAAATCGACTGTTTCTCCTTGTTGATGGGGCGCACTATCGATAGACATAGTGAGGAATAAAAAATCTAATGACTAACCCCGACTAGGTCGGGATTAGCAAATCATTATTTCTTATCGTCTACAACCTCACCTTCGATCGGGCCATCTGCTTTTTTTGGCTCGCTCGCTCCGGCAGCATTATCAGCAGTCGGGCCTGATTTTTGCTGTTCTTGCTGATACATTTTCATACCGATCGCTTGGGCGGCTTTGGATAATTCTTCGCCAGCCTTTTTGAGCGCCTCGACATCATCTTTGTCTTTCAATTCTTTTACTTTGGCCAAGCCGTCGGCTACCGCTTTTTTCTCATCATCGGTTACGCCAGGAGTTTTCTTTTCTTCCACTTCTTTCATCATTTTTTCGGTAGTATACACCATCGTATCGGCCAAATTGCGGGCTTCGATAAGCTCTTGTTTTTTCTTGTCATCGGTTGCGTGCAACTCGGCTTCTTTTTTCATTTTTTCGACTTCGTCTTTCGATAAGCCAGATGACGCTTCGATACGAATAGACTGTTCTTTGTTGGTGGCTTTATCTTTGGCTTTCACACTCAAAATACCGTTGGCATCAATATCAAAAGTGACTTCTACTTGCGGCACACCGCGCGGAGCCGGAGGCAAATCGCTAAGGATAAACTTACCAAGCGTTTTGTTATCAGCGGCCATTGGGCGTTCACCTTGAAGCACATGAATTTCTACGCTGGGCTGATTATCAGCCGCAGTAGAGAACACCTGAGATTTACTGGTAGGAATGGTGGTATTGCGCTCAATTAATTTAGTCATGACCGCGCCCATGGTTTCGATACCAAGCGATAGCGGTGTAACATCCAGAAGCAAAACATCCTTCACATCGCCGTGCAACACGCCACCCTGTACAGCCGCACCAACAGCTACTACTTCGTCCGGATTAACAGTGATATTGGGTTTTTTGTTGAAAAACTTTTCTACGGTTTGGTATACCAGCGGCATGCGAGTCATACCACCGACCATGACTACTTCATGCAGGTCATTAGCAGTGAGTTTGGCATCTTCGAGCGCTTTCTTCACCGGGCCTAGTGTTTTTTGTACCAAATCCCCTACCAACTCTTCGAGCTTGGAACGAGTAAGCTTCATTACTAAATGTTTCGGGCCAGTAGCGTCGGACGTAATAAACGGTTGGTTGATTTCACTTTCCTGGGCAGTCGAGAGTTCGATTTTGGCTTTTTCGGCAGCTTCTTTGATGCGCTGCAAGGCAAGTGTATCTTTGCTGAGGTCGATGCCCTGATCGCGCTTAAATTCGGCAATAATCCATTCGATTAATACCTGGTCGAAATCGTCACCACCCAGATGAGTGTCGCCATTAGTAGATAATACTTGCACGGAATCAGCGCTGACTTCGAGCACTGATACATCAAACGTACCACCACCTAAATCGTAAACGACAATTTTTTGATCCTTTTTCTTGTCGAATCCGTAGGCGAGAGCCGCGGCGGTGGGTTCGTTAATAATACGAAGTACTTTTAAGCCCGCAATTTCACCGGCATCTTTGGTAGCTTGGCGCTGGGCATCATCGAAATAGGCTGGCACCGTAATGACCGCCTCGGTTACTTTTTCGCCCAGGCGTTCTTCGGCATCTGCTTTTAATTTTTGCAGTACCATGGCCGAAATTTCTTGCGGTGCATATTCTTTGCCCTGCATGAGCACCTTGACGCCGGTGCCAGATTTGACGATTTTGTACGGCATGAGCTTGAGGTCACGCTGCACCTCTTCGTCTTCCCAATTGCGACCAATTAAGCGTTTGATGGAATACAAGGTATTTTCCGGGTTGGTCACCGCCTGGCGCTTGGCCAACTGGCCAACGAGACGTTCACCGCTTTTACTGACGGCTATAACCGAAGGCGTGGTACGAGCACCCTCTTTGTTTTCTAATACTTTGGGCGCGCCGCCTTCGATGATGGCGACACAGCTGTTTGTTGTACCGAGATCGATTCCGATAACTTTGGACATATGATTTGCTGTTAAATTGCTAAATTATGAAATAAAAATACCAATTCTTTGGTTAGGTGGGGGCAAATTTAAGTCTTGAATACCTATACCAGGAAACTCTTTAAAATATGGCCAACTAGAAACTGAAGCGGCGGTTACAGCTGCTATTTGCCATCCCCGGTCAGATAAATACACCTTTAACTCACTTGCAAATTTTAAAGAAGATGAGTCACCCCAGTTGACAAATATAATAATTTTTTTATTCTTTGAACTAACGTCATACTCAATTAATTCATCTTCTATTTTTTTACCCTCTTCATTCGAAAATATTCTTTTTTCTTCTATTTCAATTTTTTCTGCTTGGATCATGGTTCCGTAATTTGTGTTTGCAGTTTGGGTATAAGAAATTTTCTGAGAAGAGACGTCCTTTTTATCAAAAGGTTTAATTCCAAAATATTCTAACACTGCTACTAGGGCAGCGATAAAAAATACCACACCTGCAATCGCACCTACAATTTTTTTCCAAGTAAAATATTTATTTTTCATATTTCCAAGTAGCATCAATTGCTATTCCTCCTCGAGTATTAAATAGCACCGTCACTTCCACACTCTTTGGCTTAATATACTTTACAAAATCCTGCCCAATATCTACGGCCAAATGCTCGTGGAACACTCCGACATCACGATACGTTTCCAGATATAATTTGAGCGATTTTGATTCCACCACGTATTTATCAGGCACATAATTAATTTCTATCTCGGCATAATCAGGTTGGCCAGTGAGCGGACAGCGGCACGTGAATTCGGTGCAATGCAAATTAATTTCCATATTCGCTCCGCCGTGATTAGGAAACGCTTCAAGCGTGCGGGTGGCAACTGCTTTCTGGCCGAGTTTACTTAGTTTTTCTAAATCTTGTTTAATAGTAGGCATAGGTACATCTTAGTACTGTAACGGGCTAAAATTAGTAACCTGGTCGTAGACGTCACTCCCGTCTTTTTTCTTTAAATAACGGATTACGGCATAGGTGACCGGAGTGGCAATTACTTCAAAGATGGTTTTGAAAATCCATTGAGTCAGAATCACACTCACGATTTGCGCTCCCGGGAAAATACCGGAAAAAGCAATCAGAATAAAAATTACCGAATCTAGGCCTTCGCCCACTATCGTTGATGTGATAGTGCGCAGCCACAAATATTTTCCTTGCGTTTTTATCTTTAATTTAGCCATGATCCAGGAATTACTGAAACCTCCTACTAAATAGGCCACAAACGAAGCAGCCAATAAGCGTGGGGTAAATCCAAGAATTGTTTCGAAGGCAGTCTGATTGGCAAAAAATGGAGCTGGGGCCACGTTAAGCGCAATCCAGATAGCCACGACCGCCAGTAAATTACAAAAAAATCCGGTCCAAATTACGCGTCGAGCGGCGGCATAGCCATAGACTTCGGTCAGGACATCGTTAATGATGTAGCTGATCGGGAACAAAACTACGCCCACTGGCATAAAATATCCCCAAAAATTGCCCACTTTCACGGCGATAATGTTGGAAATAACGAGTACCGTTACGAATACAGCGGAAATTAAGTGAAACAGTTTTGTTTCTTTTATAGACACTGCCCCATTCATAAATGTATTTAAGAATTAAACGAGTTATATTTATTAGTTACTCGGTAATTGGCTGAAAAAATTCAGCCAACACACTGAATGTCTAATTATTTGGCAATCTTAATCGCAATTTTCTTGGCAGCTACCGGCTCGGCTTTCGGGGCGGTAATTTTGAGTACACCCGATACAAATTCGGCCGTGACGTTGCTTTCGTCTACGGCGCTCGGCAAGACTAATTCGCGATAAAATGAGCCGCTGCGCACTTCTTTGCGATAATAGTTTTTTTCTTCTACTTCGTGTTCTTTTTTTTGTTCACCCTTCACTGACAGAACGCCTTTATGTACGTTTACTTCGACATCATCCGGCCGAAAACCGGCTAATACTACTTCGACCACCACAGCTTTGTCCGTCTCGTACATATCGAGTGGCGGGACGAACGCTTTCATCTGACTATTGTTCATTACCGCGGGCAAACGATTGAACACGTCATCCATGTCGGAAAACATGTCCATCGGGGTCCAACGAACGAGTGACATATTTTTTCTCCTTGTCCCTGACTTGGCCGTGCGGCTTTAGTGGGACTTTAAAAATAGTTATTTAACAATTATTACTTTAGCCACTTTCAGTACCCGGCCTTTCACCATATAGCCACCATCTACTTCTCTAATAATCGTACCCGACTCTTGGCCATCTCTTTCCTCTTCTCCTACTGATTCATGCAGGCGGGTATCCAGTTTTTCGCCCACCGTCTTTATTTCCTCGACTTGATGGCTTTTTAAGATATCGCTAAATTGTTTTTGGATATAACCGATGCCACTTACCCAGTTTTCTTGCTCTTTACTCCAGGCGATATTATTTTTCGCGGCAAACGCTTTTTTAAAATTATCGTAGACAGGAATAAATTCTTCTAGGATCATTTGCTCACTAAGCGTTGCCCACTCGGCCCGACGCGCAGTGGTTTCTTTTTGCAAATTTTGATAATCGGCTAGGGCGCGCTGCCAGGCAGTTTTAAATTCGGTGGCTTGCGCTTTCAGTTGCGAGCAGTTGGCGCAATCGGCTTCATTTAATTCTGTATTATTTTCAGCAGCCGGAACAGCTACATCTTCAGCTTCTTCCCCTGCGTGATTGGTGAGGACTGTGTCTTCCATACGTAAAAATAATTTATATAAGTTGTCTTACTTTTTGCAGCAAACTCCAGTTGGAACGATAATCCATGCGTTGCGGCCCTAGAAGCGCAATTAGTGATTCCTGGCGATCACCAAAGCGCAAAGCGAGAATACTAAGCATGTCGCCAAAACTATGTTCAGAGCCAATAAAAAATTGCGGTTCAGTAGTCACGAGCGGATAAAAAATGTGGAGGGCCTCTTCGCAGCGGTCAAATACGGCCGAAACATTTACTGCCATATCCACCGTAAAAAAATCCGGTTTTTGAAACAGATGACTGAGACCGGTATAATAAATTCGATCCGGATCAAAGGCGACCAGCACCATATCACCGGATTCTTCTGCTAGACATTTGGCTAAATTTTTTAAAGATGCTTCTAATCCCTGTTCGCCCGTAAAAATTCCAGTTATTTTTTTTTCGGCTGATTTACTAATCTTTAGATCCGCAGTATTCAAATGATCAACGTAATAACGATACCCTACGGCAGTGGGGATGCGACCGGCAGAAGTGTGCGGATGGGTAAGGAACCCCGCTTCTTCGAGCGCACGAAGCTCGTTTCTAACCGTGGCTTCGCTCCAATTTACCGCGCCTTTGGTCACCAAAAATTTAGAACCCACCGGTTCACCGGTAGCAATATACTCTTCTATAACCGTAAGAAGTAATTGTTCCTGTCGGGGGTCCATATACAATTTATCACTCTAAGTATCTGAGTGATAAGATACCTCCCTTTAAGGGTACCGTCAAGAGTACCTGTGGACAAAAGAAGCACCTTGGTTAACCAAAGTGCTTGAGAAGATTTAATGGATTGGAGAAATTTCTCCGAGCAAGACATTTTCTACAAAAATTCCGCGCGCATAGAAAATACGTTCCAGTTCGTTTTTCAAATCCTGTTCTACTTCATGGCGACGGGCAGTGATAATATCCTGATTGGCAAAGCGGCTAAAAACCATGCGGATCCGGCTGCGAATAGCTGGACGAATAATTTTTACTACAAAATCTTCGCCAATTGTTTGCCAAATTGAAGGAATCTGGTGTACATCAAGGCGAAGTAAAATTGTGCCTTCTACCCCTACTCGTTTGCCATCTAGAGTGACAGCGGCGGTTGGAATATCGCCCATGGCGCGTTCATGTTGCATATCAAACTGGCGGCTGATGCTGTATTCCAGAGTTTGAGTGTTAAAGAGTTTGGCTTTTTGCCAAAAAGGAATTTTCAGATGCAGCCCCGGCGTCAGCACTTTTTTCAAGACACCGCGACCCAAATCATACACACAGGCCACATAGCCTGGCGGCACATGAATAAACAACCCTTTCAAAACATCGTCTACGACGAACGAATACATTAATTTATCAAGTGAGTCTCCGGCCATATTCATTAAAACATGAAAGCATAAAAACTTTAAAACAGATTTTGCGCTATGTACGCGCCCTGCCTTACTGTTTTAACGTTTTACTGTTCTAACATTTTAATGATGGCCACCATGACCCCCACCGTGAGCATCTTTTTTAGGCCCAAAAAATGCCTTGCCGATAAACGAAACGATATCAGAAAATACCAGTGTCGTCAAAATAAATAGCGATTTAACCATCGGCAACCACCACAAAAAAGTAAAGATAAACAGAGGGAAAAGAATCAAAAAGAAAAAATCTTCTTGTTCCCACTTTTTCTTTACGCCATGTTCAACCAGGGTAGATACCAGCACATACACTGCCACAATACCTGCCCACACCGAATCGTGGATACGACCAATATCAAAACCGTAAAAATATTTATTAATAGTGCCAGGGAAATCAATCCAAGGGTATAGGATTTTAATAATCTTTTCGCCGCTGATACCCTGCACAAAGACCTGGTACAATAAAAAAAATACAACTACCTGGATAGCAAGCGTAAGTACTTTAGCCCAGGGTGAAACATTGTTTTTCCGCATGATACGACGAAATTCATTTTTTTGTTCAATTGGATCATGCGAGTATCCTGCCACCGTTGCTTTTGCTTCTTCTACTAATTTGGCATGGCGCTGACTGCTACTTTCTGAAATGATACTAAGAGGTAGTAAAACTATACGTAAAAATATCGTAAGCCACACCACTGCCCAGCCCAAATTTTCGCCCGCAATAGTATTATAGATATAAAACAACGCGTTAAACAACGGTTGATAGAGAAATGTGAACCAGAGTTGGCTGAGCATAAATAACAAAGCAAGTGCGATATCTAATACACGCAGTATAGCACAGTATTTTCATTGTGAAAATAGTAAAAATAAGCTATACTAACCTGGTCTATGTTTAGTAGTATGAACGAAGAACAAACGACATTCGACCAGGTTAAATCATTACTTAAAGAAGCCTACGATGCATTTCGTGAATTTATGCAGGGTCTTTCTGAAATTAAACGTGAGGAACAACAAATTATCGCCGAAGCCCACGAACGTACCGATGCCAAAAAGATGTCCATAATTAAATCTAAAATTCAAAATTTATAATCGGTACAAGCACAAAGATTAGTTCTCTATTTTAATACCCCTCTTTAAGAGGGGTATTAAAATTAAGTCAGAGTTAAAATAAGGGGCAAGTGATCGGAAATCGGCAAATCAGGTACGCGAAAATCAGCAACCTGTACTTCCTTGGAAACAAAAACAAAATCTGCAAACTCTTGAAACCCTAAAGGCGAAGCACCGTATTCTGGATGAAGTTGCTTTAACAAGCTGCCACGCGTAGTTTTAATCCCACATTCGGTGATTAAATTACGTAAACCCACTGACTCAATCATATGGATACTGGCGGTATCGGGTAGTAAGTTAAAATCCCCACAAATGATGGTCGGAGTAGGATGCTCGGAAACCACAGTGATGATATTTTGGGACTGGGTTAAACGCACCGGCGTATCACGCTTGTGACCTGGCATAGCGATGCCGTGCACGTTGAAAAGAGTAATATCACGCCCTGCTTTGTTTAGTTCTAACCATTGGGCATTATACCCCAGCGTGGCAAAATCCATGGGCACAAAACTATTATACCCATTGCAGAGGAAAAATGTACCCTGATTTTTTATGGTAATTGCTTTTTTAACAAACACTGCCAAACCATACTGCCATTCCCCCTTTAACGGCTGTGGCAATTCCAAGCCATCCTGCACCGGCGAAAACAAGCAGACAAACTCTGGCAAAATTTTATTCAATTCCTGCAAAAAAGTGGCACATGAATCCGGTTCTAACAAACAAGAAATTGGGCGGGGGGCGCTATACACTTCCTGAAAACAAAATACGTCGGTACTTGGCGCCTCAGCAGCCACAAAAGACAACAATGGTTGTAGAAATCTACCTCCAAAGGTATTAAGAGAAATAATTTTCATAGTCGTTGTACTCGGTCATACGTATTTTTAAAAACTCTAGTCAGCATACTTGTTTTTTTGCAGATCTTCAAGAGGTTTTAATTGACTTTTCGGCCAATTATTGGTATGCTTTAGCTCCTTTATTCTATTATTTAATATGGCTCACGGCAACGTTATTGTCCGGTTTGATACCGTAACTTTTTATTATCAAGAAAATAAACCTATTCTCGACGAGGTCAATTTTTCGATTCGCAAAAATGCGAAATTTACGATCATGGGCCAAAACGGTGCCGGTAAAAGTACGATATTTAAACTACTCACCGGCGAGCTCAAGCCAGAAAACGGTACTATCAGTATTGAAAATGGAGCCACCATTGCAATTGCCACTCAAGTAATGAATCCAGCTAATAAAGAAAAAACAATCGAAGAGTTTTTCGCTGAGGCTTTCGCACAAAAAATGTACGATTTGCCTAAAAAAATTAAAGATGTCTTGGAGATAGTCCATTTGACTGCCCCGCTCACTAAAAAAATCAAAGAATTTTCCGGTGGCCAACAGGCCCGCCTCTTACTCGCGTATGCGCTAATTCAGGAACCGGATATTTTACTCTTGGACGAGCCGACCAACAATCTCGACAGCCAAGGCATTGAACATTTGACCGCCTTTCTTATCAGTTATCCCAAGACATGCTTGGTCATTTCGCATGATGCCAATTTTTTGAACTCGTTTACTGACGGGGTTTTATACCTCGATGTTCATACTCACAAAATGGAACAATATACTGGAGACTATTATAATGTGCTCGGCGAAATTGAAGCCCAGATTGAACGCGAACGGATGAAAAATGCCCAGTTGAAAAAAAGTATTCAGGATAGAAAAGATAAAATCAACTTCTTCTCTCACAAAGGGGGTAAGATGCGCAAACTGGCCAGCAAATTGAAAGACCAGGTAGAAGAAGCCGAAGAAAATATGGTCGACGAACGACAGGAAGATAAAACAATCAACGAGTTTACTATCCCCGCGCATACGGAAACGGTAGGGCCGGTTGTAGAAATTACTTCTGTCGGCGTAATGGAAAATCATTCGCCTGTGCGCAAAACACTACGCTCGCCGCTATTACTCCGCAAAAAGGAATGTCTGTTGATTGAAGGACCCAACGGGATTGGAAAAAGCACCTTGCTCGCTGCCCTGGCCGAAGGCACCGAAAGCGGAGCTGCGATCGCCAAAGGAGTGAAAGTCGGCTATTATCGCCAAGATTTTTCGGGATTAAATTTCGACCAAACCGGCTACGAAGCGCTCGCCGAAATGATGGACGACCCGTGGAATCAGGAAATTTACGCCACCGCATCTCAATTTCTACTTACCCCAGAAGTATTACGCAATAAAGTCGGAGCCTTATCCGAAGGACAAAAAGGATTGTTGTGTTATGCCCGATTCGTGTTACAAAAACCAGGGTTACTGATTATGGATGAGCCGACCAACCATATTAACTTCCGCCATCTGCCTATTATTGCCAAAGCGCTTGATGAATTTGAAGGCGCGCTTATTCTTGTTAGTCACGCTCCGGAATTTGTCTCAGAGATCACTATTGACCAACGGCTGGATTTACTCTCAATTTAATCACCCTTAAAGCCTTAAGCACCTTGACATCGGGTGCTTTTTTTGTTATATTTAAGCACTATTTTAATGTTATTAATTAATTTGTATGAATAAAATTAAGGCCTTTATTAAAAGCCATACCTCGCTAGTCTATATCGGAATTGCCCTCGTAGTAGTAGGCGCAGGCGCGGCAAATTACGCTCGCCATAAACAACTTTCAAATATACCCCCGACCGACAGCACGATACGTGTTAACGTTATCGAAGCCAAAAATTTTCTTAAAAGTACTGGTGTTATTTCGGCCAATGGTATTGTAGAATCCGCCGAACAAGCTGATGTGCGGAGCCAAGCTACCGGCCAGGTCGCCAGAGTGAATGTCGCAGTCGGAAGCAAAGTTGGGCGAGGGCAAGTATTAGTGAGCCTCATTAATGCAGATTTACAAGCCCAAAGAAATCAGGCGGAAGCCGCGCTTAAAATTCAAGAAGCCGCATTGCAGCAATTATATGCCGGAGCTAAAACCGAAGATATTGCACTGTCTGAGGCACAGTTGGCGGCTGCTAAAAAAAGTCTGGCTGATACCGAGCAACAACAAAAAGTAGCGGTAGCCAATGCCTATTCGGCGATGTTGAATGCCGGATTAAGTGCTACTCCAGCGACCAGTAATTTATCGACTGCTTCACTTTCTATTAGCGGAACGTATACGGGTGAGCCAGGCACCTATCGAATTAGCCTTACTCAAGGGGGAGATGGAATCAGTTTAAATACGAGCGGACTAGAAATTGCCAGTGGCCGAATTTACCCGGGTATTGCCTCGGCTTTAGGAAATCGGGGATTATTTTTTACTTTCGGCGCAACCGGATCTATCAATGCTAATGATTCTTGGACAATTAGTATTCCTAATACTCAATCGCCAACGTATTTATCAGCTACGAACGCCTATAAATCGGCACAAGAAGCAGCCTCCGCAGCCATTCAAGGTGCACAAAATGCCGTAGAAATCGCGCAAAAAACATTGGATTTAAAAAAATCAGCTGCTACCAATAGCCAGATTCAGGCTCAACTAGGGGCGGTAGAACAAGCTCGTGCTGCGGTAGCCTTCATCAACGCGCAAATCGCCAAGACTGTGTTGACCTCACCGATCAACGGTACGGTTTCGAATGTGGCTATCAAATATGGCGAACTTGTCAGTGCCGGGCAAAAAGTAGTGACCGTAGTTAACAGCGGTGGCCTACAAGTGAAAGTGTTCGTAGGAGCCAACGACCTGCCACGTCTAACCTTAAAAGACAAAGTTGATATTGGCGGGGTAGCCACGGGCGAAATTACCAACTTGGCCCCCAGCATTGACCCACAAACAAAAAATGCTGAAGTCGGCATCAGCGTAGTTAATCCTAAAGACAGCAAATTAACGGTGGGACAAAATATTTCGGTAAAAATTAGCGGTGAAAATTCGAACGGGTCTAATAATGATCAGTTCGTTTTACCGATTCAAATGGTGGCGATTGCTGCCGATAAAACTGCTGCCGTGTATACCGTAGACGAAAACGGCATAGTATCGGCTAAACCGGTAACGCTTGGAGATGTGAATGCTGAAACGGTTACCATCCAAAGCGGTCTTTCTAGTGACTGGCAATTGATCACTTCGGTGTACGGTATCAGTGCAGGCCAAAAAGTAGTTATCCAATAATTTAAGACAGGTAAATTGCCTTTATGGAACAACCAATTTCTCCCTCCCCTGCTACCCCTGAATCCAAAACAGTTAAGACCTCGGATCAATTATACTTGGACGGCTTAGAATTCGACCCTAGTTTGCGAAAAAGCTGGCTCAACTTCTTCGTGACAAATTTTCGGGTCGTACTGTTATTAATTCTCATGATTACGAGTGCCGGGTTATACGCTTTCTTCACGCTACCCCGCGAATCAAATCCAGAAGTAAAAATTCCGATTGCGAGTGTAGTTACCGTATTGCCCGGCGCATCACCCTCTGATATCGAGGAATTAGTCACTAAAAAAATTGAGACGGGTTTGTCGGGATTAAAGGGTGTCAAAAAAATTACATCCAACTCTCTTAATAACGTATCCTCGATAGTAGTTGAATTTGAAGCGAGTGCTAATCTTGATGATTCAATTCGCAGTCTGCGGGATAAGGTAAATACCGTAAAATCAACCCTTAGCTCGGATGTGAAAGATCCGATCGTGACTGAAGTGTCGCTCGATGATCAACCTATTATTTCGCTCGCCATGACGGGCCCGTACGACGGCTTTACCATGCGCCAATATGCCGAAAAAGCCAAAGATGAACTGGAAAAAATACCGGGTGTACGCGAAGTATTGATCGCCGGTGGAAACGAAAAAGAATTTCAAGTGGCCTATAGCCCGGAAAAGTTACTGTTTTACCATCTGTCTACTGATCAGGCTAACCGGGCAATCGCTTCTACAAATATCGCAATTCCAGCAGGGACATTCGATAGCAAGATTTTTCAATATTCAGTGCGTTCGGACAGTAAAGTCTATACCCCCGAAGCAATCGCCGCTATTCCTATTACGCAAACGGCCGAAGGCGGAACAATTACAATCGGTAACGTGGCCGACGTGAGCATACATGCGATTAAAAAAACAACTCTTTCACGGCTCTCGATCAAAGGATCAGTGCCACAAGATGCTATTACACTGTCGATCGTGAAACGAACCGGTGCGTCTGTAATTGACACCACCGAAGCTGCCCGCTCGACCATGGACACTATGGTAAAAAGTTTTGGTCAGGGCGTTCATTATGATGTGAGCCTGGATCTGGCCAAGCAGATCAAAAAGGATTTTGACCAACTCGAACATGATTTTGTACTAACACTCGTGTTGGTGTTTGGAATTCTTTTCATCATCGTTGGTCTGAAAGAAGCCTTTGTCGCTGGTCTCGCTATTCCGTTGGTATTTTTTGCCACGTTTGTAGCCTTGTTGGGGCTGGGCATTTCGCTTAATTTCTTGTCGCTATTCTCTCTTATCTTGTCGCTGGGGTTATTGGTAGACGATGCGATTGTAGTCGTCTCGGCTACTAAACAGTATCTAAAAATTGGTAAATTTACCCCGGAAGAAGCGGTGCTTTTGGTGTTGCGTGATTTTAAAGTAGTCTTGACCACCACCACTTTGACCACTGTCTGGGCCTTTTTACCACTTTTGTTCTCTACCGGTATCATTGGCGAATATATTCGCTCAATCCCGATTACCGTCTCAATCACACTGATCTCATCTCTATTTATCGCGCTCATGATTAATCATCCGCTCGCGGCTGTATTGGAACGTTTACGCTTAACGAAAAAATTCTTTTTTGGGCTGGAAGCGCTGTTGATCGTAATAGCCGGTATCACTATTTATAGTGGTGGGATACTTAATTATATTATAGGTGGGATTGCCGTGGTGGCTGTAGCCGCTTTGGCCCGGTGGTACGAAAAGAACGGCAAGGCTGAATTGATTAAAAACGAGATCCTGTCCGAGCAAGAATGGCAGAGCGATGCGCTTATTAAGCAAAAATTATTGACCCAAGGAAATCATGCGGAGGCAGGTTGGAGCAACCGTTTAATGCACGGCATCCTCCATTTTGATAGGTTTCTGCCGATTTATGAACGTAACTTGCGAAAAATTTTGGCCACCAAACGAAGTCGACGCCTGACTTTGGCTGCTGTAACGGGTATGTTTGTTTTCTCGGTGATCTTGCCGGTACTGGGAATCGTTCGCTCGGAATTTTTCCCTAAAACTGACAGTGATTACGTGTATATTGATATCTCGACTCCGATCGGCTATAAATTGGCGGAAACAGATAAAATAATGAAAACGGTTGAAACTAAAATTTTAGCGTATAAGGAAATCGCCAATTATTCATCGTTTATCGGGCGGATTAGCCCTGTGAACGCCAATGGGAATAGCTCCGAACATGTCGGCTACATTGCCATTACGCTAAAAGATAAAAGCGAACGAAAAGGCAAATCCTATGAATTTGCTGATCGCTTGCGAGCAGATCTTAACAATATTCCTCAAGCTACGATTACGGTGAGCAGCTTAAGCGGTGGGCCGCCATCGGGTGCCGCTTTTCAGGCCCGTATTAGTGGCGATGATTTGGCCGTGCTTACTAAAATTGTGAACGACTTGCAACCTAAATTAGCTGCAGTTCCCGGTGTAGTTGATATCGATAATTCCCTGAAAAATTCGGCCCCGGATTACACCTTCGTTCTGGACCCGGTTAAATTAGCTCAGAATAATTTAAACGCGGCGTATGTTGGATCAGTCTTGCGCCTAGCTATTTCCGGTACGGAAATTAGCACCGTGATTGAAAATAATAAAGAAGTAAAAATCGTAGCACGTTTTGGTTCTGATAGCTTATCTGATTTAGCAGCTATTCAAAACTTGCAAATTCTTAATCAGGTTGGGCAGCCGGTCTACCTCAAAGATGTGGCTACAATCGAGCTCAAGCCGGCCGTAGATGGTATTACCCGCATCGATCAGAAACGTACCGTCTTGTTGTCGGCCAATGTCTCGGCTGGAACTACTGGGCCCGCGGTATTACAACAGTTCCAAAAAAATATTGCCGACTACCGCTTGCCTAGCGGCTATGCAATTAGTTACGGTGGCGAGAACGAACAGAATCAGGAATCGGTCTTGTCTATTATCCGGGCCATGATGATCGCCATGCTACTTATCGTTTCGACACTGATAATTCAATTTAATTCTTTCCGCAAAGCGTTTATCGTGCTAGTCACTATCCCTCTGGCTTTAATCGGGGTCTTTGTTGGCTTGGCGGTATTTGGGGTGCCGCTTAGCTTTCCTGGTTTGATCGGCATCTTGGCTCTATTTGGTATCGTGGTTAAAAATGCTATTATCTTGATGGACAAGATAAACCTGAATCTGAAGAGCGGAATTCCATTTATAGAGGCAATTGTAGACGCAGGCAAGTCACGCTTAGAGGCTATCTTTATTACCTCGATCTGTACTATCTTCGGTATTTTACCGATTACGTTGTCGAACGAAACCTGGACTGCTCTCGGGAGCGCGGTTATCTTTGGTTTGATGTTGTCGTCTTTCCTTACTCTATTTATTGTGCCAACAATGTTTGTAACGTTGCTTAGTCCGAAGATTAGGGCAGAGAATAACTAATGAATTACAATCATCAAAAAATCCACCGTATATAATGGTGGATTTTTTTAATAAGATAAATCTTCGCTGTCAGATAGTAGATACATCTCACGTTCATAAAAATCATTGTTTCTTTGTCACTTTTTTGTATGGACAAAAAAGTAACCAAAAAAGCCACCGAACGATACTTCACTCCGCCACTCACATCGGCTCGTCGTCGCTTCGGCACTAAACTCGCCTCGGCTCAAACAATAGTGCCGATCCGCGAGGACCACTCCTCCTCGCCGTGTCGAGTGGCGTCGATCAGTATGTGTTCGGGACGGATAGGTAACGACGGTAGTATTGATATGAATTATAGTAATTTATCACCCTTTATTCTCCTATAACACGGCGTTTTTGTTTGGTGAGAGAGTGACGTTTTTTACTAGCAAGTCGTTTAAAAGACGAAGAGCGAGTGGGTCGAGTGGGACGGCGTGATTTGGGGACACACAGCGCCTTTTCTAGGATAGAGTGTAACTGGCGAACAGCTCGCTGTCGATTTTGCAACTGACTACGTTCAGTTTCTATCATTATTACCAACTCATCAGCTTTGGTAAGCTGGGCTCCTAGCATTGAACGCAAGCGCATTTTTTGCGCTACCGTAAAAATTCGAGAGCGTCCCAGCGACCAATGAAGGATCGCTTTCGTGGCGGTCTTATTTACATTCTGTCCGCCTTTGCCAGAAGCGGTAGCAAAAGAAAATTGTAATTCATTTAAGGGGACACGCACAAAAGGCCAAATTACATTTTTATTAAATTACTATCGTCAAAAACAACAGAAAACCAAATACCATGTTGATATACGGAAACACCCAATACACTCGGACAATTAAACTGGGTTTCAACAACAAACCCATAATTATTAATGGGTAGACAGCTCCGATCCAGCTTACGACAGAAAATTTTAAAACTAACAAGCCTGTTATCCAGCTCACCAGCCATACTGCCCCGCACAGACCCAAGGACTTTTTGCCGCCCAGCATCACGGCAGTAGTGGTCAGATTGGCCTGACGATCACTCTCGATATCCGGAATGGCTGAGAAAAGATGCATGCCCGCCACCCAGCACCAGGCCGCTATAATGACCGGGTAGCCCGGCAATTGACCCGTACGCTCGGCATAGGCAATAAAACCGGGCAAGGCATACAGCAGATTGGAAGCGGAATCAAGGAGTGGCCGAGCTTTAAAACGCCATGGCGGAGCGCTATAGCCATAACTAAGCAAAAAGAAAAGCACCAAAAGGATTCTCGCCACCACTGATGAAAGAGAAAAAAATATTATTACAAAAAACAAGCCGCACATCACCAATGTTATTTTCAATTGTTTTAGCTGAGAAAATTGCAGGCGAATTTCTTGAGTGCCTTTTTTTAAATTAAAGCTGTCGGTATCACGGTCATAAAGATCGTTGATGCCATACAAAAAAATATTGGCGATAACTAAAAAAAATAATAATCCTAGCCAAAAATATGGCGACCAGACGAGCATACGATCAACTCCCCCAGCGAGTGATCCTAGCAAAAACGGGCCAGCCAAGTAGAGCCAGAATCGTGGACGAGAAAGAGAAAAAAGAAAAAGAAAATATTTTTTCATCGTACGCGTTTGAGATTAAAATCTAGTAAACCGTTTAGAATAACGTGTTCAGTTGTGGGAAGCTTCAAACTCTTGAGCAAACGGGAGGCGCTCTGTACCTGGCGCTCTACCACCTGTTCAATATCATAGCTTATCCCGTATTTATTAATAAGCGATTGAACAAGCTCCAATTGAGAGGTAGTGGGTCGCGGGTTACCAAATATTTTTTGCAATTGCGATCTTTCTGAAGTAGTCGCTTTATGAAACAAAAAATAGTGATATAGGGTTTTTTTACCTTCGCGGATATCTGCGCCCACACTTTTACCAATTGACTCCTCTGTACCAAACATTCCCAGCTCATCATCTTTGATCTGAAAAATAAGGCCTAAACATTCACCGAATTCGTCTAACTTTTTAATGGTAGTGGTCGGCAAGTGAGTCGTCAAACCCCCTAGTAAAAATGGTAACGAAAAGGTATAGCGGGCAGTTTTATACCGATATAAATTTAGAATTTGTTCAGGGGCGCGTTTGCCTGGCATGGCGCCGCTAAAAATATCGTCCATTTGAGCAAAACCAACGCTGGTTAGTTCGGAAGCAAAAATTTCCGTAGCCAGCCGCACCAGCTCCGGGTGTTTTTTGGCAGCACCGGCAATTAATTTAAAACTCAAAAATATTGCCACATCCCCCACACATATTCCCAAGCCCTCACCGACATGCGCTGGGGAGCGATAAATCGCTTGTTTCGACAAAGCTTCGTACTGTTTATGCATTGATGGCTCGCCCCGTCGAATAGCGTCGCCATCCATAATATCGTCGTGCACCAGGAGGGCGACCTGCACCAACTCCATTGCAGCTGCCAACCTTAAACAAGTGTCGTCTACTCGTTTCCCGGCCAAACGGTAGGTGAGCACGACGAGACTGCCTCGCACCATTTTGCCTCTAGCTACCGAGGCCCGCAAACGCCGCAGTGTATCGGCCGACCAGTTGTTTACTGGACTGTAAAGCTTAGCTTGCTTAGCTAAAAAAGAATCTAAAAAAGGTGCAATTATTTTTTTGGTAGTTGAAAAAAAATCTTTCATAACATGTTAGCGAGTAAACTGGCGATAATCCTGGCCTTGCCAGGTTTTACTTTACGTTTAAAAATAATCATTGGGTCTTTTTCGATTACAGCGGCAGTGTAGGCGTACATATCCGCGGCAGTTTTAATAGGAACTAAGCACCGTTTGGGAATAAAGCCAAACCCGGCTTCACCCTGCCGCTGCCAGGCACGATATCGATCCAGCTCTGACTTTATCAACGCTTTAAATTCAATCTGCCTCGCTAACGCAGCTTTTTCGGATACCTCCTCAAAACCAAAGCGGTGGATCACTTCACGGGGCAGATACCGGCGACCTAACGTGATATCTTCGGCAATATCACGAATGAAATTAATGTATTGAAATGCCCGACCGAGCAGCTGGGCCGATTCGTATGATTCGGATGGTAAATGTAATAATTTAGCCATGACAAGACCAATCACTTCGGCCGAACCATAGATATATTTGCTCAATTCCTCTAGGGTCTCATAGGGCTGATGATGAGTATCACTCGTCATTACCTCTAAAAACGAATCAATCCATTTCACCGGAATTCCACGTGTGTTAATTAATTCCACGAATGAGTCAATAATTATATCCCCCGATGCGAATCCCTCAAGCGCTTGATAATATTTATTTTTAAAATCAGTGAATGCTGTCAGCTGTGCAGGAATACTATCCACATAATCATCGGCTTTTCGGACAAACGCATAAAAAACAAACACGTCATCGCGTACCGACGGCGGGAAAAATCGACTGGTTAGAAAAAAAGTGGTACTCCCCTTTTTAAAAGTCTGATAGATGCGCGGGTCAATCATAGGCTTCATTAATGGCTGCCGCAACTAATTGGGATGAAATCAAACACATGGGCATACCGATCCCCGGATGCGTGTATTGGCCGGTATAATAAAGATTGGCGACTTTTTTACTCTGATGTTTGGGGCGGAATACCGCCGTTTGCCGCAGGGTATGACTAAGACCAAGAGCCGTGCCCTGATACGCATTGAACAAGCTTTTGAAATCACGTTGGCTGATTATTTTTTGCACCGCTGCCCCGTGTAAATTTTCGCCCAAAATTCCTTCTAAATGAACCAGTACTTTTTCGGCATAGGTGGCACGCACCTCATCGGTATCTTCGAGACCCGCAGCTAACGGCACCAGGATCACCAACGCTTCACCGCCCGGCGGAGCGATAGTAGGATCGGTTTTGGTAGCGCACGACACATAATACGAGGGAAATTCCGGCCATTCCGGCGCATCGAAAATCGCGTCAAAATGCCGAACCCAATCATTATCAAAAAATAACGTATGATGTTCCAAGCCTTTAATTTTACGGTCGTACCCCAAATACATCATGAACGCCGAAGGCGCCAGCGTGCGTTTCTGCCAGTATTTCTCCGGATAGGTTTGGTGCTCGGTGTCTAACAGGGCTGTTTCGGTAAAATGATAATCCGCATTGGAAATAACAATATCCGCAGATATTTTTTCACCGTTGACCACAACTGAGGTAGCCCGATTATTGACTACAGAAATATGGTCAACCGAAGTGTTGAATTTAAACTGAGCTCCATATGACCTAGCCAGTTGTTCTAGGGCCTGCACTACCCGGCCGATACCGCCTTCTGGGTACCAGACACCTAAATTAAAATCAATATGCGACATAAGCGAGTAAATAGCCGGGGTATTTTTGGGGGCTCCACCCAGAAATACCATGCTGTATTCCAAAATCTTGCGCAGTTTGTCATTCTTAAAAAAACGGCGGGTATAGGTGTCGAGGCTCTCGAACACGTGGAGCTTGCGCCCCTCGACAAGCATGCGCCGATTAAAAAATTGCAGCAACGAAGTATAGTCGCGATACAAAAAATCCTTCATGGAAACATCGTATTGGTATTTTGATTGCTCCAAATAACGTTTTAATTGTTCAGCGGACCCGGTTTCTAAACTCTCGAACAAAGCCAAGTTTTTGTCTAAGCCGGCTGATAAATCCACATAGTCATTTTTGGCATGATAAATTCGGTACGCCGGATCAAGCCTTCTGAGTTTAAAAAAATCTTCTGGCTTTTTGCCAAATTCAGCAAAGAATTTCTCAAATACATCCGGCATCAGATACCACGACGGCCCCATGTCAAAAACAAAACTCTTTTCTTCATAGACCATCGCCCGCCCGCCGGACTGACCGTTTTTTTCTAATACCACCACTTCAAAGCCATCACGAGCCAAAAGCGCAGCGGCTGATAACCCCCCAAACCCGGCTCCAATAATAATTACTTTTTTCTTAGTCATATAAAAATTTTCCAATTGCCGCACTAAATGAATGACGGTAAAATAATAAAAAAGCTACTCCAGTCATAAACGGAACCAATAAATCTTTAAAGAACACGACGCAGAGCCAAAAGAGTAACGAAAAATATAACCCTACTTTTAATTTGGGCAACACATGCGGGGCGTTAATAATTTTTTTAATCAAAAGCGTGTGCGCAAGCGCCGCACCAATTAATCCGGAAAAAAGCCAACCGATAAAATTCGTGTAGGGCACGCCATAATACCAGCCTCCACTGGCCCAATGCCACAGATGAAGCGACACTGCCATCGGATCAAGTAGTAAATCAACCCAGACCATATTAAGAGTCGCTAGGAGCCAGATTTTCCACCAGACTTTTGAACGGCACGCCGCCAAAGCCGTACATCCCAAGACTAGTGTAGCCCAGGCAAACGGAGTAGTGAGAGGCACGGCATTAAACAACATAATACCGGCCTTATGATCATACCAGAACTGGCCATAGGGGAAACCGGTTTTGACGGCAAACCACTCAATTCCTACGGCCGCTACAGCCAAGCAAGCGAGGCCCAGAGAAACCTGTCTGGCACTGAGTGCCTTAATGAGTGCAAACTTGGAAGGTAAAAATAACAAGATGCTAAAAATCGTTGAGACCACTGCCAAGTGGGCATCAAACGGAATGAACGCCGTAAAGAAGGCGCCGATTAAAATTAACGCATGAATAGCCAGCAAAAAAATCAACCTCAGGTTAAGTGACGATTGAGGCTGAATATTCTGCGATTGGTCTGTAGCTATTTTTTGATATCTTCCCACAAGCCAATTACATTACCTTCGGTATCGCTGACATAGGCGTAGTATTCTGGTAATAATACCTTTAATTTAGGCTTATTACAAGACAATTCACAACAATTAAGGTGTTTAAATAGTGTCTGTCGGCTCTTGTTCAACGTGTTTTTTAAAATTATCTAAAATTGCTTGCCACCCAGACCGCTGCATCTCTTCGGAATTTTCCTGCTCTGGGTCGAATGATTCGATAATTCGCACCCCTTCTGGTATCGGCTCAAATACTATCTTGGCTTTGCGGTCACCAAATTCATACTCAATTAAGGAACCCTCTTGTACGTTGGTATACATGCCAGCCATATCAAACGACATGCTTTTGTCTTTGGCCGCCATCAGTGTTTTAAATTTTCCACCGATCCGTACGTCATTCTCGGCACTGGGAGCTTCCCAATCATCCGAGGCAAAGCACCATTTTGTAATATGTTCAGGCTCGGTCCAACAGGCCCACACTTTTTCAATCGGAGCATTAATGATAGTTTGGACAGTAATCATAGTTAAAAAATTAAATAATAGTCTAAATTAAATTTCTGTAACACTATGCGATTTAGCATTATTTTTTCCAACTTTCGTACAGGTAATAAATGAGCGTTCCAAACAAAATCAGAGGCGATATTGTCATGCCAATTACACCTAATAACAACCCAAAGCTGCCCAAGCGCCACGACGGGTTATACACATAGAGTAAAATAGGCAGACTAAGAATG
>CAZPCV010000007.1:0-22570 GCA_964585245.1 uncultured Gammaproteobacteria bacterium
AATTTGGCCGCTTTAATAATGTTTATCGCTTCTATAGTTTGTGGCTTAATACCATCGTCGGCCGCGACGACCAGAATCGCGATGTCCGCTACTTTGGCACCACGGCTGCGCATTACGGTGAAGGCTTCGTGGCCGGGCGTATCGATAAAGGTAAGAGGTGTCTCGATTTTACTTTTCGGATTTTTCCAGAGCACCTGATAAGCGCCGATATGCTGTGTAATACCGCCTGCTTCGCCACTGGCCACATGGGCCTGGCGGATCGAATCGAGCAGCGTCGTCTTGCCATGGTCAACATGGCCCATAACTACGATTACCGGGGCGCGTAGCGTGGTGGTGTCGTTGCCGAGAATAGTCGCGAGACCTGCCGTATGTTCGTTGTCTACCACTTCGGCTCCGCCCGCTTCTTTCACCACCGTAAAGCCCAAATCATTCGCAATAATAGCCGCCGTATCATGATCAATGTTTTCATTTTGGGTAGCCAGAATGCCGTTTTTCATGAATTCCAAAATCAGTTTGTTTACCGGCAACGCCAGGCGCTCGGACAATTCACGCACGGTCAAAACAGCCGGGATGGCTACGCTCTGCCCACTTTCGCGGCGCTGGGATTTTTCTAATTCTTTTTGTTTTTCTTTTTCCTGTTTTTCGCGTTGTTCCAGGACAAATTTGATCCGCCGCCATTCGCGCTGGATTTGCTGGGCCACCCGATCGTCGATTTTCACGGCGCGGGCACCGATATCAAAACCGAATTCCGGCAAGACCTGAAGTAATTTTTGGGGGTGAATACGCAGCTGACGGGCTAGTTCAGAGACGTTCATGTAATGTTCTTAAATTTATAAAGATATGCCGATTATATCGCAGTTAATTGAAGTCGTCAATAAAAAAACCCGCTGATTTAGCGAGACTTGAACGTTCTAAATTAGAAAACCTCTAATAGGCTTTAGCTTTGAGCAAACGGCTCAAGCGCAAAAATCGCTGTGCGTTCGCTGCCAGAAATCACTTGGTGCTGCTCCAAAATATCAACTAATTTTTTGAGTTTATTGTCTTCTTTACGCATCATTACGACTAAATCACCTCGCAAATCAGCCAGTTTGTCGTCAAGATATTCTTTGGTAACCATTTGGGATTCGACTGTGTTTAATCGTTGATCCATGCTATCTAGACGAGTATCCATGCTGTCTAGTCGATGCTCTATTTTTTGAAAACGATGTTCGACATTGGTAAAACCATCGTTTACCGCTTCGAGCACATCGCTGAGTGTTGGTTCGACCGATTTTGTTTTATTCTTTGGCATATATTAGCAGGCTATGAATATATATTACGTGATTTATTATAATAAGTATATAGTGAGTCAAAACTCGAATAGTGGATAATTTTAAACATCCTCTTTATACCTGTGGCGAAAACAACCACTTAATCGCCAGCTACGATTAGCCTACTCTAACGATTGGTTTTTTGTTTGAAATTGGTTTATTTGTCAATATTATGCAGAGCATCTATATGCGTAAAATGCTATTGACAAATTTGTTAAATTGTGCTATTATTATTTGTTATGAATGACTAAAGTTATCAAAAAGGGGCGTTTTGCTATGTAAAATTATCTACTTTGCTTTAAGGCTTTATTTAGATAAAACCTAAAAGGAAAGTGGTTCGTTGACAACTTATTTATACTACTACCTATCCCTTTCGACAAAAAGAAGCTTTTTCTGTAGGTAAGGCTTTTGTTTGTCGGGAGGGCTAAGGTAGCCCTCCTTTGTAGCGCGGCTGAGAGGCCGCACAAATGGAGAAGAGCACATGAACAAGATCCGCAGCATCGTCCGCAGCACCCTCGCCATCGCCCTCTTCGGCAGCGTCACCATCACCGCCGCCATCGGGTTGGGGGGGATCAGCGGATGCGGAGTCGTCCCCTCGAACGATTCGGTCCACCAGATGTGGTTGAGGTGTGAAAGCCTCGCCCGCCAGCGGTATGGGCAGTCGGGGTGGCAGATAACCATCCTGTCGGACTGCAACATAAACACGGACAAGGACGGCTGCTGCCGATTCAGCGGCAACATACCGCCGGCAGCGCAGACAACCCCGGGTTGCGGTGGCGCAGGTTGTAGCTGCAGCACAAACAGCTGCGAAAACGGGTTTTCCTGCCAGTCCGGCAAGTGCCTCGGCGCGGCGAATGCTTACTGTCAGAATCACTGGACCTGCCAATCCAGTTTCTGCCAGACGGCCGATCTGCCGGAGGGTGACTCCCCCAACTGCCGCAACACCAACGGCGCCGCATGCGCCAACGACAACCAGTGCGCCACGCAGCTGGGCCTCTTGTGCGACAAGGCCAAGCAGGTCTGCTTGGCCAAGGACGGTGCGGCGTGCACCGTCCCGCAGCACTGTCAGAGTGGCAGTTGCGGGCCGGACAACAAGTGCGCCCCGCCCTGCATGGACGGCGCCAAGAACGGCACCGAGACCGACGTGGACTGCGGCGGCGGCACCTGCAACAAGTGCGCCAACGGCAAGGGCTGCGCCGCGGCCAGCGACTGCACCAGCGGCACCTGCACCAACAACAAATGCGCCGCGCCCACCTGCACGGACGGCATCAAGAACGGCGCGGAGACCGACAAAGACTGCGGTGGCGGCACCTGCCCCAAGTGCGCCAACGGCCAGGCCTGCGGGGGCCGCCCGGAGAATTGCCAGAGCAACGTGTGCTCTGGCAACCCCGGGATGGAGATCTGCGTATCCCCTCCCTAGGAGGGGCGCCACACCGCCCCCCTTCGCTCATCCTGAGCAAAGCACATCTTAGGGGAGGCTAGCCAAGCACTGACCCCCCATTCCCAAGACTTTCTATGAGTGATAGAAGGTGTTGGGAGGGGTTAGTGTCAAAACTGTATTTTAAAAACACCTCGATTTGATCGAGGTGTTTTTTTGTAATTTCTTATTGACAAATTGGTTAAAATACCTTATGCTGGTTAGTTGCTACATATCCCTTTCGACAAAAAGAAGCTTTTTCTGTAGGTAAGGCTTTTGTTTGTCGGGAGGGCTAAGGTAGCCCTCCTTTGTAGCGCGGCTGAGAGGCCGCACAATCCAGGAGAGAACGCCATGAAGAAGACCGGCACCATCGCCAGCAAGATCGCCAGTAACATCGCCCGCCTCGTCATCACCGGCGCCAGTGTCTGCAACGCGGGCTGCTACGGGCTCAACGAGAGCTCGGGGCATTTTGAATGCGCCACGGAGCGACCGTACTGCCCTGGTGGGCAGTACTGTAGCACCGCCTGCGGGCGGTGCTTGACGGTTGGCACTGTGTGCCAGCCGCCTCTGGATGGCGGTGGCGCCGATGCCGCCGATGCCGGCAACGCCACCGACGCCCACGTCGACGCCGGGCCCGACGGCGCGGCCTGCGCCGACGCCGCCGACTGTGTGAGCGGCGTGTGCACCAACAACAGGTGCGCCGCGCCCACCTGCATGGACGGCGTCAAGAACGGCGCGGAGACCGACAAAGACTGCGGTGGCGGCACCTGCCCCAAGTGCGGCGACGGCAAGGCCTGCGGGGGATACCCCGAGAACTGTCAGAGCAACAAATGCTCTGGCGAGCCGGGCAAAGAGATTTGTGCGGCCCCCTAGGCCGCGCAAATCTCCAGCCTCGCGCCACACCCTCCCCTCCCCCGCCTTCACCCATCCTGAGTGAAGCGCTTCGTGGGGAGGCTAGACACACTGACCCCCATTCCCAAGACTTTCTATGATTGATAGAGGGTGTTGGGAGGGGTTAGTGTATATATGTTAAAAACCATCCCGACTATGTCGGGATGGTTTTTTAATTGACAATTTTCGGTCTCACTGTTACCATATTGCCATTAACTTATTTAGATGATTTTTGAGGTCAGATTACGAACGGAAAAAGAATAGATCATATAACAACGCTACATTTTTTGTCTCTATTATGCGTCTTTACCACTCCCTTTCGATATTATCGAAAGCCTCTGCCCAGCTCTTAGCTGCGGCTTAATTTGGTTGAGCGCGTAATTCTTCTTCTTTTTCTCGTTTGAAACTGCTCCTCACTGATCAAGGGGATTTTTTCGTATGAACATTATTATGTTATTCCTCCTCAAAAGCGCCGCGGCGCTGGGGGCAGGGGTGGCGATCGGGTATTTTTTGCGCAAAAAGCTGGCCCAGGCCGAAGCCAATTCTATTGAGGCCAAAGCAGAAAAAATGCTAATCGAGGCCAAGAACAAACAGCAAGAATTATTACTCGAAGGCAAAGAAAAAGCGACGCAGATTATCGACGAAGCCAAAAAAGAAGAAAAACAATTGCGTCAGGATGTACACGCCATGCAAGAGCGCCTAGAACGTCGCGAAAGTATGTTCGACCAGAAACTACTGGAGCTGCAAGACGGTGAAAAAAAATTGCAAGAAAAAGTAGAAAAAGTGAGAGTAATCAAAACAGAAATTGAAGCACTCAAAGACGCCCAGGCTACCAAACTCCAGGAAGTGGCCGGCCTCACCCGCGAACAAGCACTTGATCAACTGTTCGTGAAAGTCGAAGAAGAAAAGAAAACCGAGTTACTGGGCCGTATTCTAAAACTAGAACGAGAATCGACCGAAGTATTCGAAGACAAGGCCAAACATCTGATTAGCGACGCCATTCAGCGCTGCGCCAGCAGCCATGCGGCCGAGACCACCTCCACCATCGTGCATATTCCGAGCGAAGAAATGAAAGGCCGTATCATCGGCAAAGAAGGCCGCAATATCAAGACGATCGAAAAACTTACTGGCTGTGAAATTATTATTGACGATACCCCGGAATCAATTATCGTATCTGGGTTCTCGCCGATTCGCCGCCAGGTGGCCCGTCTCGCGCTCGAGAAATTGTTGGCCGATGGCCGCATCCAACCGGCTCGTATCGAAGAATTTGTGGAGAAAGCCAAACAAGACTTGGCGCTTGATATTAAAAAAGCCGGTGAAGAAGCGCTTTACAAAATGGGTATTACCGGCATTGATCCCAAATTGGTCAACATTGTCGGGCGCCTCAAATACCGCACCAGCTATGGCCAGAATATCATGAACCACTCCATGGAAGTGGGCTACCTCGCCGGCCTTATCGCCGCGGAATTAAAACTCGACGAAGCCAAAGCCCGCAAATGTGGCTTCTTCCACGATGTGGGCAAATCTGTCGACCAGGAAACTCAAGGTTCGCACCCACAAATCGGCCATATGATTTTGAAAAAATTCAATATGGACGAAGATATCTGCCAAGCCGCGCTCACGCATCATGACGACAAACCATACAACATCTATTCCAGTGTCGCCAAAGCGGCTGATGCGATTTCGGGTGCGCGTGTGGGTGCCCGCCGTGACAGCTATGAACAATACATTACCCGTCTTGAAGATTTGGAAAAAACAGCCAGTGCGTTCCCTGGAATTGATAAAGTCTATGCAATTCAGGCCGGGCGCGAAGTACGCGTGTTCGTACGGCCCAACGAAATCGATGACTATGCAGCCTACCAATTAGCCAAAGATATCGCACACAAGATCGAACAAGAGCTCAAATATCCCGGTGAAATTCGCGTATCACTGATCCGTGAAACCAGAGTTATTGAGTACGCCCGTTAATCCATAGCTCCAATGGGAATGGCGGCTTGTGGACAAGTATTTGCTGAACGTAGCGAAAAAATACTATCTGTGGTATACTTCAGTCAGGTTCTTTACAGAGAACATATGAAAAAAAATATCCTATCCCGAAAGGAGGTGACGATATGAACAAAGCAGAATTAGCCCAGGCCTTAGCCGAAAAGTTAAACGTCTCGAAGCGTGAAGCCGAAGACATGCTGAACACCTTCGTAGATTTAGTCACGGCTGCCCTCCAGAAAGGTGAAGAGGTAGTATTGACTGGTTTTGGCGCTTTTAGTGCCAAAATGCGCGCGGCCCGTACCGGCGTCAACCCTCAGAATCCAACTGAAAAAATTCAAATCCCAGCGGTCAAAGTTCCGAAATTCAAAGCTGGCAAAGCACTTAAAGACGCGCTCAAATAACTACAAAGTTAAAAATCCTCCCGGCGACAGCTGGGAGGATTTTTGTTAGAATAGAAATTACATTTTTGATTTTTAGTCCTACACAAACAAAAATCTACATATAATTTTTATTTAACAGTGATGTTACTTTTTATCACTAAAAAGTAACCAAAAAGTGCTGAGGGGTTTCTGAACTCGCTATCGGAACGTAGGAATGTATATACTGCTTAGTCTGGTCGCTCAATCAGCAGAAACCCCCAGACCCCCACGCAACGAGAAAAAACAGAAAAACATCGATTTCCTTTGCGACTTTGAATATGACAAAAAACAAACTCCTTTCTCCCGCCGCATTTCGCCGCATGATTTATACCCATTATAAAAAATATGGCCGTTCTTTCCCGTGGCGGGAAACCACCAACCCCTACCACATTGTAATTTCCGAAGTAATGCTGCAACAAACCCAGGCCGAACGAGTGGTGGCATTTTATGAAAATTTTATTGCCCTTTTCCCCTCTTTCGCGGCTCTTGCTGCGGCCCCCTTACCCAAACTCTTACGGGCCTGGCAGGGCCTCGGGTACAACCGCCGGGCACTAATGCTCAAAAAATTGGCTATGACTGTGACCCGCCATTACAAAGGCGCACTGCCCACGAGCACCGAATTACTCGACGCACTCCCCGGCATTGGCCCGGCCACGGCCGCCTCGATCGCCGCGTTTGCTTTCAATTCCCCCACTGTTTTCATTGAAACCAACATCCGAAGCGTTTACTTGCATCATTTTTTTAAAGACAAAGCTAATGTCGCGGACGAAGACTTACTCCCACTGATTGTCGCGACGCTCGACCGACGCAACCCCCGACGCTGGTATAATGCGCTCATGGATTACGGCACCATGCTCAAAAAAACCAATCCCAATCCCAGCCGCCAGAGCAAACATCATCACAAGCAAACGGTTTTCAAAGGATCATTGCGCCAAATCCGGGGCACTGTTATCAAATACTGTCTCGCGGAATCACGCTTAACAGCAAAAAATATCCCTATTTTAGCCAAAAAGTGGCAAACTACCCCAGCCGTACTTAAAAAAATCCTCGACTCCTTAACTACAGAAGGTTTTCTATGTAAAAAGGGCTCAAACTGGCAGATTAAACCCTAGTGATATTTTGACAAATCTGACCTACTATGATATTCTACCGCCATTAAAATTAAGCACTTTTCTTCGCCCGGAAATATTTTTACCCATCAATTACCGGCGCCGACACCTTTATTATTTATGAAAGAAACTATTTTTACGGCCGTACAGGCAATTCTCGCAGTTATTCTGATCGTCTCTATCCTGTTACAACAAAAAGGCGGTGGAATCAGCGGCGTCTTCGGAGGTTCCAGCAATATCTATAGCACCAAACGCGGCGTTGACAAGATCCTTCACTATACGACTGTCGTCGTATCTGTATTATTTTTCGGAGTCGGCATTGCCCGTCTAATCTTCTAAATCCGCTCTTCTGCTTCTTTGCCATCCCTTAAAGATACGCGGGCGGTAGAGTACGGCACGAACACTCCATCTATAAGGCACTATTCATGAAGCTCTCCTCCTTTATTTTGTGGTTGAAACAGCGCTCCGAGCGCTTGTTTTCTCATCATGATTTTGATAAAAAATTGCTCACCAGGGTGGGAGGCCGGTTTTTTCCGCGCTGGTCGCAGCTTAAATATTTAGGCAAATTTTTGAATCCGGTTGAAAAACGCATAGCTAAGGGCGCTCTTATTATCCTGCTCTTGGCCGCGCTGGGGCTAGGTGGACATACGCTGGCGGCACACATACAATTTACACCGGCTCGCGGCGGAGATTACAGCGAAGCGATGATCGGACAGCCTAAATATATCAACCCACTGTTTGCAAGTACGAGCGATGTGGATGCAGATCTGACCCACCTCATTTATTCGGGGCTAATGCGATATAGCCCGAATGAACAAAAATTCATTCCTGACCTCGCCGAAAAGTATACGATGAGCGCTGACCAAAAAAACTTTCAATTTACGTTGCGTCCTAATTTGCGCTGGTCGGATGGCGAAGCGCTCACCGCTGACGATGTCCTCTATACCTTTGAATTAATTCAAAACCCAGAAGTGGGGAGCCCGCTTTTGCCTGCCTTTCAGGGAGTGACAGTTAAAAAAATCGATGAATCCACAATTGCCTTTAACCTGAAAGACGCCTTTAACCCTTTTTTGGACAACCTAACAGTGGGAATTTTACCCAGCCACATCTGGTCGACCGTTTCTCCCTCTGCGCTCAAATTATCCAAAAACAATTTGCAACCCATCGGTTCGGGCGCGTGGCAATTTAACAAACTCCTCAAACGCGACCAGAGCGGCGCGCTTCAGAGCTATGTGCTGAATCACAACCCTTATTACTACGGCGACATCCCAATGTTCGACACCTTAACCTTTAAATTTGTTAACGACTACGAGCAAGCGATTGAAGCGCTGCAAAACAACCAGGTGCGCGTGATTAGCTGGCTCCCGCGTGCCGACAAAAAGAAAATAGCCGCAAGTTCCTATCATTTTTATCCGGTAAAATTATCACAATATACAGCCATCTTTTTCAACCAGGCGGAACAGCCGCTGCTTAAAGACGATGCTCTGCGCCAAGCCTTAGCCACGGGGATCGACAAAAAACAACTAATCAGTGCCGCGCTTGAAGGTGAAGGCGAAGCAATCGACTCCCCTATTTTGCCCGGTACCAGTGGCTACGATGCCACGAAAAAACCCTTGGAATTCTCCCTTGATACTGCCAATACCTTATTGGATAAAAAGTGGAATCGCCTGGCTCCCGAAGATTATTTCACGGCTCGTAAAAATGCATTATTAAAAGCGGCTACCCCCAAAACTTCCAGCACCTCCACCCCGTCGGCTCCGATCCCGAGCGACGAAGAATTGACTGCCAAAGTCCGGGGTGAAATGAACAGTAGCCCGCAGTCTTTTTATCGCCAGGCGAAGGATGGCAATTTTCTGGAATTAACTATTACCACTGCCGACACGCCAGAATATCACGCGGTGGCCGAAGCCGTGGCCGCCAATTGGCGCTCACTTGGCATCAAAACGACTGTAGAAATGATACCCAGCCGCTCGTTCATCAAAACGGTGATCAAACAACGCAGTTTCCAAACGTTATTATACGGAGAAATTTTGGGTGCCGATGGCGACCTGTTCCCGTTCTGGCATTCCTCACAATCAGATTACCCCGGCCTTAATATCGCCAATTATATTAACCGCAACGCCGACAAACTGCTCGAAACTGGTCGCACCGCCACCGATACGATTGCCCGGGCAACTGCATACCAAAAATTTTCGGATCTGATTGTCGCTGATATTCCTGCCGTATTCTTGTATACTCCTACCTATACTATGGTGGCTGAACGCTCGATCAAAGGGCTTAGTTTCGGGCCTTTGGCAAAGCCAACCGATCGATACAACACCCTGTATGAGTGGTATACAAAAACAAAATGGAGTTGGAAATAACAGCCCTTAGCCCTAAGTACCTAGCCCTTAAAAGTTACCCGCTTTTACACTGAGGACTTTGTACTGAGGGCTAGGTACTAATAAATGCGGACGTGGCGGAATTGGTATACGCGTACGTCTCAGAAGCGTATGGAGCAATCCTTGGGGGTTCGAGTCCCCCCGTCCGCACGATAACAATTTTCTTAGGCCAGAGAGTAGTGTTGCACCTACCGCTCAGTCGTACTATTTTTTATCATATTTATTTATTACTAAACTTCAATAGATTAACTTTCGTTTCTGTATGAACACAACCCCGCACACCCCAGTTACTCCTACTACCCCCGCGACACCTACGCCTCCAACCCTGGCGAAACCGGCTGCTCCGCTACGCCAGGCCCCCTTGCGCCGGCCCACTTACCAGCGCTCAACCACATTACACCACCGCACCACCGGGCAGCGCACTACTCACCCTGCCGCTCACTCTGCCCACTCGCGCTTCACCGCCACTCACCGACCGGCTACGGCCACCACTCCAATTGGCGAAAAGAAATTACGCGTAGCGGTACTGGGGGGCCTCGAAGAAGTAGGCCGCAACTGTACACTGCTTGAATATGGCGAGGATATTATCTTGATTGACCTAGGGCTCCAATTCCCCGAAGAAGACATGCCGGGCATTGATTACATCATCCCGAACATGAATTATCTGAAGGGCAAAGAAAAAAATATCCGCGGCGTTATTATCACCCACGGACATTACGACCATATCGGCGGTATCCCACATATTATTCCGAATTTGGGCTACCCACCGATTTACGCCTTGCCGCTTACGAATAGTATTATCAAAAAACGTCAGGAAGACTTCGAAAAATCCGGTACCCTTAAAATCAACAATGTCAGCCTAAATGACAAATTACAATTAGGCGCTTTTTCACTGGAATTTTTCCATGTGAATCACAACATTCCCGATTCAATGGGCATCGTTATCAGCACTCCCGAGGGCGTAATCGTACATACCGGTGACTGGAAATTTGACTACCAGCCAGTCGGCGAAGCCCCGGCCGACTTGCAGCGCATCGCCGATATTGGCCGCAAAGGCGTATTGGCCTTGTTGTCCGACTCCACGAACGCCATGCAGCCAGGGCATCAGATTTCGGAAAGTGAAATCGGCACAAACCTGGAAACGCTGATCGAAAAAACTCAGGGACGTATCATTATTGGTGTGTTTTCGTCGCTTCTTTCGCGCGTGAAGCAATTGATTGAAACATCGGAAAAACATGGCAAAGTGGTAGCGCTCGGCGGCTTTAGCATGAAAAGCAATGTAGAAATCGCCAAAGAATTAGGATACATGAAATTTAACCCAAAGACTCTGATCGACATGCGCACCATCGACAAATATCCGCTGAATAAAGTGGTAATTATCTGTACCGGGGCGCAGGGCGAAAAGAACGCCACGCTCATGCGTATTGCCACCGGTGAACACCGCGAAGTGAAATTGGTGCCGGGCGATACCGTTGTGTTTTCTTCTTCGGTTATTCCGGGCAACGAACGCACAGTACAACGCTTGAAAGACACCCTGTACCGCAAAGGTGCAGACGTGATTCATTACGAAATGATGGATGTACATGCTGGTGGTCACGCCAAAGCCGAAGATGTGAAATTGATGCTTAGCCTGATGCGTCCTAAATATTTCGTACCGATCCATGGCAACCACTTCATGTTGCGCTTGAACGGCAAGGTAGCCACCGTAATGGGCCTCCCCAAAGAAAATATTTTTATTGCCGACAATGGCCAGGTGATGGAATTTGAAAAAGGTAATGGAGTACTAACCAAAACCAAACTCCCAGCTGATTACGTGTTCGTAGACGGCCTTGGAGTAAGCGACGAGACGAATGTGGTATTGCGCGACCGCCAAGCATTATCAGAAGACGGCATGGTGGTAGTGATCGCAACGGTAGACAGCAAAACCGGCCACCTGATTCAGAATCCAGATATTATTTCGCGCGGATTTGTCTTCCTGAAGAGCAACAAAGATTTGATCGAAGAAATACGTCATCGAGTCAAAAAATTAGTAGTTGAGTCAGATCCTCTGTCCTGGCCGGATACCAATTTTATCCGCAACAAAATTCGTGATTATGTCGGGCAATACCTATTTACCAAGACAGAAAAACGACCGATGGTGCTGCCGGTGGTGATTGAGGTGTAAAGTAAGACTGTTCAAAATACCTTGTAACAACAAGGTATTTTTTGTTTTAGGCAAAATTATGTAAAAGCAAGTTGACAAAATCGCTTTTTTTGTTACTATTCCTAATCGAAGGGAGGATCAATGACAAACCAGTTCGTTCTCTAGCGTCCGTTTCGCTAGGCCTTAAGGGAAAGCCTGTAGGGAGCACGCCTTAGCAGTGGCGTGTCGAAACGGACGTAAAACCATTTTATCTGTCCGGTGTTGCCTGCCGTAGTGATCAGGCAGCTGACGGAAGAGGGGCTAGGAGGGCCTTGACCGAAAAGACGTCTTTCCGCAAGGAAAGCCGAGGAGAGATAAAATAAAACTGCTACAGGATAGGCGCTTGCGCCTATCCTTCCTTATTTAAAACATGTTGAGCTTGGCAAAAGCCAAAAGAAACACCTCTGGATCAAAACGGCATGCAAAATGGCGATTATGTGATGGTGTTATGCTTTTACATTCAGCTTGTAGTTATTGTTTTTTTAGCTGAAAAAATATACAATAAAATCAAATTCAACTAACTTCCTTTATATATGCCAGAAACGCCTTACCCAGACTTAGGGCTTGACCCCCGAGTACTCAGACCATCCATGGAGCTAAATCAAGTACTTCGCATCTGCGAAGCAGTCCGTGAAGAATACGGCAGCGACCTGCGTCGATTTAGCCAATTGATGACAGGTTCTGCAAAAAATGGTGAAGATCTGGAAGACTGGTTTAACTTATTGCCACTTGCTATTACGTTACCAAACTTACCAGATGAAAAAATAGCAGAAACCATAGCCGCTGCGGAGGCAAAACTAGCTAAAAGTGTTCGGGGCCAAGAAAAAATCCACAGCGGAATCGCCCGCTTAATTAGACGTTCAAAACCAGAAATGACGCAACCGGAGATAGACAAAGAAAGAATATTGAAAGAAACAATTAATAACCTGCGCACATACCTAGAAGCGAGAAAAAAAATACCTCTGGCCGAAGATATGGTAGCGGATCATATGGCCCAAGTTTCGTTAGACCAGGCATTCGGCCAACCATCACCCGATACTAGCAGCCCCATTCTTGGCCTTTCTAATAAAACCTTGGCGATTCATATGACACCATTGTTGGATTCAAAAGAAAGGGCGCTTTCTAAAGAACAGCAGCGCGAAGAATTCATGAGACGAATCGTGGACGCAGTTAAACAAAAGGGAATTTTTGACTCGAGCCCATTAACTCCGCGATCAATTATAGAGGAAACGTTACGTAATAATTTATCCGAGGTCGGTTTAAGTGTCGAAAATTTATTTGACCCGTCGGTAGATATTCTCGCCTCAGCTACCGAAGCCAGACGAATTAACGCAGCCATGATGCTGGTTGGCACGCCCGAAGACCGCAGCCGCAGTTCAGAGCGCGTGCAGGCCTGGAAAAATTTATTGGACATACGTCAGGCTCTTGAAATAGGCACATCTACACCCTAATTTATCTAGTTTACCTCTTATTTATTCGTCTTACTTTATTCGAGACCGTAACAAGCTTAGTTGTTTTGGTCATACTCACGGTTACATTAGTATACCCTAGGCCCTTGTTAGCAGCCGAAATTGCGGCGCTGGCCAAGAAAAAATCGACGTCGGTGAAACTACCAAACTTCTGGAGAACGCTAAATAAAAAGGGGTTGAGGCGACTTTGTTACCGCCATTGACTAATTGAAAAAAAAAGTGTATTATAGCACGGTCAAAAATGTAACCGCGGCCCCATCGTCTATCGGTTAGGACATTGCCCTTTCAAGGCGAAAAGACGGGTTCGACTCCCGTTGGGGCTACTAGGACAAAAATTTCTCTTAACCAAGAGGAATTTTTTTGTTAAACTCACGGGGAAGTCGAACCCTGTTTATTTTATCCTTCAAAACAAAAACAGCTTCTCTTTCGAAAAGCTGTTTTATGAAGCATCCTGTTTTACTCTCTTATCCGGCTATCTATGCGCTCAAGTGTTTGAGTTCATAGGTAAGGGCCGGACGAGAGAGGAGGTACGTCGAGATGGGCGAGGCCGCCTAACTACTTGCCGTAGATCTCCGGGTTAGGTATAAACGTGCTTGAGACGCACGTTGCGTGGGTTCCGCTCCACTCCACCTTCTTGAACACCCATCCCCACACCCGCTGATCTGGCCCCTTCACGGCGACTGCCCATTGGTCATCCCCCTCATTGGGGGGTTCGATGAGGGTGAAGGGGATGTTTGCCTGCCATCCCGGCTGGTTGGTCCTGATGACCTCCTTTTTGCGGAACAGCTCGGGCCTGAAAATGGCGACCAGCACGGTCGCCAGAACCACAACGATGAGAACCACCAATAGCGCGATCAGTTCGGGCATTTTGCTTGCTTGCTCCTTTTCCGGTCTGAATTGACGACCATTCTAGGCCTATTACAGGCTCACAATGTTCGCCAATTCGTTATTGTAAAGAACAATCTCAGCTGTTTTTATCTCTGCCTTTTCTATCGTTAACAAATTAGTGTATCACAAAAAACCATTCTTGTCAATGGTATTTGACGATATTTAGGCTAAAATTAACCATTTTAATACTTAGAAGCTTATAAGTTAGCGAAAAAAATGCCATTTTAAGAAGGTTTAGGCCCTTGCTGGACAAGTAATAAGTTTCAAACCCTCATACCACCGCTTCAAATCCAGCACTAACGGGTTTAAATTCTCACGACAGTAGTCTACAATACGGAACACCACTATTCAAAAGTGGTGTTTTTTGTTTAAGGTTAGGGCTGATTCGGAGTTTGCCACCTGTAGTTTTAGAATTTTGAGTGATTTGAGTGCGAGAAGTCTATTTTTTCAATTAAATACTGGGCGAGAATGAGGTTTGCCAGTTTTGGGTGTGGGATGGGTGAGGAAGAGACCCAACGGGAGTCGAACTTTCTGGTTTGAGATTTTTCTTTAAAAAACTCACTGAACTTTTTGTTGTAAATAGTTCCCCAAAAGAGATAAAAAATTATCTGCTAGTTCCAAAGCAGTATGTTTATCCATTGATTCAAAGCTATCCAGTTTTAGAGTGCCAATTATTTTACTCGGGGTGGAGCGCTCTAATAAGACATAGTGGTCATCGCCATCTTTCCCTCGTTTTAAGGGAATAGCATCCCTATCTACAATAATCATTGTGGGGCTACCTTTATCAGTTTGTTTATTAGTTTTGTAGCCATAACCCATGCCTAAGGATTTTTTATTAGTTCTAATACCGTGGTGCGTATACCGCTGTACCATTAAGGCCAAATCCTCTACAAAAGATTCTGGATGATCGATAAAATAAGCAGGATCGGCTAGGGTGGCGTTCTCTTCTAAGCTACGCTTAACAAAAGTCGCCCCATTGGTATTTAATCTAGTTCCTTCAGTCAAGATTGATTCCACAAAACCTGTCGGAATAACTTGGCTATCATCTTTTAAGACTTTTTCCAGTGTAATATGAATGAAAGGCATAGGTATTTTTTGCGCAAGGCACTCGCCTAGAACATCATTGATCTTCTTTTTTAATGTATCAGGTATCTCTTTTGCCTCAATAAGGGCACGGGGCGGTTGGAATTCAGGTAAAGCATTTCTTTTAATTCCGGCCCTAGTTAAGGCATCTGCTAAACTTCTATTTTGTAAATTACGTTCAACTATATCCATACTACATTCGAGTAAAAGTTTTAATTTATAATCTGCTTAGTAATCTTACTACTTATTTAGCTTCTACTTATAAATCTGTGATTTCTCTAAGAAACTCTATTTTACCTAAAAATACACAAATTACCAAATGATAAAACTAGCAATTCGAGTGATCTGACGAATTCAGCTCCTAATTGCACATAAAATAAAAGTTACTCACTTCGCAATGGGTAACTACATTTTTGAGCTTAGGATTTAAATTAGGAGCTGTTTTGGCAGAAATACGAGCTGACTAGGATTGCTTCACAGGTTTTCTTTTTTGCTAAAAGTTAAAATGGTGTTTGCCATTCAAACTATTGACATATATCTAAAATATAGATAAAATATATATAAATAATTCTAAATTTTTCTATATTATGACTACGCAAGTAATCTTTAAAATTGATAAAAAGCTTAAAGATCAAGCGATGAAAAAGGCCCAACACCAAGGCATTGCATTTGCCTCTATTCTTAAATTAGCCACAAAAGCCTTTGTTGACGGCCATTTAACACTTGGGTTAGTCGGCAGTGAAGAGTTTAATACTGTGACCGGCAAAGAAATTAATGGAGCTTTAAAAGATATTGCTCAAGGAAAAAATCTTTCCCCACGGTTCTCTTCTGCAAAGGAAGCTGCTAAATATTTAAATGCGTAATTTATGGAACTGCAGTTCCATAAAAACTTTAAAAAGAGGTTCAAAAAATTACCAATAAAGATTCAAGAACAGTTCTACGAACGACTGGATTTATTTTTAGAGGATAAGACTAATAAAACTCTTAATAATCATTCGGTAGGAAAAGCCTATCCGGAATGTCGAAGCATTAATGTCAATGGTGATTATCGAGCGATTTTTCAGGATCAGGGTGATGTAGCAATATTTATCACCGTCGGGACGCATTCTGATCTGTATTAAAAGTTTGCCTGCTGTTACGATAACCCCTACACGTAAAAATTCCTCTAATCTTAGAGGAGTTTTTTATAAAACCAAATCAGTACTAAGACTATCTACCGTTTTTCAATCGTTAATCGAAAGCGGCTCCAGACAGAGTTTCTCTGATATAGATAAGTAGTTTGTCCATCTTTGGATTCAAATTTTCTCGTGAGCTACTTTCGAATTTTCGTATTGCCTAATTACATTCAAAGCTAGCAAGGTTGTTAAACCAATGCCATTTAATTTTGAGGGGTGAAATTGTGTATTTTGGCTCATCGTTTCCAAGACAGCAGTGTATGGCAGGGCTGCATGCAATGCCGCACAACCAATTGTTTTAGTCTGGGGCACTGCTAAATCCATCGGTACTGAAGAGTCATCGGGGAGGCGTAGTAATTTAGAGCTTTCTTTCCGGCCAGCTTCTTGAGTGCCAGCTATGAGTTCGACACGAGGAACAGCGCCTGTATCAGAAGCCATTTCAAAAAACTCATCAGCTAGTGTTAAGCTATAGCTCATCCTAATAGCCATCAAATCGGATTGTAGGTGATCTGGCAATGTTTCTTCCTCGTCAATCAGATAGTGCAATCTAAGATAGGCGGATTGTAATTCATAGGTAAAAAATTTTTTAACCTCAGATACTTCTAATTTGTCGATACACGGTGGCAGACGTCGACCCGTGAGGCTACCAATAAATAGCTCGGTATCTACTAACTCAGATTCCAAATCTACTGCTGTATCAAAATATACAGGATCTTTTAGGCCCCACCTTTCGATTAATCCTAGTAAATCGGTTACTGTATTTCGCCGAATGGTGTTTAAGGTGCGTGTTGGCAAATCATGCAAATGCTTGGCCAATCGATCAAAAAGTTCTTTTTGGCGCGGTGATGCGACCTCTTTAAACTCATGTTGTACCAAACCTAAAGCTTGTAAAACTTCCTGACGAGCTATTTTATATAGCACTGGTAAGCTTTTCTCAAAACTGGGTCCGATCAATTCTGGATCTACTCGATCAGTAATAAATTTATGCATTGCTAAAATATGATCTAGTCCTAAATCCAGAGCGCTCAGAACATCTTCATCTTCCCCAAGATCTTGCATTATTTTGAAAGCATTCGGTCGCTTTTCTTTAAAATCATTTTCAAAGTAATGATCAACATGTTGTCCAATAAGGCCTCGTAAATACAATTTTAATCTCGCATAGTTTAACTCTTCAAACTCGTCTTTGAGATCCTCTGGGCCATTGAATTGAAAATCGTGCTCCCCACCAGCAAAGTAACCTGTGGCTTCAGCTGGGGCAAAAGAATCAGGCTTAATAGTCTCAACTAATTGAGGCAGTGAATCCATTAATAAACCAGTTTTCAGTGCGAAGATGATTTCTTTTTCTGTGAATCGTTTTTTTAACGACTCTAAGGAGGCCGGTTCAGTCGTTGAACCAACGAATTTCAAGCCATAGGTTTCGTGAATAATTTGACCTAGAACCCTGGGACTAACAGTATTTTCCGCTCGAGTCTTGGCAGCATCTTCAGATCCGTTAGGTTGCTCATGTCGTTCTAAGGACATAGTAAGATTAGATTGTCGTAATTTTATCATTTTTGCTAATTGAAAGCAATCTTTTGACCTTCTGCAAAGTCCAACGACGACACATGCCTGGGGTATGGATGGTACTATCTACTGTGAAAACGTATCAGTTGGATATACTCATACCATCGTTTCAAATCTAACATTAACGGGTTTAAATTCTTAATACAGTGGTCTACAATACGGAACATCATTATTCAAAAGTGGTGTTTTTTGTTTAAGGTTAGGGCTGATTCGGAGTTTGCCACCTCTACTTTCAGAATTTTTGATGATTCGAGTGCTTGAAGTCAGTTTCTTCAATTAAACATTGGGTGAGAACGAGGTTTGCCAGGTTTGGAGGGTGGAGTGAGTGAGGATGAGACCCAATGGGAGTCGAACTTTCTTGTTCCCGCTTTTAACTCTCCTAAGCTTATTCCTGAAAAGTAAATGTGCTCGTTTGCACGTTCAACCTGAAGTCAATTTTCCACTTTCCTCCATAATGATTTTCAAGGACAGACAATCCTTGCTGAGCATTGCCTGGCGCATAGAGTATGAGTGCTCCGTCTTTTTTAGCGTCGTTGGAAACGGTGTAGTAGGTTAAATCAACAAAAATAGAGGCGGATTGTTTTTGACTCGGCTTCAGTTCTATCATAGCGACACTATGGTAGTCGCCTCGATATCCTACCTTGGACAGAGAATCATAACTGCGAACGTCACTAAAAGTGGCTGCAGGAACAAGATCAAAAAATGATTCTTCACCACCAAAATGTTCGGCTAGTCTTTGACCAAATTTTTGAGTGGCATCCTTACAATGGTTCGTATAATCTTCTTGAACCATTGATCGTAACGCAAAAACGCACTGTTCGGCCCCTTCCTCACCAACGAGTGGCGTTAACCATTCCGTTAGCCGGTGCAAATCTTTTTCCGACGTAACAGAAATTTCCAAGCGTTGGGGAATAGATTGTATATCTCTGTTTTCAGGTGAACGTAATGGCATACTCTAGCTTTTGATTAAAAGTTGTTTAATTCTAGCATATGAACGAAATCCAGCACAGAGGACTTTCTTTTGTTCACCTTCTCCCCTAACCCTACAGCAATCCCCTAGTTTTAAAACTAGCAAATGAAGTGATCTGACGAATTTCAGCTGTAAACTGACGTAAAATAAGCGCTGCCATAGCGCTTGAAATTGCGTCGGGCCTCGAAAAAGAAAATAAATTTTCTTCTTGCTCAACCCTAGCAATTATAACAGTTACCCACTTCGCAATGGGTAACTATTTTTTTGTAATAGAATTAAAGCAAGTTCGTTCTAATTACCCACTTCACACATCTTCTCCAACGTTTTTTTAGACACGATCCCTGTCCCCTGCTTTAGTCCCCACGGCTGCAGAATATCAGCTGCATATTTTTCTTGGAAACGAATTACGGCCCGCCGGGTGGCCGGGCCAAAGTATCCGCTAGCCAGAGCTTCGGGATAAACTACAGAACCTTGACGAGCTAGAAAAAGCTGCAGTTTTTTTACTGCACTGCCGACACTGCCCAAGCGAAGTACGCCAGTAAGTGAACAAGCAAAAAAGATTGATTTATTCGGCTCGACTATAACGATGGAGGTGGTATTTTTTTCCGGAGCAGCTGGGATTTGCTGTGTATCAGAACTGAGGGTTGCTTTTTTGGGTGCTGGAATGGGTGGAAAAATAGTGACGATTGACCCGCCAGTGGTGTAGGCGACTCCGCCACTGCCCGACTCGGCTTCTCCAAATAATCCGAAGGTAGAAAAACTTGGAGTGGCACACGTAATGGTTTTGGCATTTCTATCAACTGTACAATTATTTAACGCCGACCAGGCACCGTCATGATAGTGGTAAATCAACAGAGAAGATTCATTCAAACCCACAATTTCACTCGTTGTGTAGCGAAAAGTGATATCAATTGGAATATCAAAAGTTTCTACCGTTGTTTGTGCGTCCGCTAACGCCTTTAGATCAAAAACTATGCGGCTGGCGCTTTGTAGATGGCTACTAGGCTTGCCCACGCTGGCTACTACTGCCGCACTGCCCAAAGCTTTAATTTGAAAAGTGACTTGAGTATGACTCTGGGTAAATCGCGCTGGCGCCGAAAGGGATAGCGCAATATTGCCTTCGGTCAGGCTCGCACTGCTCGTAAGTGTGGTATCCGCCAGCGTGCTGGTGGAAGAAGAAATAGTCGCCCCGCCCACACAACCGGTCGTTGTAAAAGTGGCGGCGGTTGAGGTGGAAGTATTTGTAAAAATGTCCGCTGACACTGCTTTGTAATTATACTCTGTACACGGTAAGAGCCTGGAGATGATAACCTCATGATTTCGTGTAGCGGCGTCGCCCGTGTCGGCAAGCGCCGTAGAAGAAGCATACAAAGTATCAGGCGAATAAACTATTTGCGAAGAAGCATTTTCGTTGGTCTCCCAATTAATGACTGCTGTAACAGAACTTGGTACAGCGGCCACCGCAGAAATGGCTGGGGCTATGGTATCAATCGTGATTTCGCTGGTGACGCCCGCACTTGAAATATTGCCACTGATGTCTTGTGCGTATATAGCATAGGTATAACTGCCGTCAATAAGGCCAGTATCAACATAACTCGTTACGCTCGTGCTAATGGTGCTGGAAACAATGGAGTAAGGACTTCCGTTGTAACTCCGTTTTAAAGTAAACGACTGAGTGGTGGCGGGAATATCCCAATTCAAAGTCACTGCCGCAGCGCCGGCTGCCGCTGTGATTGTGGGGGCATTCGGCGGCGTAGTATCAATGGAAACTGTAGAGGTTACACCACTACTATAATATCCGTCGGATGTCTTATTGAACAAAGTGTAATAATACGTCCCATCAGCCAAATCCGCATCGGTAAAAGAAGACGTTAAGACGGATGATGTTACAGATGTACCGTCTGTAACACTTGCTGGATAATCGATGGTGCTGCGGCGTATAGTTACACCGCCATAATCACTGTCGGTAACTCCGGTGTCCCAGCTCAAAACAGCACTGGTACTGCTTGGGGAAATGCTCAGATTGGAAATGGGGGTAATAGGCGCATACGTATTAACCACCCCGCTGGTATTAACCGTGGTAATTCTGCCAGTGCTCGTACTAACATCCATCCCCAGCAGGGTAGCCGCACCTGTATTGACCGTCCATAAAATGGACCCGCTGGCTACGGAAATTTTTCCGATCACCCCGCTACCATCAGCAAAATATACCGCACTCCCATCGGCAGACGCGACAATGCCTTTATTCTGGGCATAGCTGCTTAGCGCCGAAGAAATAAGGATGTCAGAGCCATTTAAATCACTCCTGTATATTCTTCTTGTGGACGTAAAATATAGTACCCGACCATTTCCATCGGCTGTGAGGCGCACCGCACTGCCGTTCAAAAGGGTGCTGGTAGGGACAGTTTTCTCTAAATTCGTATTGAGCGTTGCGACAGAAGTGGTTTTACTAATATAAAGGCTGTCACCGGGCCCAAAAGCAATATCCCCAACCGAACCCGTTCCGATTCCGACAGATGCAACTAAAGTGGCCACCGAACCAAGCACGGAATATTTATACGCCGGACCACTAATCCCTGCGTTTATGGAAATATAGACGTTTCCATTTGAAACAACAAAATCACCAAACGAGCCGGAAATAAGCGGCGTGCTGTAGACAACATTGGTAGAACTTGAACCATCGACCGAAATTATCGACATGGCTGTTGTGCCGCCAAGCACATACGTTTTGCCGTCAGAAGAATCAACTCTCACTTGCCGCGGAGTGCCTATCGTGGCCACATCTGCGGTTGCCGTTAATGTGGAGTTGTGGACAGCAACCGCGCCGGCGGGTTTTACGGTAACAAAAAAAATACCCACTATTACAGACGCTAGCCACAACAAAACAACATTTATCTTTGCAAAATAACGCATGTTTTTAGTATACTATTTTCTAGATTTCTCAACCAATAAAATTATACTAGCTATTATGATTTATTACCTATGACCGAAGCCGTTCGTGCTGCTGCAAAAGTTGGAATGGGGCAAAACAGAATAAAACCCAACACTAAAAAAGTGCAAAAATAAAATAATGAAAAATAAAAATGATAGTTTATTTTTTTATATTTCACATTATTTTTTTCAACTAAAAAAGAGCTGCTGAGCTCTACTTAATTTTTATAAAATTTTTCTGATCCATAAACAAAAATATTTTTTGCAATCCCTCCAAGGATACTAATAAATTTTAACATTAAAGGGGATATAATGCAACGAATTTTTACCCCTTCCTCAATGAATTTGAATGTAAATTATACTAACGCCCCTTTCTAAAATGATCGCCATTATCATTTTTACTAATTTTGTTGTAATAATATTTATTAGCTGTATACTATCTATAGTTAATTTTTAACTGCAAATTTTATGACACTTGAAAACAACACCTTGTCCAACGGAAAAAAGCAGGCTATTATTTTCGCTAGCATTTTCGGGGGGCTACTCCTGGCGGGGGGAATTGCGGCTTTTTTCGTACTTTCTATATTATCGCCTCAACTCCAGGGCACCATAACCGTAGATGGCTCTCCGTTCACAACCAAGACCTGCCGATCGGGCAGTAGTTTTGGTTTTTCTGGAGTTCAGTTAGCGGATAGCGCTGATCGTCGTATACGAGTTATCACTGATCCGGGTACCGGAGCTACGAAAATTGCCTTTTTCAATTTCAGAAAGCAAATCTTTATTAGTTGCCGCCACG